>NZ_LLZH01000016.1:0-26453 GCF_001509495.1 Actinoplanes awajinensis subsp. mycoplanecinus | reverse complement strand
GAAGAAGTCCGAGGACCTCGCGTTCCTCAACGAGGTCTCCTCGGTCCCGCTGCAACAGTGCCTGCGGCACCTGCAAGGCGCGTTCGCCGCGTTCTGGGACAAGCGGGCCAGGTACCCGCGCTTCAAGTCCAAGCGCAAGTCCCGCCTCTCGGCCGAGTTCACCCCGTCCGCCTTCCGGTGGAAGAACGGTGAACTGACCCTGGCCAAGACAAGCGCCCCGCTGGCCATCGTCTGGTCCCGGCCCCTGCCCGAGGGTCAGTCGCCGTCCACCGTGACGGTGTCCCGCGACTGCGCGGGTCGCTGGTTCGTGTCCCTGCTCTGTGAGGACACCATCGAGGTGGCCCCGGCCACCACGGCGGCCGTCGGCATCGACGCCGGGCTGGACCACCTGATCACCCTGTCCAGCGGGGAGAAGGTCGCCAACCCCCGCCACGAACGTGCCGACCGCACGCGGCTGGTCCGTGCGCAGCGCGAGCTGGCCCGCAAGGACAAGGGCTCCGCGAACCGGGCCAAGGCCCGGCTGAAAGTCGCCCGAGTCCACACCCGGATCGCTGACCGCCGCCGCGACCACCTGCACAAACTGACCACTCGGCTCGTGCGTGAGAACCAAACGCTCGTGATCGAGGATCTGGCCGTGCGCAACATGGTCAAGAACCACAGTCTGGCCCGCGCCATCAGCGACGCGGCCTGGCACGACTTCCGCCGCATGCTGACGTACAAGGTCGAGTGGTACGGCCGGGACCTGGTCGTGATCGACCGCTGGTATCCGTCGTCCAAGGTCTGCTCGGCATGCGGAGCCATCGCTGACAAGATGCCGCTGAACGTACGAAAGTGGATGTGCCGCTGTGGCACCACCCACGACCGCGACGTTAACGCGGCACGCAACATTCTGGCCGGCGGGCTGGCGGTGTCCGCCTGTGGAGCTGGCGTAAGACCTCAACGGGGGAACCTCCGTCCGGGGCAGCAGGCGATGAAGCAGGAAACCCGGCGGACGACCACCGGAATTCCCGTCCTTTAGGGCGGGGAGAAGTCAACGCAGCCTCCGTCAGGTGCCGGTGCCCGGCTGGCAGCCGGCAGCACGTTGCCGCCGGCTGTCAGCGCACGTCGTCAGTGGCAGAACGGGATCATGTGGTGGTCGTGGCCCATCGGACCGCCGCCCCGGCCCGGGTCGCAGTCGTCGAAGCTGCCCCGGCTCGGGTCACCGCCGAGACCGCCCCAGCCGTTGTCGCCGCCCCAGCCGTTGTCGGCGCCGCCGCCGGCGTGGCCGATGCCGTCACCGCAGTCATCGGCGCGGCCCCATCCTCCGTTGTGCTGCCCGTGGCCGATGCCATGGTCCCCGCCGCCGAACAGACCGCGACCGAGGTCGAGACATCCGCTGCCGCCTTCGAGGGAACTCTGCCAACCGCTCATTTCACATCCTTGGTATCGGGGGGTCTGACTCGTCTACGCCCAACGACGGAACCGGCCCCAGGACACCGAGTCCATGTGGGCGACCAATTTCACGGCCAAGACCCATCACCTTTGGCGTACGAAAAGGTCTTGCTGTTCAAAGGGTGTTGAAACGGTCCTCGAACGGCCTCGGCGCGCGCCCTGCCGGGGCCGGGCAGATGCATCTGCCCGGGATGACACCATGATCGGTACGACCGTTTGACCGGGTTACTGCACCGGGGCCGTCATCGCCGGCGTGCTCGGCGATCGTCCAGCAGTTCTTCACCGGTGACGGCGCCAGCAGCCCGGCGTCGAAGTACCGGACCCGGACCGGCGCCGGGGTTCGGGCCGGGTGAAGTGTGCCTCGATCGTGTCCATCAGCTCGTTGAACAGCTCAGCCAAGGCCCGGTTGCTGCCGCCGCGGCAGCCCCGTTGTCACGTGCATTTCCTGATAGTCGAACACGCGGCTTACGGGGTGTGGTCGAACGGGAGTACTTCAGCCCGCTTAACTGCCGAGTTGAGTGCATTCGATCATGGCGATGAGAGTTAGCTTCATTGTGCGCAGATCGCGGTGGTCACTGCTGACGAGTTGCTTTTGCGGCGGCGATCCGCAAAGCGGCTGCAAGCCATTGGAGTTCCTCAGTGGCGTCCGGTGCACTGCGTTTTCCGCGTACGCGAGCGACAAGCACGCGGTACTGTTCCGCGTTTGCCTCCATGCCTGCCTCCAGAGACGCCAGTACAGAGACCAGCTCGATGCTGCTGAACATCCTGGCAACCAGTTCGGCCGCAGCGGGCTCATCGGGTTGAAGTCCAGCTTTTCTGGCTTCGGCGACGGTTTCCGCAACCTGCCGGGCCCACCAGATGCGCGCCCCGGGAGGATAGCTCCGCCCGGGTATCGGGGTGTTCAGATCCAAGAAGGCTCGCATGCGAACCCGGAACGCCGGGTCCTGTACCAGTTCCGCCAGCTCGATCCAGGCATCCACCTGCGCAGGCGTGGGGTCGTCGGGCAATGCGATACGCACGTCGCGTACCCGCTCACGCAGACGCGGCTCGAGGTCGAGACCACCGAACACATCCGCTTTGAAGTCCTCGATGATCTGCAGCCGTTCGGTAGCTGAAAGCCGTGCCAACCGGTTCATCAGTGCTGTCTCCTCAGTAGTGGAACCGCGTTTCGCTACGGTGGACAACACCGCCCGGCTGACCTTCAGGGAACTGATCTGCGCGTCGAGCGCAGTCACATGCGCCGCGGCGACCTCGGCGACCGTGGCCCGGCCATCGAGTACCCGGCACACGTCATCGAGCCCCAACCCCAGTTCCCGCAAGGTCCGAACGAGTTCGACGCGAGCCACACAAGCGGCGTCGTAGAGCCGATAGCCGCTCGCCGACCGGCCCGCCGGCGGGACCGCGCCCTCGTCCGACCAGAAACGCAGAGTGCGCGCCGCAATACCCGTGTGGCGCGCGAGCTGGCCGATAGTAAGCAGGCCGGAGTGTTCTTCCATGGGGGAATCCTCAACGTTGCAGCCGCTGGAAAGTCAAGCACTCACCGACATCCGCCCCCGACCGCAGACCATCGTGACGGCAAGAAAATGGCCGGCACGGCTGGGACCCACCACCGCGCGGCATCCGCATCTGCCGCGAATCGCTCGCTACCGACGGTGTCCCGCGGTCCCGGTAGTCCGCGCTCGCTCCGGCCGAATGTCGGACGCTGCAGAAACAGGGAGGGCCGGGCCGCGAGCGTGTCAGCGACGCTGAGCTTCAATTGGTGCGACAGGAGCCGACGTGCTGGTCACACTTGCCGAGTGCTGGAAGTGGAACTGAGTGACCAGGACTATCTGCGACAGATCGGGCTGCTTGCCCGCGACGTCGTCGATGCGGCCCAGGACGAGGGATCGCTGCTGCACGGGTCGGATCCCGACGATGCCACGACGTTGCAGCGGGCGGTGAACCAACTGGCTCGCCACCTGCGGCGGGAGCACTTTGCAGGGGACGGATGCGTCGAGGACGACCGGCCGCTTCAGCACCTTGGCGGCGCTGCGGTGATCTCACCGAGTGACCATCCGGCGGCGCAGGCGAGCTATCTCGCCGGCTGCTCTCGTCTCGGCGTGGAGGCCCGCGTCGAGGGATGGGCGCTCTGGTACACCTGGGACGACAAAGCCCGCGCCCACACGATGGTCACCACCGCCCTGGACACCACCCATGGCCTGCTGAAGAGTTGGTCGCTCGGTCACGACCTGCAGCCGGCCCAGCCACTGCGCGCACAGATCGCGGCGGTCGTACGGGGTTGGCCCGGACCAGTCATCCTGTCGCCCAGTCACGCGACCACGATCGGATTGACAGGACGTTAGTTGGCGTTGACGCTCGGTGATTGACGTCAGGGCTGTTCGGACGTGCTGAACTGCTCCTCTCTGTGGCAAGACGTTGGCTGCATCGCTAAGCTTGTCGTCGGCGGGTTCGGGAAGTGACTTCTCCGAAGAGCCGGTGTGGGGATGCAAGCTGGTCGCGCTGGAGTTTGTTGACGTTCCCTGGTGTCCTCCCGAGCCCGTCGCCATCGCCGCAGTGGCGTCGTTGACCATCTGCCGGTAGACGATGTCGGACAGCCGCCGCTTCAGCGCCCGCATTGCTTCCATCGACGTCTTCCCGGCCACTTTCTTGCGGACGAAGTAGACGCGGCCTTCGGTCGGGTTGCGTGGTCGGCGGTGGTGTCCCCGTCGTGGTGTGGCAGCGGCTTCGCGTTCGGCTCATGCCTTGGTTTCGGGATCCAACCAGGTCAAGCGGTCCAGTCTGCCGTGGCCTGGCAGTGCGTGGGAGTCGATGTTCGTACGCGTTCAGGTACCGACCGCCAACCGCACGATGTCGGCGAGCGCGTTGTTCCCTTCCGCTCGCACGTAGTCGATTGTCCGGGCCGGCTCTTCGGCCCCGCGGCAAATCTGGCAACTGTGCCATAACGAGTGTCCATGGTGCGGGTGCACAGTAAGAGACGGCTTGGGCGTTCCGCCGAGATTGATGCTTACATGACGGCGTGAGCGATTCTTTTGTGGATCCTTTTCGTGCGGTTGAGAAATTGGCTCACATTAGTTAACGTGCTGTTCGATCCGAGCCTTCGGCGGAATTAATGCCCGCTAAAAGCCTGTCGGCACCTGACGACTACTCACACTTCAAGGGGGTGTTCTCATGGACCCGCGCGACCCCTCAGCGGTTTTGTCCCGTGCTAACTTCCAGCGGATGGTGGACGCCCCGCCCAAGCGGTTCTACGCTCGCCTGCTGCGTCCTGAGGAAGAAGTGCGGTTGCGTGTGGTAGACACCTACCGACCTACCCCACGTCACATGTCCGGCTACCTGGTCGACCTGGACGTGTAGGTGGTGGCGAAGGGCGGCCGTATCGCAATCGGGCACATGGCTGCCCTCAGCTTGACGTTCACCCTGAGGCGCGGCTCGATGACCGGCTCACGGCAGGCGGTCCAATGATGTGCCAAGCCGGTCACCAGGAACCGTCCGCTGCTCTACCTTGACGTCGACGGCCCGTCGATCCCATTTCGGTCGAGGTCCGCCTGGCACGAAACCCTGCTCGTCGACCCAGGCGAAAAGCAGGCGCAGCGGCTCTGGCAGGTCGAATCCGTCCGGCACCCGCGCCAGCGTCGTGGTGAGGAAGTCACCCACGCCCGGCAGCGTACGAGATCACCTCGTCCATCAGAATGGTCCGTTCGTCGACCGTCACAACGGCTGGCGTGTCTCGGCGCGGTCCTTCGTCGACGCGGGTGATCCGAGGTCATGCCGGGTCCGGCGATCATTTCAGGGCTTGGTCGGACGTGCTGAGGGCGGCACAGATCTGCGGAAGGACCACACCGATCGGTTCCCGGATCACCGCGGTGGCGAGGTCGTCGTAGGGGGTCGGATCGCGGTTGACGATCACCAGGCGGTGGCCGGCGTTGACGGCCACCGCGCACAGCGAGGCGACCGGTTCGACCTGCAATGAGGTGCCGACGGCGAGCATGAGCTGAGCATTGGCGGCGATCCGTTCGGCCAGGCCGGTGGTGGCGGGGTTGAGATGCTCGCCGAACAGGACGACGTCCAGCTTCAGGATCGCTCCGCAGTCGATGCAACGAGGGTCGCTGTCGCCGGCCTCGACCCTCGTCAACGTCTGTTCGCTCGGCGTGCGTCGGCCGCAGCCGGTGCAGATCACCTGGTGCATCGTGCCGTGCAGCTCGATCACCTTGCGCGGGCTGGAGCCGGCGCGCTGCTGCAACCCGTCGATGTTCTGCGTCAGGACACGCACCGCGACACCGGAGTGTTCCAGGTCGGCGAGCGCCCGGTGAGCCGTGTTCGGCTGGGCCCGCCAGGCCGGGTGACCATGGTAGGTGCGCCAGAACGCCGCCCGAACGCTGGCGTCGGCCATGAATGACTGATACGTGAATGCCTTGACCAGCTCCGGATCGAGAGTCCACACGCCCGACGGTCCACGGTAGTCAGGAATCCCGGAATCCGTTGAGATTCCCGCGCCGGTGAGCACTGCCACCCGTTCCGCTCCGTCGATCCAGTTCCCGATCATGGTGGTCGATCGTAGGCCGCGGGTGTTGTCAGGACGAGGCAATAACGCGGGCTCGGGGCCGGGGTGCATCGAGAAGCGATGCACCCCGGGTTCTCCGATGCCGGGGTCAGTTCGCCCGGCGCAGCGCCACGGCCGGGAAGTCGACCGGCACCCCGAGGGCGATGTTGACGTAGTTGGTGAACAGGTTGAGGGCGACCTGGGCGATCGTCTCGACGATCTGCTCGTCGCTCCAGCCGTGCGCGCGGACGGCCGCGATGTCCTCGGCCGTGACCTGGCCGTGCTCATCGACCAGTTTCAGGGCGAAGCCGAGCAGGGCGGCGGTACGGGCGTCGCCGGACTCGCCGACCTGCGCGGCGGTGAGATCGTCGCGGCTCAGACCCGCCTTCTTACCGAGTACGGTGTGCGCGGCCAGGCAGTACTCGCACGAGTTGCGGTTCGCGACCGCCACGGCGATCTGCTCGCCCAGGGCCGCGCCGAGGGTGCCGCCGGAGAACGCACCGAACGACCCCCACATGCTCTTGAGCGCGGCAGGAGAGTTCGCGACCGCCTTGAACATCGCGGGCACGGCACCGAAGGCGGCGTGGATCTGGTCCAGCTGCTCCTTGACCTCGCCGGTGGCGGAGTCACGGTCGACCAGGGGCACGTTCGTCATAGCTGTTTCCCATCTGAGGTGAGCGCCCCCATGTCGGGGCTGCGTCACCCAGCCTGCCCGGCGCAGGCGGACGATACGTATCATAAAATCTTTGGTTCTTAGCGGATCGTCCATACGATGGTGGCGTGGAGACTTTCGATCGACTCGGCCCGCTGTTGCAGCGGTTCCGGGTCACCACCAGGCTGTTCCACACCGGCCCGCTCTGCGGTGTGACGACGTTCGCGGCCCAGCCCGGCCGGGGCTTCCTGCACATCCTGCGGCGCGGAGACATGGCGGTCACCCATCGCGAGCCCGGCGGCGCGGTGCGGCGGATCGAGATCGACCGGCCGAGTCTGATCTTCTACCCGCGGCCCCTCGAGCACGCCTTCCACAACGCGCCGGCCGCCGACTCCGACTTCACGTGCGCGTCGCTCGATGTCGAGGGAGGGGCGACGCACCCTCTGATGCGGACACTGCCACCCGTGCTCGTCGTCCCGCTCGACGCCTTGGGGGGACTGCAGCCACTACTGCAACTGCTGTTCGACGAGGTCGACAATGTTCGCTGCGGTCAACGGCTCGTCGCCGACCGGCTGTTCGAGGTCCTCCTGATCCAACTGCTGCGCTGGATCCTCGACCACGCCGGTGAGCTCGGCCTGCCCTCGGGCATCCTGACCGGCCTGGCCGACCCACGCCTGGCTCCCTCACTCGTCGCGCTGCACGACTCCCCGGAAGCGGACTGGAAGCTGGACGGCATGGCACGCGAGGCACGAATGTCCCGCAGCGCCTTCGCGGCCCACTTCAAGGAGGTCATCGGCGCCACCCCGGGGCAATACCTGACGCAGTGGCGGCTCACCATCGCCCAGGAGCGCCTGCGCGCTGGCGCTGCCGTGTCCACTGTCGCGACGGAACTCGGATACGCCAACGCGTCCTCATTCTCGCGGGTGTTCGCCCAGCACCTCGGCACGGCACCGAGGAACTGGCTCGCCGCGCCGCTGGATTCTCACGTCCGATAAACCCTATATTGTACGAATGTGGAGCGCACGTCCGTAGGCTACGAGCCGAGTCCCGCCCGTGGGGCTGCGCGCGACGCCCGTGGTGCACCGGGCCGTGGCGCGTCGCCCGACGCGAGACCGCAACCACTCCAGGCCGCAGCGCGCGGCCGCCAGCCCGGTGTCGGGTTGGCCTCACGGGCGGGCGCTCCGTACTTCGTACCAAAGGAGGATCGAAAGCGGACGCGGCGGCGAGCGGCGGGATGGTTTTGGGTCTTGGCGGTCCGGAGCCGCGGTCTCGGTCAGCCGACCGGAAGCAGGGGCAGGCGGGCCGGGGGTGGCAGTGGGGGCGCGCCCGGTAGCGCGCGGAAGCCCTGGATCTGCAGGGCGGCGAAGCGGCGGGCGGCGAGCAGGGCGTCGGCCGGGGTTTCCGCGCGGACGCCGCTGTTGGCCTGGAGGACCAGGAGCAGGTCGCCGATGACGAAGTCGGAGCGTAGGTGGCCGGCGGCCTTGGCGCGGCGGGCGAGTTCGCCGACCGCGCGGAGGGTCTGCTCGCGGGTCGTGGTGAAGTCGATGGCGTGCGGGAACGCGGCCATGAACGCGGCGGTGAAACCTTGATTGCCGGCGTGCAGTTCGCAGACTCGTTCGATCACCGTGCAGAAGCCGTGCCAGGGATCAGGATCGGACAGGCCGTCCTCGACGATCGACGTGCACATCGCCATCTGCTCGGCGAAGGCTTCGATGACCAGGGCTTCCTTGGTGGGGAAGCGGCGGTAGAGGGTGGCCGGGCCGACCTCGGCGCGGCGGGCGATCTCGCGCATCGGGACGCCGAGACCGTCGGCGCCGAATGCGGTGCGAGCGACGGCGAGGATCCGCTCCCGGTTGTCGCGCGCATCCGAGCGCAGCGTGTCCGGGCGCGGCGTCTCCGGCACCGGGAGGCGCGCCGATTTCTGAGGCAACTGACCGCTCACGGATCTCACTTTAGCTAACCGGACGGGGTGTTCCACTACCGTCCCGGGCATGAGAGCACTGCACTTCGCCGAGTACGGTCCGCCCAGCGTGCTGCGGGTCGCCGAGGTTCCGGAACCGCACGCCGGGCCGGGGGAGATCCGGATCGCGGTCCGGGCGTCGGGTGTCACGCCGTCCGATGCCGCGGTCCGCTCCGGGCGGTTCCGCGACTTCATGCCACTGGCGCTCCCGCACATCCTCGGCGTGGACGCGGCCGGCATCGTCGACGAGGTCGGCGCCGGCGTGACCGATGTCGGTCAGGGTGCCGAGGTGTTCGGGATGGTCGACCTGGCCCGGCTGGGCGGTGCGAACGCGGAGTACGCCGTGCTGGCCGCCTGGACGGCCAAGCCCGCCGCGCTGAGCTGGACCGAGGCCGGTGGCGCGGCCGCGAACGTGGAGACCGCGACCCGCGTGCTCGACCGGCTCGGCGTCACGAACGGCACCACGCTGCTGATCGAGGGCGCGGCCGGCGGGGTCGGAACGGTCGCGGTGCAGCTCGCGGTGGCGCGGGGCGCGACGGTGATCGGCACCGCGAGTGTGGGCAACCACGAGTTTCTGGCGTCGCTGGGTGCGCGGCCGACGACCTACGGTCCGGGGCTGGACACCCGGGTCCCGGCCGGCGTCGACGCGGTGTTCGACTGCGCGGGCAAGGGGTCGCTGCCCGACCTGGTGAAGCTGGTGGGCAGTGCGGACCGGGTGGTGACCGTTGCTGATCTGAACGCGGCCGCGTCTGGGGTTCATCTGTCGCGCTCCGCCGGGCCGGGTGCTGATCCGCAGGCGCTGCACGGGCTGGCGGTGGCGGCGGGGCTGGCGGAGCAGGGGCGGTTCACGGTTCCGGTGGCAGGGGTGTTCGCGCTGGACGACGCGGTTGAGGCGCATCGGTTGAGCGAGACCGGCCACGCCCGCGGCAAGATCGTCCTGATGTCGTGAGCGGTGGCTGGTGCTCAGGGGTGTCTCGGCGGGTGCGAGACACCCCTGAGCACCAGCCGGATGGGGCGCGGCGCGCCGCGTTCCTCAGCCCGGTGCCACGTCGCGGGCGGTCGCGGCAGCGCTCGGGCCGAGGAGAGCCGGGCGGCACGTCGCCTGCGGCCACTACAGGGCTCGGGTCGGGAGGGGGCGGTCCCGCGGGGCTCCCCGCCGTACCGGAAAGGGGTTTGCTGACCGAAGCGGGTCAGGAAGCGGCAGACGGGCCGTGGTTGGCGAATTCGTAGAGGCGGTTGAAATTCACGTCGTCGAGGTCGCGGCCCTCGTCGACCCTGGCCAGGAACGGTCGGCTGGTTGTCGCGGCCGGGGCCCACGGTGCGGCCACGTCGAATCCCACACCCAGGTAGCTGTCGCGGATCAGCAGCTGGCCGTTCGGGGTGATGCCCGGCAGGTAGCCGGTCGCGCTCGCGCCCTGGTCCCAGGCCCGGCCGAAGCGGCCGGTCGGCGCGGCCCGATAGCCCGCGTCCGCGACGAGGCGGGACCTGGTGACCAGGAAGCCGTACCGGAAATGGGGTGCGGTGTTCGGTGCGAAGATCACGCCGCCGGAGTCCTTGCGCGACGAGACCAGGCGGAATTCACAGCGGTCGAAGACCGCGGCGGCCCGGCCGAAGACGAAGTCGGTGTCGCCCTCGACATACGTGTGGCGCACCGCGACGCGCGCGATCCGGTCCACGTCGGCGGCGTTCGCGAGGAACGTGTCCTGGCGGCTGATCAACCGCATGCCCTCGAGCTGGGTGCGGTCGGCGTCGGTGCGCAGCGCGAGCGCCTGGTGCGTGCCGCGGTCCACCGTGTCCAGCAGCGTGTTGGTGATCGTCAGGCCTTTGAGCTGCAGGTCGGTGCTCTGCGCCCAGACCACCGTGGCGCACAGCGCGGCGGTCGCGGTGGTCTTGGTGGCGCACGACTGGAACATCGACCAGGCCGGATCGCCCTCGGCGTAGCGGCCGCCGGCGTTGACCTGTTGCGCCCACTGGGCCGGGGTGATGGTGGCGTCCACGGTGAACTCGAGGTTCACGGCGCGAGCGGGGCCGTCACCGTAGATGGTCAGCGGCGGGCCGCCGGCCGGGATGAAGACCGTGCCGGTGTACGTCCCGGGCCGGACCGCTATGGATCGGCGCTGGGTGCCGCCGGCGCGGTAGGCGGCGTTCACCGCCTGCTGCACGTCGGCGAAGCCGTGCCGGCCGCCGACCACGAAGTCCGCGCGTCGCGGTGTGCTGATCGGTGGCGGTCGCCACGGGTCGGCGATCGGGTTGTCGTACGGCCCGGAGTACCCGAAGTAGCTCGCCGCGGTGTACGGCGCGGCCTCGGCGGGGGACAGGATCGGCCGGGCGGGAGTGCCCGGCGCGGCCAGCAGCGTCGCCAGCATCAACAGGACGGTCTTCATCACGACTCCTCAGCAGGAATGCGCTTTCCCGCAGCCACCATACTGTCGATACCGGTCTATGTCTGCGGCAAAGGCGAAGCGGCCGGGATGAATCCGCCGGGGCGGGGTATCCCCAGGGTTATGGCTGCCGAGAAAAGTGACGACCCATGGGCATCCTGACCGTCAACGCCGGCTCCAGCAGCCTGCACCTGGTCATGGTCGACGGCGATCGCGCCGGCGACCGGTGCGACCTGTCCGACCCGTCCGAGGGCGCCACCGACATCGTCCGGGAGTTCGTCCGCGGCCGGCCGGTCCCGGACGCCGTCGCGCACCGCCTGGTGCACGGCGGTGAGCTGGTCCGCCGGCCGATGATCGTCGACGATCGGCTGCGGGCCGGGCTGGACGAGGTCGCCGCGCTGGCACCGCTGCACGTGCCACCCGCGCTGGCCCTGCTCGACACGCTGCGCGAGCTGCTGCCCGCCGTGCCGCACGTGGTCTGCCCGGACACCGCGTTCCACGCCGACCTGCCGGCCCATGCCGCGACGTTCCCGCTGCCCGCCGAGTGGCGCGAGCGCTGGGGCCTGCGGCGGTACGGGTTCCACGGGCTCTCGTATGCGTACGCCGCGGAACGCGCCGCCGACCTGCTCGGCCACCCGGTCGGCGAACTGCAGATGGTGCTGGCCCACCTCGGCGGCGGCGCGTCGGTCTGCGCGGTCCGCAACGGCCGCAGCGTCGACACGTCGATGGGCTTCACCCCGCTGGACGGTGTGCCGATGAGCAGACGCTCCGGCGCGGTCGACCCGGGTCTGCTGCTGTGGCTGCTCGACGGCCGGTTGACCCGCGAGGAGCTGACCGACGGGCTCTACCAGCGGTCCGGGCTGCTCGGGCTTTCCGGCGGGCGCTCCGGTGACACCCGCGAGCTGGTCGGCGACCCGGCGCTGGACGTGTTCACCCACCGGGTGCGCCGGGAGATCGCGGCCGCGGCGACCTCGCTGGACCGCCTGGACGCGGTGGTGTTCACCGGCGAGATCGGCTGGGACCAGCCCGAGGTGCGCCAGGCCATCTGCGCCGGGCTGGGCCTGCTCGGCGTGTGCCCGCCGGTCACCGGCAACCGGGGGAGCGACGGCCCGATCAGCGCGGCCGAGGCGAAAATCGCGGTCCTGGTGGTGGAACCGCGCGAGGAGCTGCAGCTGGCCCGCGAGGCCGGTGCCGTGACCGGCCGATAGAGTCCCAGGCCATGACCGCTCTCGCTCGGCTCCTGGCCTCGGAGAACAACACGAGCGACCTGCTCGCGTACCTGATCGAACTCGACGCCACACCGCTCGTCGCGGTGCTCGGCCTGCCACCCGGCACGTATGCCGCGGCGCGGGAGGTGCGTACCGGCGGACGGCGCAGCCGCCTCGACCTGGTGGTGCACCGCGAGGGCTCCCGGGAACCGGTGGCCGTGCTCGAGGTGAAGGGCGCCGCCGGCGAACACGGCGATCAGCTCGCCCGGTACGCGGAGTGGGCGCCGTCGGCGAAGTTGTTCTACTGCACCCTCGACGGGACCGCGACCGCGGCGCCGGCTCCGTGGCAGCCGCTCAGCCTGGTCGCGCTGTTCGGGGCGTGGCACGGCAGTTCACACGTGTACGCCGCCTGGCTGGCCGACGAGATCGCCGGCGTGCTGGGCCCCTGGAACCAGGAGGCCGACGGCGTGATCGGCGCGTCGACCGGGCCGTACGTGGCGAACCTGGTGACCCGGCGCACCGCGGCCGCGGTCGGTGGCGTCGCCGGCAGCACCACCCCCGGCATGCCGATGCTGGTGGTCTTCCGGGCGCACCCGGGTGGTGGCGCGGACGCGCGGATCGGCGTCGACGTGCGCTGCAACAACCTGACCAACCCCGCCGAGTCGTGGCTGTTCCGCCCGTTCGTGCAGGTCGGCACGTGGGCTGATCCGACACCGGCCGCCAAGCTCGCCGTCCAGCCACTGGCGGCCGCACTTCAGGACGCGCTGACCTGGCCCGCGATCCGCCAGGTGGTCAAGGACCCGGGTGTGCTGAACCCCGGCGGGAACGACGGCCTGCGCAACCCGCCGGGCGGGACCCAGCCGATCTTCTACGACGACCGGGGCGTACGCCTGGCCACCCAGTTCAAGGTCGACGTCACCCGGGTCACCCGCTTCGACCTGGCCGCCATGATCACCGCCGTGCTCGATCATCTGGAGGCGGCTACCACCGTAGGTGTACCCGCGGTTACCACCGGCGAGTGACGTGCGGGGACGTCCCCGCACGTACGGTTGGATCATGCGTGGGTGGCTGTCGAACTGGTCGGTGGCGGTCAAGGCCGGTGTGCTGACCGCGGCCGGCGCCGTCAGAGCCGCGAGGACGAGGTGCGCCACCGGGTCGCCGAGGAACGGCTGCGGATCGCCCGGGAGCTGCACGACGTGGTCGCGCACCACATGGCCGTGATCAACGTGCAGGCCGGTGCGGCGGTCTACGCGCTGTCCCGGCAGCCCGAGGCCGCCGAACCGCCGCTGAACCACATCCGGCGCGCGTCCGGGATGGTGCTCAAGGAGCTGGCCGCGATCGTCGGGCTGCTGCGCCAGCCGGGCGACGCCGAGGCCGAGCACCAGCCGCAGCCGGGTCTGGATCGGCTGCCCGAGCTGCTGGAGACGTTCACGGCCGACCCCGCGGGCCACGAAGGGGCTGATCGACCGGCTGCTGTCCCCGGACGACCAGCCGCTGCGGGTGCCACCGGAGCTGGAGCTGCTCACCGACCGTGAACGCGAAGTGGTCCGCCTGGTGACCCTGGGCCGGTCGAACGAGGACATCGCCGCGCTGCTGGTCCTCTCGCCGCTGACCGCCAAGACCCACGTGCACCGGGCGATGACCAAGCTCGGCGTCCGCGACCGCGCCCAGCTCGTGGTGATCGGCTACCAGAGCGGCCTGGTCCGCCCCGGCGAACGCGCCTGATCCGGTCCGCACACGCAGCGCCCGGTAGGCCACGAGCCACGTCCCGCCCGTGCGGCCGACGCGACACCGCGTCACCGCGGACCGCAGCGCGCTTCCCCGGTCTCCGGCTGGATGCCCCTATGTTCGTCAAGGGGTTGCGGGGAGTAGAAGGCTGTAGATTTCGCGTGCTATGTAGCGTTTTAGGCAGCGGATGATTTCGCGGGGTGTTTTCCCTTCGGTTTTGCGGCGGTCGCGGTAGGCGCGGGTGGCGGGGTCGTGGCGTAGCCGGGTCAGGACGATGCGGTAGAGCGCGGCGTTGGCTTGCCGGTCGCCGCCGAAGTTGAGGCGGTGGCGGTCGGTGCGCCCGGAGGACACCTCGACGGGGCTGGCGCCGCAGAGCGCGGCGAACGCGGCTTCGTGGCGCAGCCGTCCGGGGTTGTCACCCGCGGTGATCAGCAGGGTCGCGGCGATGTCGGGGCCGACGCCCAGCCGTTGCAGCAGCTGCGGGCGGTGGGCGTCGATGATCGTGTGCAGCTGTGCGGTGACCTCGTCGATCTCGGTGCTCAGGGCGAGGATCCGGACGGCCAGGCTGCGCAGGGTGTAGGCGGCCGCGGTCGCGGCGTGGCTCAGGTCGGGGCCGGCGGTCAGCGCCGCGCACCGGCGCAGCAGGGTTTTCGGGCCGAGTCCGTGCAGGCTGTCGCGCAGGGTCGCGTCGGCGGTGACCAGGACCGCTTTGAGTTGGTTGAGGGCCTGGGTGCGGGCCTTGACCGCGGAGTTCTTGGCGAGTTTGAGCAGCCGCAGGGCCTCGGCCGGGCCGTCGACGGTTTTCGCGACCGCGGTGGCGGTGCCGGCCAGCACGGCCCGGGCGGCGTGTTCGGCGTCGATGACATCGTTCTTGCCGCGGCGCCGCCGGGTGGCCTTGTCGGTGGAGTTGACCTCGATGACGGCGACGCCCTGATTGTGCAGGTAACGGTTCAAGCCGGCACCGTAGGAACCGGTGCCCTCGAGCCCGGCGCGGCATAGCCGGCCGCGGGTACGACTCCAGGCCAGTAACTGCTGGTAGCCGTCCGTGGTGGTCGGGAACGACGCGTTGCCCAGGACCCGGCCGGTGACCGACAACGCCACCACGACGTTGGCGTCGCGGTGGGTGTCGACCCCGATCACAAGGTCTTCGGGCAGGTCGGGCTGCTGCCCGCAGAGCAGATCGGGCATGCTGGCAGAGGTCATGTTCGCTGTTTCCTGTTCGGGGGGCACACGAGGATGGCCAACCCCGGACCGGTGGCAGCGGTCAGAACTGTGACGGCGCCCTTGTTTGCGGCAAGGCCCCTATCGGGACACGCGGCACCGGTCCGGGATCACACGCACCGTTCCGAACCATGGTCGACAGATCCAGCTCAAGACATCGACGTCAGTTCTCAGGCGAGTCAAACCACGACCCGGAACAGCACCCCATGATCCTCACAGCTCTGACCGGAAAATAGCCTCCCGGGCCATCCGCCGCAGTACCTCCGAAGTGGCAAAATCGCAGGTGACTCAGGGGGAAAGGCCTGCCGCGCGCCGACCCGCACCGCGGCTCTGAGCAGGGTGTCGGGCGAGTACCTTGCGCCTATTTTCACGTCCGCGAGACGTCCTGCAAGGTCACGATGACTCAGGGGTGTCTCACCGTACCCCAGGCACCTCTGGAAACCAGCCGGCGTCCGGAGGCGCGCAGCGGTCCGCAGTGGCTGCGGCCTCGCGGGTGAGTGGCGGTCAGGGGATGCGGGTGAGGACGTCGGCCATGATCTTGACGGCCAGGTCGACCTGGGCGCGGTCGTAGCCGCGCAGGGAGGCGCCGAACTCCGCGCCGGTGAGCGCATCGCGGGCCGCCGTGCGGGCGAGCTGGCTGCCCGAGCTCACCGCGTCCTGGGCTTGGGTGAACAGCTTGTCCACTGCGAACCGGTCGTAGCCGCGCAGGACCACCAGGAAGTCAATCGCCATGGTCAAGAAGGTAGCAAGGCGGCAAAATATCGGCCTAAACCATAGCCACTGGTGAATCCCTTGATCGTTTCGGGCGCCCTTGTACAAATCATTCTTCTCGCTTACGGTCGGCCGTGGCCGGACACAATGGAGGACCCATGTCTGAAACGGTTCCCGTCTACCCGTTCGCTCACCCCGCCGCCCTCGAACCGTCCCCGGAATGGGAGCGGTTGCGCGACGAGTGCCCGGTGTCCCGGGTCCGGATGGTCAGCGGCGACGAAGCCCTGCTGCTCACCCGGTATGCCGATGTCCGCGAGCTGCTCGCCGACCCGCGCTTCACGCACAGCCTGACCGCGCCGGACGCCGCCAAGGTCTCCACCGCCGACGACGGCGGCGTGTTCAGCAGCGAGAACTCGGCGATGACGGCCAGCCCCGACCACCCGCGCTGGCGCCGGATGATGAACAAGTCGTTCACCGTCAAACGGGTCACCGCGATGCGCCCCCGGATCGAGGAGATCGCCCACCAATTGATCGACGACATGCTCGCCGGTGGGCAGCCCGGCGATCTGCAGTCGGCACTCGGTTTCCCGCTCCCGGTCTTCGTCATCTGTGAACTGCTCGGCGTCGACCCCGGATATCGCGACAAGTTCTCCCACTGGTCCGACGCCATGCTCAACCTGACCAAATACGATCAGGACGAGCTGACCACCGCCGCCGCCGAGTTCCAGGCGTTCATGGTCCAGCACGTGCAGGACAAGCGGTCCAAGCCCGGCGACGACCTGCTCAGCGAGCTGGCCGCGGTGGTCGACAGCCAGGACGGCCGGTTGTCCGAGCAGGAGCTGGTCATCACGGCGCAGGGCCTGCTGGTCGCCGGGCACGAGACCACCGCCAACATGATCGGCAAGATGGTCTCGATGCTGCTCGCCGACCGCCCGCGCCGCTGGGAACGGCTGCTCGACGACCGCGGCCTGATCAACTCGGCGGTCGAGGAGTCGCTGCGCTTCGACGCCAACCCCGGCTTCGGCCTGCCCCGCTACATCTCCGAGGACATCGAGGTGGCCGGCTGCCCGATCGCGGCGGGCACCACCGTGGTGGTGAGCATGGCCTCGGGCAACCGGGACGAGCGGGCGTACCCGGAGGCCGGCGAGATGCTGATCGACCGGGTGCCGAACCCGCACCTGGCGTTCGGCGTGGGCCCGCACTCCTGCCTCGGCCAGGCCCTGGCCCGCACCGAGTTGCAGGTCGTCCTCGCGGTGCTGCTCGACCGGTTGCCCACCCTCGAGCTGGCTGTGCCGGCCGGGGAGCTGCGCCGGCGGGACGGGCTGATCGTCGGTGGCCTCGAGGAGGTGCCGGTCCGGTGGTGAAGCGGATCGAGTTCGACGAGCCCAAGTGCATCGCCGCCGGTCAGTGCGTGATGACCGCCCCGGAGGTCTTCGACCAGCGCGACGAGGACGGCGTGGCGATCGTTCTGCAGCCGGTCCCGGCTCCGGAGCACTGGGACGCGGTCCGCGACGCGGTCGCGATCTGCCCGGCGGCGGCGCTGCTACTGGTCGATATCTGACAGAGATCGTCCGGCGGCACGAATGGAGGAGGTTCGGACACCGGAGCGCGGGTTACAACTTCAGGCATGAAGCGCGCCGCGATCGTCCTGCTCTGCACGCCCCTGCTGTTCGCCGCCGGTTGTTCCGCGTCGTCGCAGCCCAGCTCTGCGCCGGCCGCACCGCCGGCGGTGTCACCGACGACCTCGGCGACCGGAAAAGCGACCGCGACAACGACCGCAACAGCAACCGCGACAGCGACCGGAAAGGCGTCCGGGAAGCCGGTGGCGACCCCGCGGTGCCACACCGGCGACCTGAAGCTCAAGATCGGTGACGGCAGCGGCGCGGCCGGCACATCCTACGTCGCGCTGCTGTTCACCAACGCCTCCGACCACACCTGCACCCTGTACGGATACCCCGGCGTCTCCTGGGTCACCGGCGACCAAGGCACGCAGGTCGGCTCGCCGTTCAAACGGGGCGGCACCCAGAAGAAGGTCACCGTCACCCTCAAGCCGGGCAAGGCCGCGCACACCATCGTGCAGAGCTCGGACGCCGGATTCTTCGACGCCGCCGAGTGCACGCCGACCGCGGTGCGCGGCCTGCGCGTCTACCCGCCGGACGAGACCGCGTCGGTGTTCGTCAGTTCCACCGGCAACCAGTGCGCCGCGGAGGGCGTCGACGTCGGCACGATCTGGGCGATCACGCCGGGCACCAAGCTGGACCCGTCGTAATCGGTCACGGCCGGTCCCGGACCACCTCGGCCACCAGGCCGTTGGCGGCGATGTCCGCGACCGGGGGCCGCGGCTGCGGCGCGTCCTCGGGCCACCACTGCGACACCGACTGCACGCCCGGCGCCACCAGCCGCAGGTCCGGATGGGTGAACAGGGCGGTCAGCTCGGCGCCGGTGCGGTCCTGCCACTGGCGTTCCATCACCTTGCGCAGCGCGGTGATCTGCTCGGCCGGCATGTACTCCGGCGTCGCGTTCGAGGCGGCGACGATACTGCCGGCCGGCAGCGCACCGATCAGGGTGTCCAGGATGGCTCGCGGATCGTCGTCGTCGCGGATGAAGTGCAGCACGGCGATCAGCAGCAGACCGACCGGCTGGGACAGGTCCAGGGTGGCCCGCAGGCCGGGGTCGTCCAGGATCTCAGCCGGCCGGCGCAGGTCGGCCTCGATGTAGGTGGTCCGGCCCTGCGGCGCGCCGGTCAGCAGCGCCCGGGCGTGCACCAGCACCAGCGGGTCGTTGTCGACGTAGACGATCCGCGCGGACGCGTCGGTCTCCTGGGCGATCTCGTGGGTGTTCGGCGAGGTCGGGATGCCGGTGCCGATGTCGAGGAACTGCCGGATGCCCTGCCGGGCCATGAATCGCACCGCGCGGTGCATGAAGAACCGGTTCTCCAGGGCGCTGAGCCGGGCCGTCGGGTGACGTTTCTCGATCTCGTCGGCGGACTGCCGGTCGGCCTCGAAGTTGTCCTTGCCGCCGAGCAGATAGTCGTAGCGCCGGGCCGGATGGGCTACCGACGTGTCGATCCTGGAGCTTTTCAACGGATCCGTCACGACAGGTCCCCTTCCGCACCGCGTACCTGAAACAGGAAGATCGTAGTCAATTCGTCCGCGCCGCGCTGCCCGGTAAATGGGGCGCTTTCCGGCCGCGGATGCCGCAGACTCGGCGGCATGATCGCCGAGGTTCGCACCGTCGCCGACCTGGCCGCTCTGACCGCGGCTGGTCAGCGGGTCAAGTACCTGCACTTCTGGGGGCACACCCCGGCCCGCGACGGGAGCGTCAGCGCGAGCTGCCTGAGCCAGTGGTCGCCGGAGGGTTTCACCGTCGACGGCATCCGGTTCGCGACCGCGGAGCACTACATGATGTGGGGCAAGGCGACGCTGTTCGGCGACACCGCGATGGCCGCGCAGATCCTCGCGTGCGGTCATCCCCGGCAGGCGAAGACCCTCGGCGGCCGGGTGGCCCGCTTCGACCAGCAGGTCTGGAACGACCATCGCGTCGCGATCGTGGTCACCGGCAATCTCGCCAAATTCCACCAAAACCCCGATTTGGGTACGTTCTTGGCCGGTACCGGCACCCGTGTGCTGGTCGAGGCGAGCCCGATGGATCGCATCTGGGGGATCGGGCTGACCCGCGACGACCCACGCGCCGACGACCCGGGGCGGTGGCGCGGTCTCAACCTGCTCGGCTTCGCGCTGATGGAGGTCCGCGCCCGCCTCGGTGCGGAGGGCTGAGCCGATGGGTGCCCTGGACGCGCACGCGGCCCGGGTGGCGGCCGGCGCGGTGATCGAGTTCCGGCCCACCGGGTCGTCGATGGTCCCGCTGATCCGCAGCCGTCAGCTGGTCACCGTCGCCCCGGTCGACCCGGCCAAGCTGGAGGTCGGCGACATCGTGCTGGCCCGGGTGGCCGGCTCGACGTACCTTCACCTGGTCTCCGCGATCCAGGCGGACACCGCGCGCGTGCAGATCAGCAACAACCGCGGCCGGGTGAACGGCTGGACCGGTTTCGCCCGGGTCTTCGGCATCTGCACCGCCGTCGACGGGGTGCCCCGCCCACGGGTCGCGGGCAAGGTGCGCGCCGGCGTACGAAAAAATGTCGGTGGGTCTCCCTAGAATCGCTCGCATGTCAGTCGCCTTCACCGCACTGTGGACCCAGGATGTGTGCCGCCCGCTGCGCAAGGGTTTCGTCGGGCGCCGGCCACCGGTGGTCTTCAGTGGCGCGCACGGCTCCTCGGTCGGCTGGGGTTCGGTGGACACCGGTGACGAGGTTTTCGCGCTGCACGTCAGCAAGTGCGTGATCCACGTGGTCAGCCGGTTGCGGGTGCTCGACTGGAAGCAGTCGGCGTGCTGTGGCGCGCTGCCGGCGTTCTGGGCCGACCCGGCCTATCAGGGGCATCCCGGGTGGGACGACGCGCTCGGCGCCGGTCGCTGCGGTGCCGCGCCGGTGCACGTCGATGCGACCCCGATCCGCTTCGACGTCACCGTCCCCGGCGACCTGCTGCCGACGCTCACCTGGCGTAATGCGAAGGGTGTCACCCGCACCCCGAAACACGTCGTCGACGGCCGCCTCACCAACTCGATGAGCATCCAGGGGGTCTACCGGTTGACCGAGGGCTCGGCCGCCGACCTGTCCGCGCTGATCGACGCCGCCCCGCCCCTCCCCGCCGTCGGGGGAGAGGCCCGGGCGGTCGCTTAGGCGGGGAGGTCCAGGTGGTCGCGCAGGGTGGTGCCCTCGTACGCGGTGCGGTAGACGCCGCGCTCCTGCAGCTCCGGCACCAGCTTGTCGACGATGTCCTCGATGCTGCCGGGCAGCAGCTGCGGCAGGATGTTGAAGCCGTCCACCGCCCGGTCCCGGACGTAGCGGGTCCACTCGTCGGCGATCTGCCCCGGCGTCCCGACGAACGTGCTGTGCTGCGGGGTCACCTCGACGACCAGGTCACGGATGGACAGCCGGCGTTGCGCGGCGAGCGCGCGCCACCCGGCGATCCGCTCGGCCTTGCCGGTCCGGTGCTCGATCGCGATGGTGCCGCGGGACGGGTCGAGTTCGCCCTCGGCCGGTTCGATGTCCGGCAGCGGCCCGTCCGGGTCGTAGCCGGACAGGTCCTTGCCCCAGTACTGCTCGAGGAAGGCCAGCGCGCGCGGCCCGGTGACCTGCTCCCGCTGGATCCACGCGGCCTTCTCCGCGGCCTGCGCGGGTGTGTCGCCGAGGACCACGGCCGCACCCGGCAGGATCCGCAGCGAGTCCGCCGACCGGCCATAACCGGCGAGTCGTCGGCGCAGGTCCGCAGCGTAGGCCACGGCCTTGTCGTAGTCGGTGTTCGCCGAGAAGACCACGTCGGCGTGCCGGGCCGCCAGGTCGCGTCCGCCGGCCGAGTCGCCGGCCTGGAAGAGCACCGGCCGGGCCGGCACCGTGGGCGGCGCGGTGACCGAGATCAGGTCGTCGTGCCGGTCCACCGCCGTTCCGGCCCACAGCGCCTTGGCGGTCTCGACGAACGCGCCGGCCCGCTCGTAGCGGCGCTCGTGCGGCAGCCAGCCGCCGCGCCGGAAGTTCTCCCCGGTCCAGGCGTTGTCGGTGGTCACGATGTTCCAGCCGGCCCGCCCGCCGGAGACCGCGTCCAGGCTGGCGAGCCGCCGGGCCAGGTCGGCCGGGAAGTTGTAGGTGGTGTTCTGCGTGGCGACCAGGCCGATCCGTTCGGTCACCGCGGCCAGAGCCGCGAGCTGGGTGATCGCATCGGGCCGCCCGGCGACGTCCAGATCGTGGACGCGTCCGCGATTTTCCCGTACGCGCAGCCCCTCACCGAGGAAGAACGCGTCGAACAGTCCCCGTTCCAGGGTCTGCGCGGTGGCGACGAACGTGTCGATGTGGGTGTGCGTGCTGAACGCCGGATCGGTCCAGACCAGTTGCGGTCCGACGCCGGTGAAGAACACTCCCAGGTGCAGGCGCGGTGACATGTGCATCCTCCTATCCGGCGGTGGCGAACCGGTTGACGGGCCGGTGCAGCCCGAGCGTGTCGCGCAGGGTCGGCCCGGTGACCGGGCGGCGCCCCAGCCCAGTGGCCAGCCGGGGCAGGTCGACGTGCAGCTCGGCCGGGTGCAGCCGGACCCCGTCGACCAGGCCGGCCAGCCGATCCAGCAGGTCGCGCAGGTCCTCGGCGCTGCCGGTGTGCCGCAGCCGCTGCGCCGGTCCCCACGGCGCGACCGCGTCCAGGGCGGCGAGCCGGTCCGCGCCGAGCAGCACGTCCAGGTCGGCGACGACCAGCGGGGCGCCGTCCGCGCGCGCCTGCCGGGCCCGGTCGGCGACCTCGTCGACGGTGGGCGCGGCGACCAGCGCCACGTCGAGCCGGCCGGTGACGCCGAGGGTGTCCGCGCCGAGCACGACGAGCTGGCCCTGCGGCGGCCGGGGCGTGATCAGTGGGCCGACCACGGAGAACCGCTCACCGGTGAAGTTGACGTGGTGCACCCGGTCGGCGTCGAGGAACCGGCTGGTCACCCGGTCGCGGATGATCGCGTCGTCCTCCCAGGAGTCCCAGAGTTGCCGGGCCACGTCGATCCCGTCGGCGATCTCCTGACGCAGCGCGGCGCCGTCGAGCCGGGGCAGCCCGACCGTCGCGTAGACCGCGGCGCTGTGGTCGGCGCCGACCACCCAGCCGGCCCGGCCGAGCGACGCGTGGTCCAGCGAGGCGAGCTGGGTGGCCAGGTGGAACGGCTCGGTGACGGTGACGTGCAGGGTGGGTGCGAGCCCGATCCGCTGGGTGCGCCGGGACAGGAAGCTCGCCCGGACGCCGGCCTCGATCCGCGCCGGGCCACCGGGCGGCGGCAGCGCCGCATCGGCGATGGTGACCAGCGCGAAGCCGGCCGCCTCGGCGGTGGTGACCCGGGCGGTCAGGGCGGCGATGTCACCGGCCGGTCCGGCGTGCCCGGCCGCCGGGTGCGCGCCGGCCCCGTCCACCTCGAGGGCCAGGTGTGGTCGTGTAACGCTCATCGGGACCTCCTAATCCTGCAAAGCCTATAGTCGAGCTAGGGTTTGTGGGGAGGTTGCCTGCGTCGCAGTGGTGCGGTTGTCGAGGGCCGCGAACAGCGTCGCCACGAGCATCATGGCCAGGCAGAACACCAGCCCGGGCGGGCCGGTCAGCACGCCGGTGACCGCGGCGGTGGCGAGCGTCGCCGAGATCCGCTGCGACACCTGCAGGAACGCCCCGGCCAGTCCGGCCACCGCGGCCGGCGCGTGGACCAGGGTCAGCGCCTGGTTCGGCGAGATGATCAGCCCGCCGGTCAGGCCCATCGCGAGCTGGGTGCCGGCCAGCCCGATGCCGAGCGCGACGCCCGAGGCGGTGTGCAGCACGACGATGGTGGCGGCGATGGTCAGCGCGCAGCCGGCCAGGGCGGCGGTCACGCTGGGCCGGCCGTACCGGCTGACCAGACGCCAGCTCTGCGACGACGCGAGGGCGAACCCGAGGCCGCTGGGCAGCAGGGTGAGCGCGGTGCGCAGCGGCGACCAGCCGAGCGTGTCCTGCAGGTGCAGTACCAGCACCAGGGTGGTGGCGAGCGACGCGCCGAACTGGAACATCGCGGTGAGCGTGCCGAGCCGGAACCCGCGCGAGCGCAACAGCTCCGGGATCAGCACCGGGGTGCGCCCGGATCGGGCGTAGCGGGCCTCCCAGCGGGTCAGCGCGATCACCGCCGCGATCGCCGCGAGCGGCCACACGACAACCGGCGGCCCCTGCCCGGCGGGCAGCACGAACGGCAGTAGCAGACACAACGTGACCAGGCCGAGCAGGGCCAGGCCGGGCAGATCGAGGGTGGTCCGACGGGCGGTCCGCTCCCGGTCCGCGGGCAAGAAGATCAGCGCCAGGGGTACGGTGGCCAGCCCGAACGGGACGGTGAACAGCAGCACCAGGCGCCAGCCCAGCTCGTCGCCGGCCAGGTCCAGCACGATGCCGCCGAGGGGTGGGCCGATCACCCCGGCGATGCCGCCCACGGTGGCGTAGGCGCCCAGCGCCCTGGTGCGGTCCCGGCCGGTGTAGAGGTCCTGGATGATGCCGTACACCTGGGGGTTGACCGTGCCCGCGCCGATGCCCTGGGTCAGCCGGGCGACCGCGACCACCCACGGCTCGGAGGCCGTGCCGGCGACGATCGCCGCGACGGTGAACAGTGCGACCCCGCCGGCGAAGAGCGCCCGCCGCCCGTGTGCGTCGCCGAGGCGCCCGGCCGGGACCAGGGCGAGCCCGAACGTCAGCGAATAACCCGCGATGATCCATTGCAGCGTGGCCGGTCCGGCACCGAGGGAGCCGCGCAGGGCGGGGATCGCGGTGGTCAGGCTGGCCTGGTCGAGCAGCGTGGTGAAGGCCGCGCACAGGCAGACGGCCAGGGGAGCACTCGACCGTTTCGGCACAGCGCCACCGTATCCTAGTGAACCTATCGGCAGACTAGAGATATGGCGGCGCGGGTGCACACTCGAAGGCGTGCGCTGGTGGGGACGGGCCGAGTGCCCGGTACGACAGGTCGAGCAGGACTGGATCGAGACGTCGCTCGACTGGCTGGTCGCCGAGTTCGGCACCGGCCGGTTGCGCGGCACGGTGGTGCTGCCCACCGACGACTTCTTCCCGGGCGACTACCGCGGCGGGCGCGACGACATCCGGGCGGTGCTCGGCCGGCTCTGCGGCCACATGGGCGTCGACCCGGCCCGGGTCGAACTCGAGCACTACGCCGGCGACACCGAGCCGGAACTGGCCGCGCACGTGCCGATGAGCTGGAGCTCGCAGGGCGCGGCCGGTCATCACCGGGTCCGCGACGGCCGCTCGATCATCGGGATCCAGGACGAGCAGGCCGCCGCACCGACCGCGCTGGTCGCGACGATCGCCCACGAGCTGGGCCACGTGCTGCTGCTGGCCGACGGTCGGGTCCGGCCGGACCGCCGCGATCACGAGCCGCTGACCGACCTGCTCACCGTCTTCTTCGGCCTGGGCATCTTCGGCGCGAACGCCGCCTTCGAGTTCTCCCGCGGCGAGAACAGCTATCGCACGTCGAGGCTGGGCTATCTGACCGAGCCGATGTTCGGCTACGCCCTGGCGCGTTATGCCTGGCTGCGCGGGGAGACGGAGCCGGCGTGGGCGCGCTATCTGGACACCAACCCGCGCACGTTCATGAAGCGGGGGCTGCGCTATCTGGCGCAGGCGTGAGAGGGCGCATGATCTGCTGGTGGCCGTGCCGTTGCTGTTGGTGGATCTGGACAACACGCTGATCGATCGAGACGCGGCCTTCCGTAGCGCGGTCGCCGTCTTCCTCGCCGACCATGGGCTGGCGGACGCCGACGTGGCCTGGGTGATGAGCGCGGACGCGAGCGGGTACACCGCCCGGGACGTGCTCGCCGCCGCCCTGACCGACCGGTACCGGAACGCGGTACCGGCCACCGCGATCAAAAGTCTTCTCGACAGCGGCGGCGCCGAGCATGCCCGACTGGCCGACGCCACCAAGGACGCCCTGCTCGCGGCCCGCCACGACGGCTGGGCCTGCGTGATCGTGACCAACGGCCGCACCGCACAGCAGGAACTCAAGATCCGCAACACCGGCCTCGACCGGCTGGTCCAGGGTTGGGCGGTGTCGGAGGCGGTCGGCCACAAGAAGCCCAACCCAGAGATCTTCCGGGCGGCGACCGCCCTCGCTGCCGTGCCCTTGGCCGACGCCTGGGTCGTCGGCGACTCCCCGCAGGCCGACATCGGCGGCGCGATTTCGCTGGGTCTCCGCAGCGTATGGGTCGCCGACGGCCGGTCCTGGAACCTGGATGCCTACCGCCCCACTCACATCGCCGTCGATGCAGCCTCGGCCATCCATCACGCCCTACGGGCCGGCTCGAGCAGACCGGCAGCGTGAGTCGCCGCCCGCTCGCTCTCGATCCGTGACGCGTTCGACTTGATGACCGCTCCACGGCGCCGATGAAGTGATGTGTTCTCTGCAGACCCGCCTTCGGCTTCGCGACTCAGGCAGCTCCTAGGAGTGGCGATCACCGTACTGGTCCTTGCGGGTGTGGGCACGCTTGTCTGGCGGCTGAAGGGTCCTGAGCCGGAGAGGACCGACAGCTCCACGTGCCCCGGTGACCGCGACCAGGCTGAGGGAGTTGGTTTCTGCCCCCAATACGGAAGAATCGATGAGGTGTACGGCGCACCCACGCTGCCCGGGCTGGATCCCGGTGCCTTCTTCCGGGCACGGGCGGCCGCGGCAGGACCTGCCCTCATCGAGGCGATCTGCGGGTGGGAGGACTCGCCTTGCGTGACCCGCCGGCCGGCGACAGAAGCTGATGCGGACCGCGTTTACCACGTACTAAGAGATCAAGGTCTGGTCGAGGTAAGCGTGCGCCTGGCGCATCCCGGCGACCCCGCGCCGTCCGGCGCGCTCATGTATGCCCTCTTCAATCCCGGGAACTGCATCGCCGCATATGCCGACTTTCGTCAAGGCCCGCTATGGACGGATATTTCGCGCCTACTACTCCAGCAGGAGATCCGTTCTGACCTGTTGTGACGGTGTGGGTTTGTCCGTGGACAGCAAGCAGCCACCGTCAAGTCTCAGCGGTTGTGTGGACTAC
>NZ_LLZH01000015.1:0-26809 GCF_001509495.1 Actinoplanes awajinensis subsp. mycoplanecinus | reverse complement strand
GACCTCGGTGAAGGGTTCGCTGCGCATCAACATGGTCCCACCTCCTGCGGTCTCGACTACGGGGTCAATGCGCGATACCTTGTTTCTAACACGTCATCGAAACGATGACAAGCGGAATGTCAACGAAAAGATGACACGGGAGAGTTCGTGCGGAGAGGACGGCGATGACCGAGACGCCCGGGCCCGCAGCGGAGGCGACCCGCTGGGATCTGACCGCGGCCGCGGCCGCGCTCGCCGCCACCGCGGCCCACGTCGGGCAACCGGCCGCCGGCGACACCGCGGTGAGCCCGGCCGAGTTGCTCGACGCCCTCGTGTTGTTGCGCCGGACGCAGAGCGAACTCGCCGGCCTCGAGCCGGTGCTGATCGCCGCGGCCCGCGCCGCCGGTGTCTCCTGGCAGGCGCTGGCCCCCGCGCTGGGCGTCGCGAGCCGTCAGGCCGCCGAGCGTCGATATCTGCGCAGCGCCTCGGCCCCGACGGAGCAGCCGGACGCGACCCGCGACGCCCGGGTGCAGGCCGAGCGGGACCGCCGCGCCGCGAGCCGGGCCGTTGCCCGATGGGCCAATGACAACACCGCTGACCTGCGCCGGCTGGCCGGTCAGATCACCGCGCTCACCGACCTCGACGCGACGGCCGGCGAGGCACTCGCCCGGCTGCACGACGCGCTCGGCGACCCGGACGCGTCGGCCCTGCCCGGCCTGCTCGCCGCGACCCAGCGGCACCTGGGCGATCACCCGGCGCTGACCGGTCAGATCGACGCCGTCACCGCCCGCACCGACCAGATCCGGCACCGCAGCCGGCCCGAGCGCGGTGACACCGTCACGTGACGGGCCGCGGCGGCACGGGTGCGCCACCACCACGACCGCGTCGTCGGGCCGGTCGGCAGGATCCCGGTGCGAACCACCCGGCTGATCACTCGCGGCCCATCCGGTGACTACCTCTCGGCCTCGGATGGCCGGGCCGACCTGCCGGAGGCCGCGCGCAGGTGTTCGTTGCGGGCGGCGGTCACCGCGACGATGTCGGTGAGCAGCCCTTCGAGCTGCCGCAGAGCGTCGTTGTCGTAGCCGTCGAGGACCTGATTGAGCTGCTCGCCGGTCGGGGCGAGGAACGTCTCGGTGCGGGAGCGTGCTTCGGGCGTCAGCCGGAGTCTGACGATGCGCCGGTCGGAGTCCTCCCGGCTGCGCACGACCAGCCCGGCGGTCTCCAGGCGGTTCAGCAGGGTCGTGGTGGCGCCCGAGGTGTGGCCGATGCGGTCGGACAGCCCCACCGGCGTCAGCGGATCGCCGACGACCTCGGCCCACAGGATCTCCGAGACGGCGACGGCGTCGTTCACATGCACGCCGAGCGACCGGGCCAGGTGGCGGGTGTGCTCGAGGTGCGCGTCGGTGTAGGCGCGCATCAGCTGCAGCACCCGGGAGCGCTGACCAGGGCTGAAGAGGGTGTCGGCTTCCTCACGCTGCTCCGCCATGCCCGCACTTTACTCGATCCAAGAGTTCCTTTAGTTTGAAGTGACTTTAGAAGCGAGGTAGTTGTGACGCCTCGCCTCACGATTGAGGAGCCCCTCCATGCAACGATTCGCTCACGCCGTCCTGAGGCGTCGATGGTGGGTGGTCGGCTTCTGGATCGTCGCCATGCTGGCCGGCGGTTTCGCCGCCGCGCGGGTGCCCGACCGGTTGTCGGCCGACTTCTCGGTGCCCGGCCAGGAAGGGTCGGACACGCAGGCCGACCTCGCCCGGGCCTACGGCATCGACGGCGGCGCCGCCTCGGTTCCGGTGCTCACCGCACCGGACGGGAGGAAGATCGAACGGGCCGAGGTGGCCGGTGTCGCCGCGGCGCTCCGGGCGCTGCCCGGCCGGCAGGTGCTCGACTACGGCAGCACCGGGGACCAGCGGTTCCTGACCGATGACGGGCGCAGCACCTTCCTGCTGGTCTTCGCACCGCCGGCGCAGGGGCCGAGCCTCGCGTCGACCGTGACGGCGGCGGCGCTCCCGCGAGGCCTGGACGCGACAGTGATCAGCTATCAGCAGTTGGTGGCCGGCGGTGCCAACCCCGACGAGGGGGCCGGTGTGCTCGCCGAGACCTTGATCGGCGCGGCCGGTGCCCTGATCGTCCTGCTGTTCGTCTTCGCCTCGTTCCTGGCCTTCGTGCCGCTGCTGATCGCGGCCGTGTCGATCCTGTCGACCTTCCTCGCCGTGCTGGTCCTGACCACGGTCACCGAGGTCTCGGGCGTCGTGCAGTTCCTGATCGCGCTGATCGGCCTGGGCGTGGCGATCGACTACTCGCTGCTGGTGGTCTCGCGCTGGCGTGAGGAACGCGCCCGGGGCAGGTCCGGCGACGACGCCGTCGTCACCGCCATGGTCACGGCGGGCAAGGCGGTGCTGGCCTCCGGGATCACCGTGGCCGTCAGCCTCGTCGCGCTGGTCGCGGTGAACGTGCCGCTGGTCCGCAGCATGGGTCTCGGCGGTTTGCTCATCCCCCTGATCAGCACGCTGGTGGTGCTGACCCTGCTACCCGCCCTGCTGAGCCTCGCCGGACCACGGGTCGACTGGCCGCGCCTCCGCAAGGAGAAGCACGCCTCGGCCGCCTGGCTGACCTGGACCCGCGGGGTGATCCGCTACCGCTGGATCGCCGCCGGCTCCGCCGTCGCCGCACTGACGATCGCCATCGTCCCGCTGTCCGGGCTGCAGATCGGGTCCTCGGGCTCCGGGTCGCTGGCCTCCAGCGGCGCGGCCCACGACACGCTGACATCGCTGCGGGCCGGCGGCGTGGGCAACGGCGTCCTGACTCCGGTGACGTTGCTGGTCGCGCCCGGCGGTGACGCGCAGGCCTTCGCCGACGCGGCAGGGTCCGTCGACGGCGTCCGGATGGCGATCCGCCTCGAGCCCGCCGCGAGCGGAGCCACCGCGGTCGTGGTGGTGCCCGACCACGAGACCGTGGACAACACGAGCGTCACCGTCGTGACCGCCGTCCGGGAGGTGACCGGAGACCTGCCCGGCTACGCCGGGGTGACGGGACCCGGCGCGCAGGTGATCGACTTCCAGAGGGCGGTGTACGACAAGCTCCCGTACGTGATCGCGCTCATCGCCCTGGTCGTTTTCGTGCTCCTGGTGCGAGCCTTCCGATCGTTGCTGCTGCCGCTCAAGGCCGTGGTGCTCAACCTGGCCAGCGTGGCGGCCGCCTTCGGCATCGCCACCTGGTTCTGGCAGGACGGCAACGGCTCGCAAGCAGTCTTCGGCATCGCCGGCACCGGAGCCATGACGTTCTGGCTACCGGTGCTGATCTTCGCGTTCCTGTTCGGCCTGTCGATGGACTACGAGGTGTTCATCCTGGACCGCATGCGCGAGGAGTACGAGCGCACCGGTTCCACCGCCTACGCGGTCGAGCACGGCCTCGGCCGGACCGGACGCCTGGTCACCTCGGCGGCACTGATCCTGTTCTTCGCCTTCGCCGCCCTGGGCTCGGCACCGCAGACCGACATCAAGATCCTGGCCACCGCCCTCGGCGTGGGCATCCTGCTGGACGCGACAGTCGTCCGGGCCTTGCTGGTGCCGGCCATGGTGTCGCTTCTCGGCACCTACAACTGGTGGCTGCCGGCCGGGATCGCCCGCATCCTCCGGGTCGCACCCTCCCCGCTGAAGCCGGACGTCGAACTCCCCGCCACCGCGCACCGGCTGGTCCGACCCCAGAACGCGCACTGACGAAGGAAACACCCGAGCAGGCGCTGGTCCAGGCTGAGGCCGTCCCCGGTCGCTCGCGCTGTCGGCAAGGGGACGTACGCATCAGGCGTCGTCCGTCCTCTCCATGACGAACCTTCCGTCAGGAGGAACGATGGGTGCAGCGCACCATCCGGGTCGCCGGACTTCGACGATGTCGCCGGCCGCCGCCTGGGCCGTGAGCCTGGCGGCCACCGCGGCGTCCACCTACGCGCTGGACGCCTGGGCGGCGGCCGTCGGCGCCGGTCTGGTCGCCTCCGGGTTGCTCGCCGACCTCGGTCACCGATCGGTGGTGGTGTTCCTGCTGGTGAGCTACGCGGCCTGGGTGTTCGGGCTGCGCGCCGGCCTGCAGGCGAACGGCAGCCTGCTGGCGGCGACCGGGACGAGCACCAACGTGCTGTCCAAGCTGGCATACGACCTCACCCGCCGCCGCTTCGGTGCCGGGCGCGCCGCCCGGCTGGCCGCCGCCGTGGCCTACACCGGCACCGAGATCGCCAAGGAGGTGCCGTACTACCTGGCCGCGTTCGGCGCCGCCGTCGCGACCGAGGCGATCACCACCGATCAGGCGCTGATCTTCCTCGGCGGTGCCAACCTCGGCGCCGCGTTCTACGAGGGCGCGCTCGCCCGCCTCACCCGGACCGTCCTGGGCCGTCACCGCAGGCACGCGTCGTTCGACACCGACTGGGTGCCGGGGGAGTACCTCACCGACTACTACCGCACGGTCGAACCGGACGAGATCGCCACCATCGCGTTCCTGGTCGACGCGCTGCGCCAGGCCGAACGGGACCAGCCGATCCTCTACTTCGGGACCGGGCCCACCCTGCACCACGTGTTCGCGTGCGCCGAGACGGCATCCGAGATCCATCTGGGCGACTACCTTCCGGAGAACCTGGCCGAGATCCAGCGGTGGATCGAGCGGGCACCGGGCGCCCACGACTGGCGGCCGTTCGTCCGGTACACCCTGCAGTGCGAGGGCAACCCCTGGCCGACCGACGCCGAGGTGACCGCGCGCGAAGACCTCACCCGGGCAAAGATCACCACATTGGTACGGGTGGACGCCCGCCACCCTCGTCCACTGAACCGGAGTTACCCGACAGTGGTCAGTGCCTACTGCGCGGACTCGGCGACCGGCGACCGGGCCACGTGGCAGCTGTTCATGCGGCACATCACCGGCCTGGTCCAGCCCGGCGGCCTGTTCCTCACCGCGGCGCTGCGCCGGTGCCGCGGCTACACGGTCGGCGGCAAGACCTTCCCGGGCGCCGACATCGACGAACGCGACCTGCGCGGGGCCCTGCGCCCCGACTTCGAACCGCTGCACGAGGAGGGGATCGAGGTCATCCCGACGGCCCAGCACGGTGCACACGGTTACGCCGCGATCCTGCTCTGCCGGGCCCGCCGCGCCTGACCGGACGCCACCGCCCGCGACCCGGCGGCCGCTCAGCGCGGTGGCGCCGCGACCGCGACCGCGAGCGGATCGGCGTCCGGCAGCACCCGGGTGATCACATTCGTGGCCGGGTCGGCGCGCGAGACGTGGCGGTCGACCACCCAGATCGTGGATCGCCCGGCCACCAGGACGAAGGCCGGGTCGTCCGGATCGGCGGCGGTGAACGGGGTACGGGCCAGCACCGCTCCGGTCGCGGCGTCGACGCGGACCACCTGGGAGCGGACCTCGTCGCCCACCCAGAGCGAACCGGAGGCCTCGACCGAGGGCAGGTCCTGCGAGACGTCGGAGACCCGCACACCGTGCCGGTCGGCGAGCCGGGTCAGGGTGCCGCAGGTGCCGGTCGCCCACACGTCGGCACCGGAGCCGACCAGCGACAGCACCGGTTCGCCGAGGTCGACGGCCTGCACCTGGCGGCCGGTGTCCGGGTCGAGCCGGCGCACCGTGGCCGAGTTCACGCCGCTGGCGTAGAGGCCGGGCACGAGCTGCGCGACGCCCTCGGCGAGCGGGACCGCCACGGTGTGCGCCGGGGCCGCCGGGTCGACGCGCAGCAGGCCGCGCCCGTCGGTGAGCCACAGCCAGCGGCCGTCGCCGACCAGCCCGGCCGGGGTGAACCCGGCCGGCAGCGGTGACGAGCTCACGCGCGCCGCCGGGGAGATCCGCCACAACCGGCCGGGCTGGGCGATCCACAGCGCCCGGTGCGCGAAGACCAGGCGATTCTGTGCGAACGGCCGGGCCGCGTGCACGCCGGCGTGCCCGACGACGCGGGCCGTGACCGGATCGACGACGGTCACGTCGCCACGGTCGAGCGCGTAGGTGAACAGCCGGCCGCCACCGGCCGCCATCAGCATCGCCACGGACGGGCGCAGCGCGATCGTCGCGCTCAGCCGGTCGGTGCGGGAGTCGACGGCGCGCAGCGACCCGTTCCGATCGGCCACCCACAGCGCCTCGGGTGTGCCCGGTGTGCTCGGCGGCGGGCCCGAGACGACCGGCGCCACCTCGCCGGGCGGGCAACCGTCGGTCGGCCCGGCGCGCCGGCAGCCGGCCGGCAGGCTCACGGCCAGCGCCAGGACCACGACGAGCGCGCCGCTGCGGTGACGCCTCATCGGCCGGGGAAGAAGCCGTCGGTGTCGCGGGCCCGCGCCGCGGTGAGCCGCTCCCGCATCAGCCGCAGCCCGGTGTCCTCGTCGACCAGGCAGGCGGCCAGCAGCTGCCCGGCACGGGCCCGCACCCCGGCCTCGTCGGGGTGGCCGGGCAGCCACTGCTCCGGCTCGCCGACGGTCAGCCCGACCCGGCCCGCGCCGAGCGGCTCGGCACCGGGCGGCGGGCCGCCCAGCCGGGCCAGATGGCCGGGCGAGAGCACCTGGAACCACATCGCGGCCGGCACGATCAGGTCGGGCACGTGCTCGCCGCCGGGCCGGCGGCCCTCCCAGTGGGTGGAGAGCGCGTCGCGAGCGGTCGGTGCCGCTTCGACGCCGGCCCAGGCCAGGCGCTCGGCTTCGGCCCGGGCGAGGTCGCGCTGAGCGCGCATGGCCAGGGTGACGTCCTGGCCGGCGGCGGTGAGCGTGGCCTGTTTGACCGTGCCACCCAGGGTGCCGGCCACCGCGGCCACCGTCGCGGTGGTGGCGAAGTCGCTGGCCACGACGGAGACCGGGGCGCCGGTGCGCAGGGCCGGGAGCAGCGCGTCCACCACACCGGGCCAGGCCAGCTCGACCTCGGCCGAGACGACGACACCCCGGGGCGGCAGGCCGGGCGCGGTGTCCCGCACCCAGCCGGCCGCGATCCGCAGCAGGTCCCCGGCGCCGCGCGGCGCGTCACCGAGCGGCCGGCCGACCGGACCGCGCAGCCAGGCCCGGGCGATCGGCCCGAGCCCGGTGACCACCGCGTACCGGTCACCGATCCTGCCCGGGGTGGTGATCGCCGCGTCGGTGATGCCGGCCGCGACGAGCCGGCCCGCGATCAGGTCGGGCACGGTGGCGAACCTCGACGGCGGGCGGGTGCCGAAATCAATGATCATGAGGTGGCCGGCCGGCACCGCGATCGGTTCCGGCGCGAACGCCGGGCCGAGCGCGGCGATGTCGGCCAGCCCGGCGGTCAGCGCCGCCCGGACCCGGTCCGGATCTTCCGGCGAACGCACCAGCAGCACCGCGTTGCTGCCGCTGCGCCACCGGCGGGTCAGACCCGGTTCGACGCTGACCATGCTGGATCCTCCTGGGGAGTCGGTGGGCCTAGACCGGTACCAGCGGGACCTCCGGGATGATCGGGATCGGGATGCAGAAGCCGCAGCCGAAGACCCCGTTCTCCGCCTCGCTGTTGCCGTTGTCCTCGTTCAGGTCGCCCTTGGTCCGCACGCCGGCCGGAACCTTGTCGCCGTCGTCGGTGAAGTACACGTGCCCGGCCGGCAGACCGAGCCCCCAAACATAGACCTCGGTCGGGAAGATCGTGTACCAGTGCGGGTACACCGGGAAGGTGGACGCCCACTGCTGCAGCTCGGTGCCGCGCTCCCAGACGATGTCGTACCAGTGCAGCCCGGTGTCCTGGTAACGCTGCAGCTGGTTGTCCACTTCGGTCCGGGTCTCTTCGCCCTTGTACCGCTTGACCTCGTAGATGTTCTTCTCCTTGGTCACGATGTCGATCCGGAAGCCCTGGTAGCCGATGTCCGGGTCGACGCCCGGCACACCCGGGTTGTCACCGACCTCCCAGTCGATCTGTTTGCTCATCGTCACCCCGAAGCCGAGCTGGTCGTCCTTGAACCGCTGCCACCCGGTCTCGTACTGCCGGGCGAGTTCGTTGATCGCCAGCGCGTGCGCCGCCTTCTCCTGCGCACCCGAGTTCCAGGTGTCGTTGAGGCAGTCCTCCACCCCGGACAGGCAGTCGGACTTGAAACCCCAGCCCCGGGTCCACAGCGGCCCCTTGCCCTGGAAGCACTTCTGGTGCCGGGACAGCGAGTTGCCCGGGTCCGGGTTCTCCCAGCAGTTCTGCCACCCGCTGAGTCCTTGCAGCCCGATGACGAGCTGGGAGAGGAAGTCGAACAGCGCGATCCGGCCGAGCGGGTCGACCATGTTCAGCGGGTTGTCGTTCGCGTACGGGTACGGGCTGGCCGGACGCGACGAGCCGATCAGCACCGACAGCGGGTCGCGGGAGTCGAACCTGCCCTCCGCGGGGGAGTACCAGCGGGCTCGCAGGTAGACCGACTGGGCGCCGGCCGACAGTTCACCGCGGTAGCCGAAGCGCGGGCCGTCCGCCGTGGGCAGCCCGGCGATGTCCGGGTTGCCGAACGCGTCGTACCTGGCCGCCAGCGCCCACGCGGCGGTGGGCAGCGTCCACAGCGTCGAGCCGTAGGCGTCCTCGGAGAACGTGACCGCTCCGAGCGTGGTGTCGGCCGAGATCCGGCCGGCACCGTACACAAAATCGGTTTTGCCGTCCTCGCGCAGCACCTGCGGGGTCTGTTCGCCGACGCTCCACTGGAACGTGGTCTTCGGCCCCTTGTCCGGGCCGATGCTGGTGAGCAGGCCGTCGCCGTTGTAGACCGACTTCTCCACCGTGGTGAGCAGCAGGTGGGTGGTCTTGCGCACGACCGGCTTGCCGAACGAGTCGTACTCGGTGCGGACCTCGTGGCCGGGGCTCGCGCGACCGGTCAGGCGCCCGGCCGCGTCGTAGGTGTAGTCGGTGTGCTTGAGCCCGGTGTCGGTCGAGATCAGCTGGTCGGCGGCGTCGTACCGCAGGACGGTGTCCAGGCCGGGCCGGGAGACCTTGGTGCGGTTGCCGTTGACGTCGTACGTGTAGCTCGTGGTGCCGTCTTTGACCAGCCGGCCGGCCGGGTCGTAGGCGAACCTGGTGCTGACGCCGAAGTCGCTCTGCTGGACCACCCGTCCGTCGCCGTCGCGGTCCAGCGTGGTGTCCTGCGCGACCGACAGGCCGCCGAACTGCTTGTACTTGACGAGCATGCCGCCGTCGTAGCCGTAGGTGCGCACCACGCCGGCCGGCAGGTCGGCTTTGAGCACCTGACCGTCCGGGTTCACCGTGTACGCGGTCCGCCCGGCCCGCGGGTCGTCCACCCCGACCAGGCGGCTGCCCGCGTCGTAGGAGTATGTGACCGTGAGCTTGTCCGGGTACCGCAGACTGGTCCGGTTGCCGTCCGCGTCGTAGGTGAGGGCGTACGCCTCCTTGTTCGGTTCGGTGAACCCGGAGACCCGGCTGTTCGCGGTGTAGGTGTAGGTGGTGGTCCCGGTCGCGTCGGTCATGCTGGTCCGGCGGCCGTCCGCGTCGTACGTGAACGACTGGACCTTGCCGTCGTCCCCGGTCCGGGTCAGCAGCTCACCGACCGCGTCGTAGCTCATCCGCAGGGTCTTGCCGTCCGGGTCGGTGACCGCGGCCAGGTTGCCGGACGCGTCGAAGGCCTGCTTGGTGACCCGGTGGAGCGGGTCGGTGGACGAGGTCTGCCGGCCGGCCTTGTCGTAGGTGTACGTGGTGACCGAACCGCTCGGCTCGGTGATCGTGAGCAGGTTGCCGGCGCCGTCGTAGGTGTAGGCGGTGGTCTCACCGTTGGCGTTGCTGCTCGTGGTGAGCCGGCCCTTCGCGTCGTACGTCAGGTGCTTGACCGCACCGGTCGGGTCGGTCGACGCGATCTGGTTGCCCTTGGCGTCGTACTGGTAGGTGGTGACGCCGCCGCGCGGGCCGGTCGCCTTGACCAGACGACCGTTCTTGTCGAACTCGGACCGGCTGACCAGGCCCGCCGCGGAGGTCTGCGAGTTGCGCCGGCCGTCCGCGTCGTAGGTGTAGCGGGTGACCCCGCCGAGCGGGTCGGTGACCGTGGTCAGGCGCCCGTTCGCGTCGTAACCGTAGGTGGTGACGTGCCCGAGCGGGGTGGTGGTGGTCAGCGGGCGGCCCACCTTGTCGTAGGTGTACCGGGTGACCGCGCCGCTCGGGTCGGTGCGGGTGAGCACGTGGCCGGCCGCGTCGTACGAGGTGCGGCTCACGTTGCCCATCGGGTCGGTCACCGCGATCAGGCGGGCGTTGGCGTCGTACGCGTAGGTGGTGGTGCGGCCCATCGCGTCGGTGGAGGAGGTGAGCAGGCCCCGGCTGTCGTACGTGTTCTTGGTGGTGCCCGCCGGAGCGTCGCGTTTGGTCTGGTTGCCGTCGGCGTCGTAGGTGTAGCTGACGGTGTTCCCACTCGGGGTGGTCGCCTGGGCGACCCTGCCGAACGGGTCGTAGCTGAACTTCTCCACACCCCCGATCGGGTCGGTCACGGTGGCCACCTGGCCGTTCGCGCCGTAGGTGTAGCTGGTGCGGTTGTCCAGCGGGTCGGCGACCGTGGCGAGCCGGCCGTTGGTGTCGTAGCTGTTCTTGGTGACCGCGCCGTTCGGGTCGGTGGTGTCGAGCAGCAGCCCGGCCGTGGAGTAGCGGTACTTGGTGACCGATCCGCCGGGATCGGTGGCCGCGGTGACCCGGCCGGAACCGTCGTAGGCGTACCTGGTGGTCAGGCCGAGCGGGGTGGTGACCTCGGTCGGGCGGCCGACCTGGTCGTAGCCGTAGCGGGTGATCCCGCCGGCCGGGTCGGTCAGCTCGATCAGGTGGCGCCCGGCGTCGTAGGCGTACCGGGTGACCGCGCCGGCCGCGTCGGTGGCCTCGGTGACCAGTCCGTCGACCACGGTGTTGGTGCTGACCGCGCCGAGCGGGTCGGTGATCCGCGACGGGGCGCGGTCGTCGCCGTTGTAGGCGTACCGGGTGACCGCGTCGGTGGCGTCGGTCGTCGTGACGACCCGGTCGAGGGTGTCGTACTCGTAGCGGGTGACGCTGTCGGCGATGCTGCGGCTCAGCACGTTGCCGCGGGCGTCGTAGGCCAGGGCGATGTCCAGCCCGCCGGCGGTGTGCACGGTGGTGATCCGGCCGCTGGCGTCGAAGGTCTGCGTGATGCTGCCGCCGCCCGGGTCGTCGATCGAGGTCAGGTGCCCGGTGGTGTCGTGGTGGTAGGTCGCCTTGGCGCCGTCGGTGGCGGTCACCACGGTGGTGCCGGCGTCGAGGTCGTAGACGAACGTGGCGTCGCCGCCGGAGCCGTACTCCTGGCGGGTCACCCGGCCGGCACTGTCGTACTGGTTCGTGACGACCAGCCGGTCCTCGCCGTCGCGGATGTCGCCGAGGCGCCCGCCGTCGGCGGTGTAGTTGGCGATCACTCCGGTCGGTCCGGTCACGGAGGTGAGGAAGCCGTTGTCGTACGCGTAGACGACCGAGCGCTGGTCGCCGGTGGTGACCTGGGTGATCAGGTCATCGGTGTAGGTGATGGCCAGGCTCGGGCCGGACGACTGGGTGGCGGTCAGGAGCCGGCCCTGAGCGTCGTAGCCGAAGGTGATCCGGACGCCCTGCGACGACCGGGAGGTGCCGCGGCCGTCGGCGCCGAAGGCCCAGATGTCACCGGACAGGCCCCGCAGGCTGTAGGTGCCGTCCGCGTTGTGGGTCAGGTCGGCGTCGAAGTCCTGCGGCCGGGTGTAGCCACCGCCGGAGGCCGGCGCGAAGGTGAGCACCCGTCCGTCGTCGGCGTGGTAGCGCACGCTGCCGTCGTCCTCGGCGACGAGGTGGGCACTGAGATCGGCGGTCCAGCCCTTGCCGAACGGCCCGGTCGTGTCGTCGAGCGCATTGTAGGTGCGGCCCCAGTGCAGGAGCCCGGCCGGAAAGTCCAGGTCCGACGCCGAGAGCGAGTAGTTGCCGGTGGCGGAGTTGACGCCGCTGCCGGCGATGCCGAAGACCGCATCGGAGCCGAACAGTTCCGCAGCCGGGCGGTCCACCAGCGGGGCCGCGTAGGCCCGCCCGACCGCGAGATTCAAGGTCAGTAGCGTTGCCAGGGCAGCAGTTATCCACAATCGTCGCTTCATGTCCTCCCCCGAAGGCGCAAAGGCCGCGGCCGGCGAGGGTCGCGCGACCGCTGATCCTGGCGGACGTTACACCGAAGATTGTCGATGTCTTGTCCCCGCGCTGCGCCCGGTGTGCAGTGGCGGAAGCCGTTAATTTCCTGGTTCGGGCGCCGGTCTCGCATCGAGATGAGATCGACGTCTGCTGATTTATGTCCGATCATCCGAGCCCGCACGAGCCGACGGTCCAGGTGGGACTCGGCCACTCGACGCCGAGCCTGCGGCCGTAGCGAAGGCGAGACCCCACGCGCGACGCCTGCCCCGCGCCGGCGGCGGCGCGGGGCTCTACTTCAGGCGGGCGGTCGCGGTGCCGGCCGGTGTCGTGCTCAGTGCCGGGGGTCGGGCGCTGGTGACCGATCCGGCGGGTCCAGCTCGCTCATGTAGGTGTGCATCGTCGACCGCATCCGGCTGACGACCGAGTCGATGCGGTCCAGGTCGGCGGGGGAGTAGTCGCCGAGCACGGTGCCGAGCAGCCGGCTCAGCGGTTCGTGGAACGCGGTGGCCGCGGCGTGGATGCCGGGCGTGGAGCGCAACGTGACCACCCGCCGGTCGCTGTGCTCACGGGTCCGCACGACGTGGCCCGCCTGCTCGAGCCGGTTCAGCAGGATCGAGGTCGCGCCGGTGGTGAGCCCGATCCGTTCGGCGAGGCGCGCGGGCGTCAGCGGCTCACCCCGGCCCTCCGCGCTGATGATCTCCACGATCGCGACCGCGTCGGTGCCGTGCATGCGCATGCTCCGCGCGAACACGCGCCCCAGTTCGCTCTGCGCCGCGGCCAGTCCACGGAGGCCCTCGATGACCTCATGCGCCCGTCGGTCCGTCATGTCGTCGCTCACGCATCACCCTCTCCGTCCGGGTTGCAAAATATCAGATCGACAAAGTATCTTTTCCGCAAAACTACTTTGAGGGAAAGCAAGACGACAGGAGGAAATGCGCGTGACCTCGCGTGACGGCACGCGGGACTTCTTCTCCTGAAAGCGGGCACCAGCATGGGTCTCAACCACATCAACCTCTGCGCCAGCGACGTCACCGCTCTCGCTGGCACACTCGTCACCCACTTCGGCTACCGGATCATCGACACGGGCCGCGCGCCCGCCGCGTTCGGTGGCGGTTCCTTCGCCGCCGTCGCCGGGAGCGACGGCTCCGAGTTCGTCATCACCCAGATCGATCCGGTACCGGGCGGCGGGTCCGCGTACCCGAAGGGCTTCCACTTCGGTCTCATCCAGCAGTCCCGCGAAGCCGTCTACACCAAACACGCCGAACTCACCGCGGCCGGCCTGAACCCCGGCGCGATCAGCGACGGATTCCAGGTCTGGGGAGCGACCTGGACCGCGTTCTACTGCCCCCTGGGCGACGGCCTCGACATCGAGGTGAACTACCGCACCCACTCCGCGCTGCTGGACGCCCCGCCATGTTCCGAGGGCGCCGGCCCGGCCGAACCGGCTGGTCGGCGGGTGAGTCCGTGACGGCTGTGCAGGTCGTGGGGATCCGCCCGCTGTTACGCCGTGCGCTCCATGTCTCGCATGCCCGTCATCAATGCGATCACCGAGGCGGCGGCCAGGGACTGAGGGTTGAAATCCTCGTTCGGCAGGAACTGCCGCAATAGCGAGCTCTCCATCAAACCTGGGGCCGGCACCTCGCTTCACCGGCCGACGGCACGCACGCTCATGGCCGGCCAGGCAAAGCCGTCAATGGGTAGTGTGGCATCCACTCCGGCGTCACCCTGTCGTCATGGGCGGCGGATTGGCTGATCGGCATGCCAACTCGTCGTCAGCTTCTCTCCGGCGCCGCCATCGCCGCGAGCGCCATCGCCCTGCCGGGTGGCGCCGCGTACGCGTCCGCGCCAGCCGACCTCTTTCCCCTCGGTGTGGCCAGCGGTGACCCGCTGCCCGACGCCGTGATCCTGTGGACCCGCCTCATCAAGGCCGGCGGCCTGCCGAACAGGGCCGTCGAGGTCGACTGGCAGATCGCCCACGACGAGCACTTCCGGCGGGTCGTCCGCTCGGGCCGCACGTACGCGCGTCCCGAACTCGCGCACTCGGTGCACGTCGACGCCCGCGGCCTGCACGCCGGCCGCGAGTACTTCTACCGTTTCCGGGCGCTGGGACGGATCAGCCCCACCGGCCGGACCAAGACCGCGTTCCCGGGCAGCGCGCTGCGCTTCGGCATCGTCAACTGCCAGGACCTCCAGAACGGCTACTGGCCCGCCTACTGGGGGACTGGCGGCCGAGGACCTCGACGTCGTCTTCCACCTGGGCGACTACATCTACGAGTACGACCCGGACAGCGCGTACGCCGATCGCCGGCACACCACCCCGCAGACCCTCGGCCTCGACCAGCTCGTCACGCTCGACGACTACCGGGCCCGGCACGTGCAGTACAAGGGTGACCCGGCGTTGCAGGCGGCCCACGCGGCGTTCCCGTGGATCGTGACCTGGGACGACCACGAGACCGAGAACAACTACGCCACTCTGGTCGACGAGATCGATGACACCGGCGCCAAGCTGCAGACGCCGGCGCAGTTCGCGAAGCAGCGGGCGGCCGCGTACCAGGCGTACTACGAGCACATGCCGATCCGCGCCGACCTGCGCCCCGGCCGCGCTGACCTGCGCATCTTCCGCCGCTTCGACTACGGGCGGCTGGTGCGGTTCAACGTGCTCGACACCCGGCAGTACCGGACCGACCAGCCCGGCGGCTTCCCCGGCGACTTCGGCCCGGCCGAGGCCGGGCTCGCGAACACGACCGGCACGCTGACCGGCGAGGACCAGGAGCGGTGGCTGCTCCACGGCCTCGACCGCAGCCCCGCCCGCTGGAATGTCATCGCCCAGCAGGTGATGATGAGCCGCATCAAGTTCCCCAACCCGTCCGGCGCCGGGCCGACCACCCTGGCCAACCTCGACCAGTGGGACGGCTACGCGCCGCAGCGCACCCGGCTGCTGCAGCACCTGCACGATGCGAAGGTCGCCAACCCGGTGGTCCTCGCCGGCGACATCCACTCCAGCTGGTTCAGCGAGCTGAAGCTTGACTTCGATCGGCCGGAGCAGCCCTCCGTGGCGGTCGAGTTCACGGCCACCTCGGTGAGCTCCGACTTTCCCGCCGCCTTGGACGCGCCGATCAAGGCGACCAACCCCGTCCTGAACCCGCACGTGCGGTATTTCGACGGTTCCCGCCGCGGATACCTGCGCTGCACGGTCAACCACCACGAGTGGCGCACCGACGCACGCACGGTCGAGACGATCGCCGTGCGGGAGGCGCCGGTCAGCACCACCGCCTCGTACACCGTCGAATCCGGCACATCCACACTGCTGAAAAGCTAGTCCCGCCGGTCCACGACCGGTAGCCGATCCGGGCCACCACCTGCGGGTCGACCCACATCGCCGCCGCCATCGCGGCGCTCTCGGCGTGCCCGGCCGGTGGGCTGCCGAGCCCACCCGGCTCCCGCTGTCGGCAGCCGACACCGCCCGGGTCACCGGCCCGCTGTTCCGCTTGCGCGACGGGCAGGGCAACCCTTGCATCGTACGCAAGGGGGTGCCGGACCGGGCCGGTCACCGCGTACCCCTGATGTGTTCTGCGCACCGCACCCCGTGCGGACCGAAAGTGAGGAGTCGGTCGCCACCATCATGATCTTTCACGGGGAGCCGCAGGCCGACTACGGCCTGCGGCCCGCCGTCGCGGCGGTCAGTAGTGGATCTCGAGAGCGTTGGTGAGGTCGGTGACGCCCGGTGCCGACCACGCTGCGCGTTCTACCTCGCGCCGTTCTGCCCAGGAATGCACGGTTCCTTCGAGCATGACATGACCGGCGTGGTTGACGTTCACCGTGATGTCGCGACCTTCGGCCTGGGCGGTTCGCGCCAGCGCGGCATTGATGACCGCCTTGACGTCGGTCGGCGATGCGACGGGCTTGAGTGTGATGGCGTTGAAGACCTGGAGGACACCTTTGAGGTGGCGGACGGCTTCTTCGGCGGCCTCCCGCTGGTAGTGCCAGGCAACCTCGCCATTGAGGGTGATGACGTGCTTGTGGACGGTCGCCGTCACCGTCTCGGCCGGGACAGTGACGGAACGGGCGAATGCCTCGCCGGCTTCCCGTGCGATGTCGGTGTCGTTTATTCCTGACCAGCTGTTGCGCACGGTGATGTCCTCCGCCACGGCGGTGACCCCGCGTACGCGTAATGCCGCGTGTTCCGCGAGTTGTTTCTCAGGCCAGCTCTCCACCTCTCCGGACAGGGTGACCGCGCCGTGGTTGACCGCGACTCCGACGTTCGTGTCACTCACACCGGGGGTGCTCCACTTCAGTTCGTCGGTCACCGCGGCCTTGAGTTGTTCATCGGTCCTGTGCAGTGTCTGGGTCATGGCTTTTTCCTTTTCTCTTCGAAATGAGGTTGCGGACAAAATCTGTTTCATTCCTACGGATTCGGTCGCGGTGCCAGCGCAGGAGGGAGCGACGGTCCGAACGGAGTCGCGCAGCCATCAATGCGGTGAAAACGGCGATTGGCAATGCCCGTGCCGTCATGGCGGAAATGGCGACGTGTGCAGCATGGCGAGGACGTTCGGTCGCGTTCGCCTCGGTCGAGGGGAATGCGCGGCGGCGGGTCGGCGGCCACCGGGGACCAGAGCGGCACATCGACTGTACGCCCGCCGGGCGGTGCCGCGCTTCTCGTCAGCGCAGCCCGCATCGCCGCCACCCTTCTTGCCGGCCAGAGCCGTCGCGGGAGGTCTGCCGGACGGCCCGGATGCCGGCCCGGCCGAGTCGGAAGACGGTGTAGTACTGAGCGACGGCGCGGGACAAGCGTAGGGTTCGGATGGTTGCTCCGGACCCTGGTGGCTGACATGTCGCCCCGTGGCAGGAGCTTTCATGCCGACGAGATCGCAGCTGTCCTCGCGTGCCGCTCACCTCATCGAATCCGGCGGCTCGCCGGGGCGTGTGATGGCGAGGCGCTGTCCGCGGCGTGGCTGACGACGACCGCACTCGAGGTGGCGGCCCTGCCGTCGAGCGCGACCATCGAGGTCCCCGCCACCGTGGACGGCTCGCACACCCCACGGCTGTCCACCGGCCGGACCATCGGGGGAGTCGGCGACCGGCGCACCCACCCCACCATCTGATCTACCCGAGGAGGACCTGGTGAACAAGAATCTCGATCGCGGCGATCGGCCGGCACTGCACATCCCGTCCATCAACGAGGATCTGGCTCAGCGGGGTGAATGCGGCCGGGTGCATCTGCCCACCGGAGACACGTGCAGGTTGCGCAGACATCATGACGGCTCGTGTCAGTTCATGATGCTCGGGAGCGGGCAGCGTCGCTGACGGTGTGCCGGAGGCCCCTCGCCGGGCCAGGAGGGCGCCGGAGCGGGCGGCCGCCGTGCTGCTTGTGGTCCGCTGTGGCGAGCCGGCCGGCTACGCGTGGGGCCCCGTCGGATGAACGGTGAGGATGCTGAGCGTCCCGGTCTCCTTGAGCATGCGCAGGAGGAAAGCTGGTGGGTCGGTGAACTCCAAGCAGCAGCCGCTGCTCAGGGCTGCCTGGCTGAGCAGGATGAGGACAGCGAGGCCACCGCAGTCGATGAACCTCACCCCGGCGAGGTCGACGGCGATGTGGTGCGGACGTCGTGTGCGGAGGGCGTCGAACAGTTGCGCTCGGAGTTCTCCGGTGTTGTTGAGGTCGATCTCGCCGGCGACGGCGATGTGGACGATGCCCGCTGCCGGGTTCGTCGTCTGCAGGCTGAGCTGAGCGGGTGATGACACCCGCGGCGTGATGGACATGGGTCCTCCGGACTGATGACTTCTGCGGGCGAGGGCGATCGAGCAGGGTCCGGGCCCGTCGTCATGAGTCGAGGTGTGGCAGTGCCGATGCGGCCCGGCGCGGGCGGGAGCTGTCGACAGCCGCACAGCGGGAGGTGCGTACCCGGTCCCGCACCGGCTTTCACTCGGCTGCTGGGGGATGCCGGATGGCGCCGGGCCGGACCGGTTCGAGGCGATGCAGGGAGAAGATCGCGGAACGCAGTTCGCGGATGATCGTGTCGGTGTCGTCGATGGCGTTCATGATCGTGGCCTGGGCGGTGCTGTCGTGCAGGCGAGCAGCGATGCCGTGCAGGTCGATACCGAGCCGGGACACGCGGTGCAGCACGTGGTGGTGCAGGTCGTCACCGATCTGCTGGCGATCGTCGCTCAGCCGCAGCTGCACATTGTCGTGTCGAGCCAGGGCCAGTTGCATGACCAGGGCGGCGTGGCGGGCGTAACCGCCGAAGAGCTCGAGGTCCAGGGCGTCGAAACGGGGAGCGGCGCGCTGGTTGCACACGAACAGCACACCGGTGACCGCAGCGTCGCTACGCATCGGCAGCGCCACCGCCGGCCCGACTCCGTCGAGAAGCTGTCCATCCGCGCCGGGTCTCGCGTACCAGTCGGCGACGACAGCGGGTCTACGGTCGGCGAGCGCGTCGGCGTAGACGGATCCTGCGGTGGAGAAGGTGGTACCGATGCTGTCGGTGTAGACGCCGCCGCCCGCGGCGACCAGCAACATGTCCGGCTGCCCTGCGGGTACGCAGACGCACACTCCGGCGGCGGACGATGCGCTGGTCGCGTGGGCGACGATCTGCGGCAGCGCGAAACCGACCGGATCGTCGTTGCCCAGCACGGCGGTGGACAGCTCCGTCATCGCGGCCTGCCACTGCTGGCGTCGGCGAGACTCGTGCAACAGCGCTGTAGCGCCGCCGGCGACCGCCGCCAGCACCGTCACCAGTTCTTCGTCGTCGGCCCGGAACGTCTCGGCATCGGTGTTGCCGGCGGGGTACGGACTGCCGAACGCCGGTACCCCGATCTGGATCGGAACACCGGGAAACGACGGCGCCGGCGGCTGGCGGGCAGGGAATCCGGCCGCGGGCAGCTGTCCGGCGCTCGCCGGACTCCCGGAGTACGTGTGACCGGGAGCCGGCCCACTCCCTGCCGAGGTATCCGCACGGTGGGTGCGGACCGGTGTGGCCACGGTGATGACGCTGCGATGTGGTGTGCGGTCGGTCATGGCTAACCCCCAGGCGGATGGAACCCGGCCCGGGGTCTGGAGGCAGGAGGCATGTTTCGCGCGGAGGGTGTTCAGATCCTGCTCCGGCGGAGCGGCGCTACTCCTTGGACGTGATGCTACGCCCGATGTCGCGTGGTGGTGTGGGCGCCGGGGGACGCCGGGGTGGTCCGGTCGGATCCGCTGATGATCGTCTCGGCGAGGGCGGACAGGCGCTGGTTCTGGTGGCGGGCGCCGGCGCGCATGGTGATGAACGCGGCATCCATGCTGATCTGGAGTCGTTCAGCGAGAACGCCCTTGGCCTGTTCGATCAAGATCCGGCTGTCGAGCGCATGCTGAAGTTGCCGGCTGAGGACGTTCCCGTCCTGGATGGCGCGTTGCTGCAGTAGTCCTATCGTGGCGACGTCGGCCATGGCTCGGCCGATCCGCAGCTTCTCCGGGGGCAGCGCGCCGGGTGCGGTGTCGAAAGGTTGAGGGCGCCGATGATGGTGGTGCGCAGGCGCATCGGGAGCGCGTACACGGCGGCGAAGCCGGCTTCCGCGGCAGCCGCGGTGAATTAGGGCCACCGATAGGATCGAGGCAGATCGGGGACCGATACCGGTGCTCCGCTGTGGTAGCAGTCCAGGCACGGGCCTTGGTCGGCTTGCGGCCGGAACAGCTCCGGCAACCGGGTCCGTGCCGATGAGGCGGCGACCAGTTGCAGAGTGCCTTGACCGTCGGCGAGCAGCAGCCCGGCGGCGGAGACGCCCAGCAGCTCCACACAATGTTCGGTGAGGCCGTGCAGGAAGGCGATCACGTCGAAGTCGTCGACGAGCGTGTCGGCCAATGTCACGAGTACGTCCGCCAGGTGGGTTTCGGTCACGTCATTCACCCTCGTCATGCGGTAGGTCGTTCGGTGGATCGAGGTGAGCAGGTCCAGGGCCTGCCGGGGCAAGGGCGTGGCCCGGTGGCGGCCGGGAGACGAGCGGCCACCGGAACACCGAGCCGGCGACCCTATGCCGGAATGACGGCCGTGGGGCACGCGGCATGCTGGACGCAGTGCTGACTGACCGAGCCGAGCATCATCCCGGCGAAGGCGCCGTGCCCGCGGCTGCCGACGACCAGCATCTGAGCGCCGTTGCCGGCAGCCAGCAGCACCTGCGCCGCCGGACCCTCCACGACCCGGGTGGTGACCGGTATCGGGTGTTGCTCCTTGCCCAGTACCTCGGCCACTGTTTCGGCCAGAGCCTTCTCCGCGAAGGTGACGATCCCGGCGTCATCGATACCGGTGGGCGCCCACCCGTAGGCATAGGCGTACATGGGCGGAACCTGCCATGCGGCGACGGCCTCGACGGATGCCCCGGACATCCGCGCCTGCCCGAGCGCCCAGCACAACGCTCTTTTCGAACCGGCGGAACCGTCGACTCCGACGACGATGCGCCGGTCGGCTACCCGTTCCTGATCGATCATGTCGAACTCCTGATCATGTGGAGCCCGTTGTCGCCATCGGCGGGCCCGAGGAATCTTCTGGATTGGCGGGACGGCGTGCGCGCCCCCGGCCGACCGGGCTCGCAGGCGGCAGGGCGGCGGTCCACATCAGAAGCGTGCACAACGCTGCGGTGGCTGCCCGGACAGTCGGTCGAGGCCGGAATGACCGGATCAGAGATTCCGTGATCGTCGGCGATGGCGACCATCGCACTCACATTTCTTCGGATTTGTCATGGCCACGTCCCGCAGCGCGTTCTGCGTGGTCCCTGGATGGATCGGACGGCCCACCGCGCGGTGATCCATCCTCATTGCGTGCTTCGGCAAGAGGGCTCGGAACCGCCATCCACGCTGGCGGGAGCGGTCGGCGGCGAACTCGCGGCCACCGGGGTCCAGGGCGACGCCCTTACCGTACGCGCATTTCAGGCGGCTGGTGACCGGCGGGTGCGTTGCGCACACTTCCGGACCCACCCCGCGTCCGGCCGCGGCGGGAGGGAGCCGTGTCGAACGGTGCCGGGCAGCACACTCAGGGACGGCCGGGGCTCAGGAGACTCGGCTGGTGTGGCGCTTCCCGACCGCGATGTCGAGGATGACGGGTAGGTCCGGGCGGTTGAGGACATGGCGGACGTGGGTGAGGGCGTCGTCCTCGATGTGGTGCCGTACGGCGGCGATGTCCGCGTCACTGCTGGTCCGTACGGTTATCGCGAGCCGGGGATCGGTGGGGCTTCCGTAGACGCCGGCGTGGCTGGCGTCGATTCCCCGGTACGAGTCGATCTCGGTGGTGACGGCGTCGGCGAGGGTGCCGGCGTTCAGTGTCGTCGGACCGTCGGCCCGGTCGCCGGCGATGACGATGTCGCCGGCGCGTGCCGGTGGTGTCAGCACGGCGATGAGCCAGCGCAGCGCGAGGCCGGCCGCGATCACGCCGGCCAGGGCGATCACCGGCCAGAACCAGATGCTGTTGTCACCGACGTACCGGGCGATCGGGTTGTCGGTCAGATATCGGCCGGCGAGGTGAGAACCGAAGACCTCGGTGCCGGCCAGGACCCCGGCGGTGCCGGCAGCGAGCAGCGACGTGCCGAGCAGGGTGAGCAGGGCGCGGTTGGTACGGTCGGCGTACATCATCGCTCCGGTGCGGTGACCTTGACCGACAGGGCCGGTGGCCGGGTCAGGCCGAGTGCGTCGAGCTGTCGCCGGGCAGCCTCGGTCAAGGTCGTACGCAGTGCCCCGGTGTCCGAGGCCGCGCCGGCGCGCGCGGTGACACGGATGCGGGCACGGCGTCGCCTGACCGTGACGCGGGCCTGGCTGACGCCGTCGACCTCGGTGACGGCTCGCCGCAGGCTGCGCGCCAGGCCGCTGCGGGTGATGGCGGCATCGGTGGCGGGATGTGAACAGGAGATCGGCAGTCGGTCCGGGCGTCGTGGTGTGAGCTGCGTGGCAAGCAGGAGCACTCCGGTCACCGTCAGACCGATGCTGAGCAGCAGGACCGGAGCCGCACCCCAGGTGGTTCGGGTCGCCCAGTCGTAGACGCCGGGCCAGTTCAGGACCAGGGGGCGGTGGTTGGCGCGTTGGGCGCTCACCTCGAGCACCGTGACGGCTGCGGCGAGGACGACACCGATGGCGAGTAGCACAGCGAGCAGCCGGTTGACGACTCTCATGGCCGTACGCCCTCGCCGTTGCCGGTGATCAGCCCGGTGACCGTGATGCGGATCTCGGCGACGGTCAGCCCGGTCAGGTCGTGGATCCGGGCTCGGACGTGGTCGCGCACCCGGGTGGTGACCTCGGCGACCGGGGCGGGCCAGCGGGTGCTGATGGCCAGGTCCAGGTAGACGGTCCCGCCGTCGATGTCCGCGGCGGCTTTCGGCGCCTGATGCAGGCCGGTACGCCGGATGCCGAGGTGCCCGGCGCCGGGGATCGCGTGACCGAACACCCGTGGTGCGGCGCCGCCGGCGTCGGGGATCTCGAGGACGGCCTGAGCGGCGATCTTCTCCACGACCCGATCGGCGATGACGATGTGCCCGGGTTCGCTGTCGCCTGCCGACGTCGGGTGCCCGATGCGTGGGGCCTGCCCGGCGGGTGCGGTCATCGACGGATCCGCCGGCCCTGCAGGTATCCGGCGAGGTCGACCTCGCCGGCCGATACCTGCGCGACGGCGAAGCCGATGCCGCCGAACAGAGCCACGATGAGCATCTGTCCGAGACCGCCGAACGCGAGCGCGAAGCCCAGCGCCAAGCCGACGACGGTGCCCAGGAACATGCGGTTCATGATGTTCTCCTCTCCAGACTGTTCCCGCACGGCGACACCCGGGCCGGCGGCGGCTCTTCGATGTCGGCGACGATCACGTCGACGCGGTGCAGGGGTGCGAGTTCGCTCGCCGCGAGGCGGACCTGCGCGGCGAGTTCGGTGACCGGCTCCCAGCGGCCACGGACCTGGATCAGCACCGTGTCGGCGGTGACGGTGATGCCGTTGACCCGGCGGCCGGGCAGATAGGTGGTCACGCCGCCCGGCGGGCCGGCGACCAGGCCCGCCACGGCCGGGCAGCCGCGCACCGCGGCGGCGACGAGGTCGACGTCGACCCCGCCGACGATCGCGTCATACGGTCCGGCCGCGGCGGTGACTGTCATGAGACGCGGGACTCGGGGCGGTCCTCGGGAGCTTCCGGCATGTGGACGTCGTCGACGCTGACGTTGACCTCGACGACGTTGAGGCCGGTCATCCGCTCGATCGAGGTCTTGACGTTGCGCTGGATGCTGCGGCCGAGATCGGCGATGCTGATCCCGTATTGGACGACGACGTCCAGGTCGACGGCGGCTTCGGTCTCGCCGACCTCGACGCCGACGCCCTGGGCGATGTTCGGGCCGTTGCTGCCCGGTATCCGCTCGCGGATCGCGCCGAATGCACGGGTGCTGCCACTGCCCATCGCATGGACGCCGGACACCTCACGGCAGGCTATTCCGGCAATTTTCTGCACGACGTTCTCGGCAATTATGATCTTGCCTTCAGCGGTGTTGAGCCGGCTCTGGCGCGGCGGAGCCGGCGCGGTAGCGGTATTGCGGGCGGGAGTCGCCGGTGCGGCCGACTCGTTCTTGGTCAGTGTCGTTGTCATCGGAACACGTGCTCCTTAAGGATGTGGCGTCGTCGGGCGCCTGCGGTTCGGTGCAGCGCCATTCGCTGCGGTTGGTGGCGCAGTGGTTCGGTACTCGACGGTTCCGGGCGAAGTCCCCTTGGGCAGGTTGTCGCCACGGCCGCGGTGGGGAGCCGCATCCACGTTCCTTCGCATTGCCGCCGAGCAGATGCCGCGGGGTGAGACGGCCGCGGGCATATCGCGATGAGGATGAATTCCTGGCGGTGTACTTGCCGTTGTCGCTGACCGGCTTCCGCCGGAAATCGGCGCCCGATCGACGGCTCATCACCCGGCTCGCGATACCCCAGTGGCGTCTCGACATGTCGATGAAACGGGAGCACCGGATCGCCGGGGACCGGAGCGATATCGTCAGCGTACGCCTGATCAGCTCATCTGGCGGCGGGCACATGTCACCTGCCGCCAGGCTATTCACCTTCGGGGAATCCGCGCGCCCGGAATTACCCTCGTAGCGTAATGGCATCGCCCTGAAGGATCGGTGCTCGACCCATTATGGACAGTTATGCGGCCCGGCCGGCGGGCTACCGTCGGGACGGGTGCCCGGACCGAGGAGCGTTGCATGGTGAACCTGTTGTTGACGGCCGCGGGGGAACAGCACATGGCCTGGTGGTGGCAGACCCTGATCGGCGCCGGTGTCGCGCTGCTGGTGGTCTGGCTCGCTCTGCTGATCGCCCTGTTGGTCGCCCGGCCTGATCGCGCAAACCTCAAGGAGGCTCTTCGCCTGTTGCCCGATCTGCTGCGGTTGCTGCGTCGTCTCGCCGCCGACCAGCAGTTGCCGCGCGGTGTCCGGATCCGCATCGGTGCGCTCCTGGCCTACCTGGCGTTCCCGTTCGACCTGATCCCCGACTTCATTCCGGTGCTCGGGTATGCCGACGATGCCATCATCGTCACCGCGGTCCTGCGGTCCACGGTGCGCCGGGCCGGTGTCGACGCCGTCCGCCGGCACTGGCCCGGGACCGACGAGGGCTTCGCCGCGCTCAGCCGCCTCACCGGTCTCACCGGCCTTGGCGGGTGAGGCGGCCTCGGCGGGTGAAGCGGGTGAGGCGGCCGGCCGGCTCACCCCACCTTGATGATCACTTTGCCGGAAGTGTGACCGTTCTCGACGGCGGCGAGGGCGGCCGGAGCGTCGGACAGCGGATGCACCGCGGTGATCGCGGGGGTGAGGACGCCGTCGAGCGCCAGCCGGGCGGTCCGCTCCAGGTTCTCGCGGTCCAGGCGCCGCTCGACGAAACGCCCACCGATCTCGGCCACCGACATGTCACCCACGGCGATGACGGTGCGCGGATCCTTGGCCAGCGGGGCGACCGCCCGCAGCGACGTGCCGCCGACCAGGTCGACGATCCCGTCGACGCCGTCCGGGGCGAGCTCGCGGGCCGCGGCGACGACGTCCCCGGCGGTGTAGTCGACGAACCGCACCCCGACGGCCTCGGCGGGCTCGCGCTTGGCGGTGCTGCCGATGCCGATCACCCGCAGGTCGCGCTCGACGGCCAGCCGGGCGACGAGCAGGCCGACCCCGCCCCCGACCCCGTTGACCAGGATCGTGGCACCGGCCGGGAGGCCGAGCTGGTCGAGCGCATCCACCGCGGTCGTCCCGGCCACCGGCAGCGTCGCCGCCACGGCCGCGGACAGGCCCGCCGGGATGCGCGCGGTGTTCGGCGCGGACAGCACCGTCGTCTCGGCATAAGTGCCGCCACCGGTGAGCGCGAACCCGAAGACCGCGTCACCCACCTCGAGCCCCTCGACACCCTCACCCCGAGCGAGAACGGTTCCGGCCGCCTCCATCCCCAGCACCAGGGGAAACGGACGTCCGCCGTCAAGACCAGGGACAAGACCTGAGCGTACGAGGTGATCAAGCGGATTCACGCCGGCCACCTCGACCCGGATCAGCACCTCGCCGCTGCCGGGGACCGGGTCGGGACGCTCGAAGAGCTCCTGGACCTCGGGCCCGCCATAACTGCCGAATCCCCATGCCTGTCCCATTTTTTGCCGCCTTCGCGTGACCGGCCCGGACCGTTCCGGGCTCTGCAGCGATCCTCACTGCTGACACCGATGTGAAGGGCAACCGGCTGAGTCACGGGTCACAGCATCAGGCCGCCGGTGTCACCGCCTCCGCAGCGGTGGACAGCTCCGCCCAGTGCCGCCGGTTGATCCCGATCAGCACGTCGAGCGCATCCCGGGTCTCGACCAGGTGCGCGATGTCGGCGTCGATCCGGTCGCGCTCACGCGTCATCGTCACGAACGCCGACGCGGTGACGTCCGGGTCACTCGGGACATCCACGCACGGCAGCACCGACGCGATCACCCGGCTGGACATGCCCGCGTCGAACAGCTGCCGGATCAGCGTCACGCGCGCGACCTCGTCCTCGGAATAGTGCCGCTGCCCGGCGCCGGAGCGTGAGCTGCTCAGCAGTCCCTGCTCCTCGTAGTACCGCAGTGAGCGCGCGCTCACACCCGTACGCTGGGAAAGCTCACCGATCCGCATCCCCGCAAGGCTACGCGCGGGTGCTCCGGGGCTCGGAGCCCCGGCAGCGGCTCCGTTCACCGTTGGTTCTGGTCCCACTTGTTCGTGCTTGATCGCTGCTGGCTGTCAGCATGGTGACGTGGTGGATCTTCCTGGATTTGACGATCATGGACCTGACGACCCCGATGGGCCGGGTCTGGCGCGCGACGGCTCGGCGTTGCTGGACCGTTCGGGGTTCTGGGCTGCGCACTTGGGGCCCTCGCTGGAGGCGGATCTCGACGATGAGCTGGCCGAGATGTTTGACGAGCCGCTCTCGGCAATCCGGGCTACCTACGAGGAGCTGACAGATCCCGCGGGCTGGCCGGTGTTCAGCGTCGATGCGGGAGGCGGCGCTCGGCTGGCGCTCATCTATCGCAACTTCGTCGAGGACGGCGGGATCGATTTCCTGTTCGCGGGTGGTCTGAGGGAGCGGTACATCCGCATTGCTGTCATCGAGGGTGCGCTTGAGGGGCCAGGCATTTCGTGGGCCGAGTTGGCTTCTGTGGCGGATCGTCAGCATGGCTACCTTGAGCGGGACAGGACGCTGTTACTGACCTTTGCTGGTCAGGGTCACTCTGGAGTCCATATCGCCGTTTCGAGTGATTCACATTGGTTTGGGTCTCGTGTCTAGATAAGGCATGAGATA
>NZ_LLZH01000014.1:0-26972 GCF_001509495.1 Actinoplanes awajinensis subsp. mycoplanecinus | reverse complement strand
GGTGTCAGGGGGTGGGGAGGTCGAGGATGAGGCAGGTGGAGGTGGCGTGGGCTACCAGGCGGCCCTTGGCGTCGGTGAGGCGGGCTTCGGCCAGGGCTGTGCGGCGGCCGCGCTGCAGGACGGCGCCGGTGCAGGTCAGCGTGCCCGAGTCGACGGTGACGGCGCGGAGGAACTTCACGTTCAGGTCCATGCTGGTGTAGCCGACACCTACCGGCAGGGTGGTCTGGACCGAGCAGGCGGCCGCGGTGTCCAGCAGGGTGGAGATGACGCCGCCGTGCACGGTGCCGATCGGGTTGTAGTGGAACTCCTGCGGGTCGAGCGTGATCGTGACGCTGCCGTCCTCGGCGTGCAGGCTGCTGCCGTCGATCAGCTGGAAGATCGGCGGGGGCGGGACCTCGCCGGCCGACATGGCACGGAGGAACTCCAGGCCGCTGAGCTCGGTGAGCAGCTTGACGTGCTCGGACGGGTCCGTCCAGGAGAACGTGCGGGTCCGGGCGGCGGCCTGAGTCTGTGTCATGGACGCAGGCTGGCACGGGCTTGCTGCGTCTGTCAACGAGACCTAGCCTCGACGCATGGTCGGACAGGTCACACCCGAGGAGTCATCGCCGAACGCCCCGACACTCCGGGCGGCACCGGCACCGGCACCGGCACCGGCACCGGCACCGTCGGCTGCGGCTGCGGCTGCGGCGACGCCGGCACCGCCGAGTGCGCTCGACTGGGCGGTGGACAACTGCACCATCAGCCGGGCGATGGCGATCCTCGGTGAGCGGTGGACGATGGTGGTGTTGCGGGAGGTGTTCACCGGAGTGCGGCGGTTCGACGACATGCGGGTGCGCACGAAGATTCCCCGGCAGGTGCTCGCCAACCGGCTGGCCGCGCTGGTCGAGCACGGGGTGCTGCGCCGCGACCCCTATCAGGAGCCGGGCGCCCGGGTGCGGCACGAGTACCGGCTGACCGCGAAGGGCTTCGACCTCTATCCGGTGCTGATCGCCCTGGCCGGGTGGGGGGACAAGCATCTGGCCGACCCGGAGGGGCCGCCGCTGGAGTTCGCGCACCGGGACTGCGGGGCCGCGCTGCACGTCGAGATCCACTGCGCGCAGGGGCATCCGGTGGGAGATCACCGCGACGTGCTGCCCCGCCCGGGCCCGGGCGCACACCGCCGCTAGATTCCTGGAAATGCCCGACGAGAAGCCGACCTCCGACGAGAGAACCGGGCCAGACGAGAGGTCGCCGCTACGGGACCCGGTGTTCCGGGCGCTCTGGATCGCCGTGCTGGCCGGCAACGTCGGCACCTGGATGCAGACCGTCGGCGCGCAGTGGCTCGTGGTCCACCAGCCCGACGCGGCCACCTGGGTCAGCCTGGTGCAGACCGCGACCATGCTCCCGGTGCTGCTCTTCGCGCTGCCGGCCGGTGCCCTGGCGGACACTCTCGACCGGCGTCGGCTGCTCATCGTCGTACAAATAGGGCTTTGTGCAATCGCAGCGGTCCTGGCCGTGCTGACGGCCCGGGATGACATCGGTCCGCGGGGTCTGCTGGTCTTCACGTTCCTGCTCGGGTGCGGTCAGGCGGTGACCCTGCCGTCCTGGCAGGCGGTGATCCCGGAACTGGTGTCGCACGACCAGCTGCCGTCGGCGTCGGCGCTCGGCGCGGTCAACACGAACCTGGCCCGGTCGGCGGGTCCGGCACTGGCCGGGCTGCTCGTCGCGCACTTCGGGTCGGCGGTGGTGTTCGGTCTCAACGCGCTGTCCTTCGCGGTCTTCGCGGTGGCGCTGCTGCGCTGGCGGCGGGCGCCGAACCCGCCGGCGCGCCATCCTGAGCACTTCGCCTCGGCGCTGCGGGCCGGCGGCCGCTACGTCCGCTGGTCGCCGGTGATCCGCCGGATTCTCGGGCGGGTGCTGCTGTTCGTGGTGCCGGGCAGTGTGGTCTGGGGCCTGCTGCCGCTGGTGGCCAGCCGGGAGCTGCGGATGGGCGCGGACGGCTACGGGCTGCTGCTGGCCGCGCTCGGTGCCGGCGCGATCGCCGGTGCGCTGCTGATGCCGCGGGCCCGCCGGCTGCTCCGGACCAACCAGATGATCGTCGCGGCGGGTGCCGTCTACGGGGTCGCGCTGCTGGTCACGGCGTTGGTGCCGAACCGGTTCGCGGTGGCGCCGGCGCTGGTCGGCGCGGGTCTGGCCTGGATGATGCTGGTGTCCCGGATGAACGCGGCGATGCAGCTCTTCCTGCCGAACTGGGTCCGGGCCCGGGCGCTGGCGATCTACCAGCTGGTCTTCGCCGGTGGGCAGGCGCTCGGCGCGGTCGCCTGGGGGCAATCGGTACAGGCCTTCGGCCTGCGGCAGACGTTCGGGGTCGCGGCGGTCCTGATGCTTGCGGGGACGGCGACGGTACGACTATGGCCGGTCCACACGCACGAGGACGAGGACCACAGTCCCGCGGTCTTCTGGGCCGAGCCGCACCTGATGCTGCAACCGCACCTGACCGACGGCCCGATCCTGGTCTCCGCGACGTACCGGGTGCCGCCCGCGAACGCCACCGCGTTCGCGGCCGCCATGCTCGGGTTGCGGGGCTCCCGGCAGCGCACCGGCGCCACCCAGTGGGGACTGTTCCGCGACGGCGCGGACCCGGGGCGGTTCGTCGAGGTCTACCTGGTGCCGACGTGGGAGGAGCACCTGCGCCAGCACGAGGGCCGGTTGACCGGCGACGACGAGCAGGCCGAGCAGCGCGCGACGGCGCTCGCCGAGGGTCCGCCGGAGGTCCGGCACCTGCTGCCGGCGGAGCATTCTGAATAGCCGGATGTTTCGGTTTTGTTCCGATTAATCTCAACAGTGGCCCGCGCGGGCCCCTGCTGAGGAGGCACGGTGGACGCCCGGCTGTTGATCATGGGAGGCGCCGCCGGACCGGAGCTGCTCGTCCGGTTCGTGGAGCTCGCCGGGGGTGCCGCCGCGCGGATCGTGGTGATCGCGACCGCCAGTGAACAGCCGGAGACCGCCGAGGCGCACTACGTCGACGCGTTCACCTCGCGGGGCGCCGGCCGGGTCCGCGCGCTGCGCCTGGCCACCCGCGCCGACGCGAACGCGCCCGCGGCCGCCACCGCGCTGCGGGACGCCACCGGGATCTTCTTCACCGGCGGTGACCAGGAACGGATCACCTCGGTGCTGGGTGGCACCGCCACCGACTCGCTGCTGCAGGAGCTGGTGGCGAGCGGCGCGGTGCTGCTCGGCGGGACCAGCGCGGGCGCGGCCATGATGTCGGCCACCATGATCGTCGGCGGGGACGGGCCGGGGGTGTCCGCGGCGAGCGTGCGGACCGGTCCCGGCCTGGAGTTCCTGCCCGGCGTGCTGATCGACCAGCACTTCGCCCAGCGTGGGCGGCTCAACCGGTTGCTCAGCGCGGTCGCCCGGTACCCGCACGAGCTCGGCCTGGGCATCGACGAGGACACCGCGATCCTCACCGACGGCGACCGGTTCGAGGTGCTCGGCAGCGGCGCGGTCACCGTCGTCGACGCCGGGGCGGCCTCCGACATCCGGGTACCGGGAACCGGGCCGATCGCCCTCGCCGGGGCGTTGATCCACGTGCTGCCGGCCGGGCACACCTTCCACCTGACCGGCCGCAAGCCGGGGATCGGGGACTCGCATGAAGATCGAGAGCCTGCGTCGCCTGCGCGGCCCCAACGTGTACCTGTCCCGGCCGGCGGTGGTGGCCCGGCTCCGGCTGGAGGAGCTGACCGGCCGGGAGACGTCTGACGTCACCGGGTTCACCGAGCGGCTGCTGCGGGCGCTGCCCGGGCTGGCCGAGCACCACTGCGCGGCGGGCGCGGCGGGTGGGTTCGTCAGCCGGCTGCGCGGCGGTACGTACTTCGGGCACGTCACCGAGCACGTCTGCCTGGAGCTGTCCCAGCTGATCGGCCGGGACGTGAGCTTCGGCCGTACCGTGTCGACCGGCGAACCCGGCAGCTACGACGTGATCCTGGAGTGCCCGGTCGACGAGTCCCCGGAGTCCCGGGTGCCGGGCGAGTTGCTGGAAGCCGCGGTCGACCTGGTCCTGGCCACCCACGCCGGGCAGACCGGCGGCACACCGGCGGCCCGGCTCGAGGAGCTGGCCGCGTTCGCCGAGCGGGAGGCGACCGGGCCGAGCACCCGGGCGATCATCGCGGCCGCCCGCCGCCGGGGCATCCCGGTCGAACGGTTCGACGACCTCAGCCTGGTCCGGCTGGGCTGGGGCACCCGGCGGCGGATGGCCTGGGCCGCGATGACTGACCGGACCAGCGGGGTGGGCATCGACATCGCCGGCGACAAGCACGTCACCCGGCGGCTGCTCGGCGAGGCCGGCATCCCGGTGGCGGCCGGTGGCGCGGCCGGCTCGCCGGGGGAGGCGGTACGACTGCTGCGCGACCTGGGCGGCCCGGTGGTGGTGAAACCCCGGCACGGCAGCCAGGGCCGGCACGTGGCGCTCGGCCTGACCACGCCCGGCGAGGTCGAACGGGCCTGCCGGGACGCGGGCGGCGACGTGGTGGTGGAACGGCAGCTGGACGGCCGGGACTACCGGGTGCTGATGGTGGCCGGCGAGATGGTGGCCGCCGCCGAGCGGATCGCCGCGCACGTGGTCGGCGACGGCCGGTCCACCCTGGCCGAGCTGGTCGGGCTGACCAACGCCGACCCGCGCCGCGGTGTCGGGCACTCCCGGGTGCTGACCCGGCTGACCCTGGACGCGGAGGCCCTGCGGCTGGCCGGCCGGGAGCCCGCCGACGTGCCGGCCGACGGCGAGACGGTCTGGCTGCGCGAGGGCGCCAACCTGTCGACCGGCGGGACCAGCCGGGACGTCACCGATCGGGTGCACCCGGACGTCACCCGGCTGTGCCAGCGGGTCGCCGCCCTGGTCGGGCTGGACATCGCCGGGATCGACCTGCGGCTGCCGGACATCGCCGCGCCGCTGCCACCGACCGGTGAGGACGAGCCGACGGCCGGCGTGATCGAGGTGAACGCGGTGCCCGGGCTGCGGATGCACCTGGCCCCGGTCCGCGGCCGGGCCCGGGACGTGGGCGACGCGATCGTCCGGGCGATGTTCCCGGGCGGCTCCGACGGGCGGATCCCGACCGTCGCGGTGACCGGCACCAACGGCAAGACCACGGTGACCCGGCTGGCCGCGCACCTGCTCGGCGGCAACGGCCGTACGGTCGGCACGACCACCACCGACGGCGTGTTCGTGGACGGCCGGGCGATCCACCTGGCCGACGCCACCGGCCCGCGCTCGGCGCAGCAGGTGCTCGGTGACCCGCAGGTCGAGGTGGCGGTGCTGGAGACGGCGCGCGGCGGGCTGCTGCGGCGCGGGCTCGGCTACGACTGGTCGGACGTCGGAGTGATCACCAACATCACCGCCGACCACCTGGGCCAGGACGGGCTCGACGCGATCGAGGACCTGGCGCACGTCAAGGCGGTGGTCGCCGAACGGGTCCGGGACGGCGGCACGCTCGTGCTGAACGTCGACGACCCGTGGGTGCGCAGCCTGCCCGGCCGGCCCCGGGTACGCGCCGACCGCAAACGCCTGGTGTGGTTCGGGCTGGACCCGGCCAACCCGGTGCTCACCGAGCACCTGGGCCGGGGCGGTACGGCGTACGTCCTGCAGGACGGCTGGCTGGTGCAGGCCACCGGCGCCCGCCGGACGCCGCTGCTGCGGTCGGCGGAGGTGCCCGGGGCGTACGGCGGCGCCGCCCCGCACGCCGTCGCCAACGCCCTGGCGGCGATCGCCGCGGCCCGGGCCCTGGGCGCGCGGACGGAGACGGTGGCCGCCCGGCTCGGCGAGTTCGAGCCGGCCGTGGACAACCCGGGCCGGGGCACCCTGCTGCGACTCGGCGACGTCTCGATCTTCCTGGACTACGCGCACAACCCGGCCGCGCTCGCCACCACGCTGCGCACCCTGCACCGGCTCTGGGGCACGGACCGCTGCGTGGCCGCCGTGACGCTGCCCGGCGACCGCCGTGACGACCTGCTGGCCGCCTCGGCGCAGATCCTGGCGGACGGGTTGACCCGGGCGGTGCTCTACGACGACGGCGACACCCGGGGGCGTGCCCCGGGGGAGGTGTCCACCCTGGTGGAACGCGAGATGCGGTCACGTCGGCCGCTGATCCGGGCGGCCCGTGCGGAGGGCTTCCGGGACGCGGTGACCACCGGGCTGGGCCTGACCGCGCCGGGCGAGGTGCTGCTGGTGATCTATGAGAAGTGGGCGCCGATGCGGGCGTTCCTCGAGGAGCTGGGCGCGGTTCCGGCGGGCACGCACCCGGTGCTGCCGAGCACCCCGGCGGTGCGGGCGATGCCGCAGGTCGGGCGAGATCTCACCGGGAGTGCTCCGATGGTGTCAAAGAGTGTGACAGATCATGGACATTCTTGATCTCTCTGCGTAGTGATCGGATGACCCATCGTGCATTTATCCACGTTGGAGTGACCAGGTAGTTGAAACCGCAAGTTCCGACGAAGCGGGCAATCCCCGGGCGCGGCCGTGGCGCTCCGTGATCGCGTGATCGCGGAAAGCGCATTCCTGTCCGTTCGGGTACCTGCACGCGTCGTTCGACCGATCCCACTGACGGTGATGAAACCCTGGTAGACCGCCTCATCCTGGCTCGAACTGATGACCGATAGGGACTAACATCCTCGCCGTCGATGGGGGATGCTCGGAGTCCGATGGTGGGGGCACGACTCGCCCGGCGTCGGGCGGCATGGCGGTGCGGCCCGGGGTCTTCTTCTTCAAGCGCGCATGTGGGGGCACATGAGCACGACGGACCTGCCCGGTTCGGGTCTGCTCGCCGGTCGGTATCGACTGGTCGAGCGTCTCGGGGCCGGCGGGATGTCAGTGGTGTGGCGAGGGTTCGACGAAGTGCTGGGGCGTCAGGTCGCGGTCAAGGTCCTGCCCCCGTCCACCAGTGCCGATCCCTCGTTCCGGCGGCGGTTGCGCGCGGAGGCCCAGGCCGCCGCGCGGCTGAGTCACCCGCACATCACCAATGTGTACGACTACGGCGAGGCCACCACGGTCGACGGCGAGCCCGTGCCGTACGTCGTGATGGAGCTCGTCGACGGCGAGTCCCTGGCCGCGGTGCTGGCCCGGGTCCGCACCCTGCCGTGGAACACCGCGGTGCGGATCAGTGCCGACGTGGCGGCCGCCCTGGCCGCGGCACACGCCCGTGGCATCGTGCACCGCGACGTCACCCCGGCCAACGTCATGCTGACCGGCTCCGGCGCCAAGGTGGTCGACTTCGGCATCTCCGCCCTGATCGGGGAGAACGACACCGACCCGGACGGCAGTCTGCTCGGCACGCCGGCCTATCTCGCGCCCGAGCGGCTGGAGGGTGGCCAGGTCAGCCCGGCCACCGACGTCTACGCGGTCGGCCTGCTGATCTACCGCATGCTGATCGGCCAGCTCCCGTGGGACGTGGGCACCACGACGGCCCTGCTGCGCGCCCACCAGTACACCGAGCCGGAGCCGTTGCCGCCGGTCGAGGGCATGCCGCCCGAGGTGGACGCGCTGATCGGCCGCTGCCTGGAGAAGCGCCCGTCCGACCGTCCGCCCACCGCCGAGGTGGCGCACCTGCTGGCCGGGATCGCCGCGGGTGTCCCGGCCGCCGCGGTCAGCGGTTTCCGGGGCGACTGGGAGGACGGTGGCGAGGACACCACGATCCTCCCGTCCGGCTATCCGTACATGGGGATGGGTCAGGCCCCGGCTGCCGAGGCCGTGGTGCCCGCGCCAGCGCCGTCCCGGCCGGTGGCGCCCGCGCTGCGTCCGGGCGCCGGTGCCCCGCCGTCCGCCCCGGTCGACGGCAGCCGCCCGCCCCGTGGCCCGAAACAGGTCCGGCCCCGGCGCGCCCTGGTGGTGGCCGGCACGGTCGCCGCGCTCAGCCTGCTGACGTACGGGTGGAGCCTGACGGCCGGCCCGGAGAAGAGCGACGACAAGGCCTCCGCGGTGCCCGGTCCCACCCTGGTCCCGGCGGCCGGCAACTGCATCGTGAGCTACGCGGTCTGGTCGCAGACCGGCAACCGGTTCAAGGCCCAGGTGACCCTGGCCAACCGGGGTGACAAGGCGGTCGACGACTGGAAGCTCTGGTTCCTGATGCCCGGCGACCAGGTGCTCTCCAGCAAGATCAAGACAGCCGCGAGCCACCTGAACCAGGAGAATCGTGCGGTCACGGTCACCTCGGTGGCCGCCCTCCAGCCGCAGGCCAACACGACTCTGGAGATCACCGGGCGGTACGCCAAGAGCAACGCCGCCCCGATGCTCTTCCAGCTCAACGGCCTGAACTGCGAGGCGTTCGTCTCCAACGAGCCGGGTGCGCCGTCCCGGCCGGTCGAGCGGCTGTCGGACGGCACGGTCCGGCTCGGCACGCCGGCCGTGGAGACCACGCCGCAGCCCGGCATCTCGGTCGACCCGGACGGCATCGTGCACATCACGCCGACCACGACCAGCGCCACGCCGAGCCGCACCAGCACGAGCGGCCCGACCACCGGTGCGAGCAGCGCGGCGCCGAGCGGCGGCACCAGCAGCAGCGCCAGCGCCAGCCCGTCGCCCAGCCCGTCGCAGTCGACGATCCCGCCGTCGGTGCCGGTGCAGGACCCGGTGATCGACCCGCCCACCTCCGATCCCACGATCGCGGTGCCGACCGGTGCGCCGGGCCCGGGGACGGGCGACGACGACTGCGACGCCGCGGTGGACTGTCCGGCCGGCTGACGCCTCTCGCCGGCTTTTCCCTGCCCGTGCGGGGGAAAGCCGGCCAGCCCCGGGATAACCGGGCACTCCGTGGGTATGACCAGGAGTGGCCATCTGGTGACAGGTTGGTTGCGGAACGGCCACCGGGGACAAAAAGCAGACGTCAGACCGGTGCCCGCCGCGTTACGGTTCAGAGGGAAACGACAGGCGCTCTGCTTCTTTCCGCCCGGGTTCAGCACGGTGTCCCGCACCGATCGACTACTGCCCGGATCGCGGTACTTTCGCACGGCGTGGCTGCCGACCGGCAGGACTCCCGCAGGGATGATGGGCGATGACCGTCACGGCCTCGTCCACATCGACGCGGGTGTCCGCCGGGAACAACAAGCAGGTCGTCGCAACGGGGAGTTCGACAATGATCAGCACTGTGAAGGATCTGGCTGCCGAGGCGCTGTTCGTCTCGTGCCTGCAGCCTTCCGAGGACCCCAACCGGGCCACCGTGGAGGAGGCGATCACCACGATGATCCTCCGGCACGGCAGTGACGGGTGCGCCGCCGGCGTGGCCACCGAGTTCGGTGACCATCCGGACGTGGCGGTCCGCCGGATGCGCTGGGTGCAGGCGGAGCTCGCCGAGGTCGTGATGCTGCGGGCGCCGGCTATGCGCTGACGTTCCGGCCCATTCCCTCGGCACATCCGCCTCGGTTCCTGTTCACTGGTTCACCAGGCCGCGAGCTCAGCTCGCGGCCTGAGGTTTTTCATGAAAAAACTCCACAAATACAACCGAGTTCGGGCCCCACTGCACCCGACGGCGCTCAGTGTTCTTCTCGTCAGCCGGCTTCATCAGCCGGTTCGTACGAGCGAGGAGGACTACGTGACCGCCACGACCCAACTCCCCGCCGCCATCGGCATCACCCATGACGCGCCCTCTGCGCGCGACATCGAGGACCTGATCCGCGAGAACATGCCGATGGTTGGCCATCTGGTCCGGGAACTGCTCAACCGGGTGCCCGGCCATGTCCACTCAGATGACCTGTCGTCGGCCGGCTTCGCGGCGTTGCTCGGAGCGGCTCGCTCCTTCGACGTGTCCCGCGGGATTCCGTTCCACCGCTTCGCCGCCGTGCGGATCCGCGGCGCCCTGCTGGACGAACTCCGCGGTCAGGACTGGGCCAGCCGATCGGTGCGGGCCAGGGCACGGCGTGCGGCCACCGCCCGCCAGGAACTCACCGCCGCCCTCGGGCGTACCCCCAGCGACGCCGAGGTGGCCGAGATGCTCGGCATCGGGGTGTCCGAGCTGGCCAGCGTGGAGGACGACGTGCAGAAGGCGTCGTTGCTGAGTCTGCAGGGTTTCCCGACCGGGGCGGCCGAGGAGATGGTGCCGGAACTGTCCGAGGGGCCGGAGGACCTGCTGCTCAAGCGCGAGCGGCTGGGATACCTGCATCAGGCGATCCAGGCGCTGCCCGAGCGGCTGCGTCAGGTGGTGGAGGAGTCGTTTCTGCAGGAACAGCCGCTCAGCGAGGTGGCCGCCCGGCTCGGCGTGACCGAGTCGCGGATCTCCCAGCTGCGTACCGAGGCGCTGCGCCTGCTGCGGGAGGGACTGAACAGCTCGCTCGCACCGGAACTGCTGACGGTGGCGGCGGGTGGCCCGCGCACCCGTAAGGGCTGCCTGCAACGCCGTCGCACCGAGTACTTCGCGAAGGTGCAGCAGCAGGGCAATCTGCACACCCGGCTCGCGCTGACCGACGCCCATGGCGTACCGATCGCGGTAGCCGCATAGACCACAGGGGCAGGGGGAGACGAAGCGGAGGGCGGCCATCGGCCGCCCTCCGCCGGTTTCATGTCCGAGACCGATCAGCTTCCGGTCAACCCTTTCCGGTACGGATACGGAGCTTGTGTTTTAACCTTTGCTGGTTTTTGTGGTACTGGATTGTGGTTTGCCGGGGTCGTGATGGGGTGTGGGTTGCCGGTTGCGGGAGCCGGGTGGCCGGCCGGGGCCGGGTCGGGTGTTTTTTGGTACGCGGGCGGGTTGAGGCAGTTTCGTGCGTAGGTACCGAAAACCGCGGCGGACCCGGTTCGGGGTTAAGTGGCTGGTGGGGGTGATCGGGCGTTCCCAGGGTCGGCGCAGGTCGGTGCTGTGGTGGCGGGCTAGGCGTAGTTGGGTGTAGGCGGCGATGATCAGCCAGGTCCAGCGGTCGGCGGCGGCGGGGTCGCGGAGTCGTGGTGTGGTCCAGCCCAGGGTTTGCTTGCAGAACCGGAACCAGTGTTCGATGTCGAAGCGGCGTAGGTAGGCCTGCCAGCAGCGGTCGACGGCGGTGGCGTCCGGGGTGGGCTCCGATGTCCACAGCCACAGTGGTTTCGGGTACCGGTCGGTGTGGAGCCGGATGACGGTGCCGTCGATGACGGGTAGTGGCCCGTCGTGGTGGGTCCAGCCGTCGCGGTGGGTCAGTCGTTGGTGCATCCGGTGCCAGGCGGTGGCGGTCGCGGTGCCGTAGCGACGGGTTGTGGTGGCGGTCGTCTGGTCGGGTCGTGGCCCGGTGGCGGGCTGGGTGAGGTCGAGGCGGGTGCCGTGGCGGGCGGGTCTGCCGCGCAGGCCGGTCGAGGGTGGCGGGGTCGCGCGGTAGACCCGGTCGCTGCGGACCCGGCCGGCGACCACGAGGGGCAGGTCGGCGAGGAGCCAGGCCAGCCGGGTCAGGTCGTAGCCGGCGTCGCAGAGCACCATGATCGGCGGGTCGCCGGGCTGCCACTGTCCGGTGTCGCGTAACCGGTCGATGGTGGCGCGGACCTGCGCGCCGGTGACCGCGGTGACATCGTCACCGGGGACCAGCCGGACCGCGTCCAGGACCGCGACCCAGCTGCTGCGGCCGGGTTCGACCGCGACCAGGATCGAGTACGGCCAGCCCGGGATGGCCTGACCGGTGTTTCGGCTACGTCCCCGGACCCAGCAGAACGCGCGTTGTGCGGCGCTGCCGGCGTCAGGGCGTAGCCACGGGCTGACATCGACGGCGAGGACGAGCCGGCCACCGTCGTGCCGGGGCACTCCACCGCGGTCAGGGCCCGCTGCAGCCGGTCCACCACGATCCGGCCGGCGTTGACCGCGTCGTACAGGGCGCCGTGCCCGCGGCGATGTTCCGCGGTCAGGGACAATCCGACCAGGCTCGTGACCGGCCCGTCAGCGCATAACAGGGCGTCGGTCAGCTCGAACAACGCGTCCGTACGTGCGGTCAGGCAGTCGTAGAAGACGCGCCTGAACGCGGCCAGGTCCCCGGCGGCCACGGCTGGTCGTGGGTCGTGCACACTGATCACCGGACAGCCCTCTGGTATTGATGATCTTCCCTAGACAAGAAGATGATCTACCAAGGGCTGTCCTTGCATCACGCCGGGCACCACACCACCCACGGGTTAAAACACAAGCGGAGCGCACGTCCGCAGGCTACGAGCCACGTCCCGCCCGTGAGGCGACCGCGACGTGGCTGCCCACCCCGGACCGCAGCGCGCCCCGGGTTCCCCGGCTGGCGCTGAGGGGTGTCTCAAGGCGGTCGAGGCACCCCTCAGCGCCAGCCGGGATCCGGCGAGGCGCGATGTGGTCCGGGGCGGCAGCGGCCTCGCGGGGTGACGGTCAGACCGGTAGCGGTGCGGGGTGCAGGCAGAGCGGGTCGAGGGCGGCGCGGACCGTGCGGATGTCCGCGCCGACCGCGGTGGCCAGCCAGCCCGGCCCGGCGAGCGGCATGATCGCGGCGTGCGCGCCGGTCACCCGGCTGCCACGGGCGCCGATCGAGCTGCCCGCCCGGCTCCCGGACCCGCCCGTGGTGCCGGTGGTGGCGAAGGTGGCCAGATCCCGGCCGGCCGCGGTGAACGCGGCGAGGTCGGTACCGGCGGCGACCACCGTGCCGGTGGCGCGGCCCTCGCCGAGGACCGCCGGGCCGTCCCAGCCGGACGCGCGCGGTCCGACGGCGAGTTCGTGGCGGTACAGGGCTTTCCCCGCGTACGAGATGAGGGTGTCGGCGACGAAGTCCCCGGAGCCTTCGCCGTGCCGGCCGCCGACCAGGTCGTCGCGCCACAACAGTGACCCACCGGCCTCGACCGCGACCCGGGTGATCGCGATGTGGTCGCAGCCGGAGGCGGCGATCAGCGGTTCCGGCAGCCACCGCAGGGTGCCGCCGGCCGCGACCGTCGCGGTGATCGTCAGCCGGGAGGCCGGTGCCGGACGGCCGGGCAGGGCGAGCTGGGCCGCGACGCTGAGCAGTTCCAGCGAGGCGCCCGGGCCGACCTCGATGTCGAGCCGGAGTTCATCGCCGCGCAACGGCCCGGCGGCCCCGCCGACGACGTGCACCGTGACGCCGCCGGATCGCCGCGGCCCGGTCCGCCGGAGCAGCAGCGGCGACTGTCCGCGGAGCACCACGAGCCGCGTCCCGCCGATCCCGTCCGTCTCGGCGACCACCCGCGCCTCAGCTTTCACCGCACTGCGATGAGGCCGCGGATCCACTCGGCGACCGGGGTGGCCGCCTTGTCCTGGGCCAGCGACAGGAACACCGTGGGCAGGTCGTGGCGGCGGGCCTTCGCGTCCCGGTCCATCACCGACAGGTCCGCGCCGACCATCGGCGCCAGATCGGTCTTGTTGATCACCAGGAGGTCGGCCGTGGTCACACCCGGGCCGCCCTTGCGGGGAACCTTGTCGCCGCCGGACACGTCGACCACGAAGATCTGCTGGTCGATCAGGCCCTTGCTGAACGTCGCGGTCAGGTTGTCCCCGCCGCTCTCCACGAGCACCAGGTCGAGCGGCCCGAGCGACGACTCCAGGTCCTCGACCGCGTCCAGGTTCGCCGAGATGTCGTCGCGGATCGCGGTGTGCGGGCAGCACCCGGTCTCCACCGCGCGGATCCGTTCGGCCGGCAGCACCCCGTTGCGCAGCAGGAAGTCGGCGTCCTCGGTGGTGTAGATGTCGTTGGTGACGACGGCCAGCTCCAGCTCCTCGCCGAGCGCCCGGCACAGCGCCGCGACCAGCGCGGTCTTGCCGGAGCCGACCGGTCCGCCGATGCCGATCCGCAGGGCCCGCGGCGCGCCGTCCGAGGCGAGCGGGGCGTGCGGGTCGACACCCGGCTCGGGGTGCGTGTGCGGAACCTCATCGGGACCGTGTTCGTGCAGTTCAGGATGCAAAGAGACGCACCTCCCAGGTGGCGTGATGCTCGGCGCCGATGTCGAGCAGGGGGGCGCCCGCCGACGGCAAGTCGTCGACCGGGTCGCCGGAACGGGCCGCGGCGGTCGCCGCGACCCGGTCACAAACAGGTGCGAGCCGCGCCAGGAGCGCGTGCACCGCGTACGGATCAAGTCCCAGCAACCGGACCGCCGCACTGGCCGGACCGGTGATCGTGCCGTGCGCCGCCGCCACCGCCACCTGTCCGGGCGTCAGCCCGGCAGCAGCCGCCAGCGCACCCAGCGCCACCGGCTGGTGCGGTTCCCGCCCGATGTCGGCGACCGCCCACATCGCCCGGCCGGCCCGCAGCAACGCCCGCCCTTGCGCCCGCGACGCCTTCCGCAACGCCGGCGACGGCGTCCGCGCATCCAGCCCGTCGTCCAGCGCGGCGCACCGAGTCACGTCCCCGCAGGCCGCCGCCGCAAAAGCCGCGGACACCAGCCCGCTCGTGGCGAGCTTTCCTTGCAGGAACCCACCCAGCGACGCGACGTCATGGACCCGCCCGGCCGAGACCTGCGCCTCCAACCCGGCCGAGTGCGCATGCCCGCCGGACGGCAGACGCCCGTCAGCAAGCAGCAACAACGTCGCCAGACCGGCCATCAGAAGAGGAAGTACCGCTGAGCCATCGGCAGCGAGGTGACGGGATCCGGCTCCACGACCTCCCCGTCGATCCGCACCTCGAACGTGTCCGCCTTGACCTCGATCCGGGGCAGCGCGGCGTTCAGCGGCATGTCCGCCTTGCCCACCGACCGGGTGTCCCCGACCGGCACGAGCGCCCGCTTCACCCCGATCCGATCGCCGAGCAGCGCGTCGATCGCGGCCGGCGCCACGAACGCGAGCGAGGTCTGCGAGGGCACCACGCCGTACGACCCGAACATCGGCCGCGGCAGCATCGGCTGCGGCGTCGGGATGGACGCGTTGGCGTCACCCATCTGCGCGTACGCGATCATCCCGCCCTTGATCACGAGTGCCGGGCGGACCCCGAAGAACGCCGGGTCCCACAGCACCAGGTCGGCGAGCTTGCCCGGTTCGACCGAGCCCACCTGCTCGGCCATCCCGTGCGCCACGGCGGGGCAGATCGTGTACTTGGCGACGTACCGTTTGGCCCGGTTGTTGTCGGCCGGCCCGTCACCGGGCAGCGAGCCCCGGCGGTCCTTCATGACGTGCGCGGTCTGCCAGGTCCGCAGGATGACCTCGCCGACCCGCCCCATCGCCTGCGAGTCCGAGCCGATCATCGAGATCGCCCCGAGGTCGTGCAGCAGGTCCTCGGCCGCCATGGTGGACGGCCGGATCCGGCTCTCGGCGAACGCCAGGTCCTCCGGCACCGCCGAGTTCAGGTGGTGGCAGACCATCAGCATGTCGAGGTGCTCGGCCAGGGTGTTGCGGGTGTACGGCCGGGTCGGGTTCGTCGACGACGGCAGCACGTGCGGGAGCGACGCCACCGTGATGATGTCCGGTGCGTGCCCGCCGCCGGCGCCCTCGGTGTGGTACGCGTGGATGGACCGCCCGCCGATCGCCCGGATCGTCTCCTCGACGAACCCGGCCTCGTTCAGCGTGTCGGTGTGGATCGCGGCCTGCACCCCCGACGCGTCACACACCGTGAGGCAGGCGTCGATCGCGGCCGGGGTGGTGCCCCAGTCCTCGTGCAGCTTGAAGCCGCCGGCGCCGCCGCGCAGCTGCTCCCACATCGACTCCTCGGACATCGTGTTGCCCTTGCCGAGCAGCAGCACGTTGATCGGGAAGGTGTCCAGCGCCTCGAGCATCCGGGCCAGGTGCCAGGCGTTCGGGGTGACGGTGGTGGCCTTGGTGCCCTCGGCCGGGCCGGTGCCACCACCGATGATCGTGGTGATGCCGGACGCGATCGCGGTGTCCAGGATGGTCGGGCTGATCAGGTGCACGTGACTGTCGATCGCACCGGCCGTCAGGATCTTGCCGTTGCCCGCGATGATCTCGGTGCTCGCGCCGATCACCAGGCCCGGGTGCACGCCGTCCATGGTGTCCGGGTTGCCGGCCTTGCCGATCGCGACGATCCGGCCGTCGCGGATACCGACGTCGGCCTTGACGATGCCCCAGTGGTCGAGCACGACGACCCCGGTGATCACGGTGTCCGGGGTGCCCTCGGCGCGGGTGGCGCGGGACTGGCCCATCGACTCGCGGATCACCTTGCCGCCGCCGAAGACCACCTCGTCGCCGGGGTGCGGCCCGGCGCTGCGGTCCTCTTCGATCTCGATCAGCAGGTTGGTGTCGGCGAGCCGGATCCGGTCGCCGGCGGTCGGCCCGTAGAGAGCCGCGTACCGGCTCCGGTCCAATGAGGTCATCGGGGGCTCCCGTTGGTGCTGGCGTAGCCCTCGCCGGTGTCCTCGTCGAGGGAGCCGGCCGGTTCGATGTCGGCCGAGTCGGGGTCGCTCGCGGGCGACGTCGTGTCCAGCGCGCCGCCGGCCAGGCCGCGCAGGCCCGGCACCACCCGGTTGCCGACCAGCGGGACCAGCACGATGTCGCGGGGCATACCCGGTTCGAACCGGACCGAGGTGCCGGCCGGGATGCCGAGCCGGTGGCCCCAGGCCGCGGTGCGGTCGAAGTCCAGGGCCGCGTTCGACTCGGCGAAGTGGAAGTGCGAGCCGACCTGCACGGGCCGGTCGCCGGTGTTGCGCACGGTGAGCTCCAGGACCGTCCGCCCGGTGTTGATCTCGATCTCGCCGTCGCCGAGGAGAACCTCGCCCGGGATCACCGCGTCGGTGCTCATGAGATCGGCCCGTGCACGGTGACCAGCTTGGTGCCGTCCGGGAACGTCGCCTCGACCTGCACCTCGACGATCATCTCCGGGACGCCGGGCATGACGTCGTCGCGGGTCAGCACACGCCGGCCGGCGTCCATCAGCTCCACCACGGTCCGCCCGTCGCGGGCGCCCTCCAGGAGGAACGCCGTGATGATCGCGATCGCCTCCGGATGGTTGAGCTTGAGGCCGCGGTCGCGCCGTTTCTGGGCGACATCGGCCGCCACGTGAATGAGCAGACGTTCCTGCTCATGTTGGCTGAGGAACAAAGCACCTCCCTGGTCGCGCCCCGAGATGTTTGCATTTGGAAGTTTCCGACGTGTAACCCTTATTGATCAAATCATGTCGGTCCTGCTCACGCGGGTTGCAATGCCGTTAATCAGCAGGTCGACGGCGAGTGCGAAACCGGCGTCGTCGGCCGCGTCGGCGCCGATCAGCCGGCGCATCGTCCCGTTGACCTCGGTCAGCAGCAGCCCGCCCACGAGCACCGTCAGCACCGCGCCGGTCTGCTCCACCTCGGCCTCCGGCAGGCCCGCGGTGCGCAGCACGTCGCAGAGCGCCTGCCACATCGGACCGCGCCGCTGGATGAAGTCGTCGCCGGCGAAGGCGTGCCGCATCAGGTGCGGATGGGCGAGGCTGAGCGCGCGGAACGCGTACGCGAGCTGGCGGAGCTGGTCCGGCCAGCGGCCCGGGCCGACCGCGATGTCCCGCGCCCCGTCGGTGACCAGCCGGGTGATCCCGTTCACCACGGCTGCCTTGTTCGCCACATGGTGATAGAGCGACATCGGGTTCACGCCGAGCTCGGCGGCGAGCTTTCGCATGCTCAGCCCGTCGATGCCGTGGGCGTCGACGATCCGTAACGCGGTACGGAGGATGGCGTCCTTTGTTAAACGTGGATCAACCGACTTTGCGCTCCCCGCCATACGCCGTACGGTACCCGCCATACACCGTATGGCTGAGGAGCCTAGTGGAAAAGAACGCGATCATCCCCACCCCTCGCGGGCTGCCCATCGTCGGCAACGGATTGCAGATTCCGGTGGAGGGGACGCACCAGTTCTTCACCGACCTCGCCGCCGAGCACCCGGGCGGCCTCTTCAAGCTCAACATGGCCGGCCGGCACGTCGTGCTGGTCTATGACCCCGACCTGGTCGCCGAGGTGTGTGACGAGTCCCGGTTCTACAAGCCGATCGACCCGCCGCTCGCGCACGTCCGGGACTTCGCCGGCGACGGCCTGTTCACCGCCCGCGGCGAGGAGGAGGTCTGGGGCCAGGCGCACCGGATCCTGCTGCCGGCGTTCAGCCAGCGGTCGATGAAGGCGTACTTCCCGCAGATGCTGGAGGTGGCCGAGGACCTGGTGGCGGCGTGGTCGTCGCGGTCGGACGTGGACGTCACCGACGACATGACCCGGCTGACCCTGGACACCATCGCGCTGGCCGGTTTCGGACAGCGGTTCAAGTCGTTCTCGCGGGTATCGCTGCATCCCTTCCTGCAGGCCATGGGGAATGCGCTGACCGAGGCGATGGACCGGACGCGGCAGCTTCCGTTCGTCACCGGGTTGAAGAAGCGCGCCGACGCTGCTTACAAATCCGACATTTCCGTTATGCAGGAAACAGTGGACGAGGTGATTCGCGCACGCCGTCTAAAAAGCGACACATCCAACGACCTGCTCGGGCTGATGCTCGACGCCGCCGACCCGGTCACCGGCGGGCGGCTCTCCGACGAGAACATCCGCAATCAGGTGCTCACCTTCCTGATCGCCGGGCACGAGACCACCAGCGGCACACTCTCCTTCGCGCTGCACCACCTGATGCGCAACCCGCACGTGCTGGCGCAGGCCTATGCCGAGGTGGACCGGATGCTGCCCGGCGACACGGCGGCCACCTACGAGACGATCATGAAGCTCGACGTGATCCCGCGGATCCTCGACGAGACGCTCCGGCTGCACTCGCCGATCACCGCGATCGGCCTGGCCGCGACGACGGCGACCACGCTCGGCGGGCGGTATCCGATCGCGGCGGACCAGAAGGTCGCGGTGCTGATGAAGCCGCTGCACACGCACCCGTCGGCATGGTCGGATCCGGACACGTTCGACATCGACAGGTGGCTGCCGGCGGCCAAGACGGGCCACCACCCGCACGCGTACAAGCCGTTCGGCAACGGCGAGCGGGCCTGCATCGGCCGGCAGTTCGCGCTCACCGAGGCCCGCCTCGCGCTCGCGCTGATCCTGCAGCGCTTCGCGATCTCCGACCCGGCCGGTCACCGGCTCACCATCAAGCAGACCCTGACGATCAAGCCGCAGGACTTCCGGCTGCGGGTCCGCGCCCGGCAGGACCACGAGAGGCTCGCCTCGGTCCCGGTCGCCGCCTCGGCGCCGGCCACGATGCCGGTCCAGGTCCAGGCGTCAGGGGTACGGATGAGAGTCGCCTACGGTTCCAACCTGGGTACGTCGGAGGACCTCGCCCAGCAGCTCGCCGACCGGGCCCGGCGCTCCGGTTTCGCGGTGACCGTGCAGACCCTCGACGAGCTCGCCGCCGACCTGCCGGGCGAGGGCCTGCTCACCGTGGTGACGTCGAGCTACAACGGCCGGGCGCCGGACAACGCCCGGCTCTTCGACGAGCTGGAGATCCCGGCCGGCGCGCTGGACGGGGTGACGTTCGCGGTGCTCGGCAACGGCAACACGCAGTGGGCCACGTACCAGGCGTTCCCCAAGCGGGTCGAGGCGAAGCTGGCCGCGGCCGGGGCGTCGCCGGTGGTCGGGCGGGGCGAGACGGATGCCGCCGGTGACTTCGACGGGATGGCCACCGCCTGGTCGGAGCGGCTGTGGACGGCGCTCGCGCTCGCCTACGGCGCGACGTCCGCGGCGGCGACCGGCCCGCGGTACACCGTGGAGGTGCTCGGCGAGGACCAGGTGCGGCCGGCCGTGGTGTCCGGCAGCGCGTACCCGCTCATGGTGGAGGCGATCCGGGAGCTGGTCGGCGACGCGGACGGGCTGTGGGACTTCGGCCGGGAGGCGCCCCGGGCGGGCGTCAAGGCGATCACCGTGCGGCTGCCGGAGGGTACGACGTACGAGGCCGGCGACCACCTCGCGGTCTACGCCAAGAACGATCCGGAGCTCGTCGACTGGGCCCTGCACACGCTGCGCGTCTCCCACGACATGGTGATCCGTCTCGGACAGGACGGCGACCGGCGTACCGGGCTGCCGATCGGCGTGCCGGTCACCGCCGGGCTGCTGCTGACCGACTTCGTCGAGTTGCAGGAGCCGGCCACCCGCAGCCAGCTCGGCGCGCTCGCCGAGCACACCCGCTGCCCGTGGACCACCGGTCAGCTGGCCGGGTGGACGGCGGACACCGCCGAGGCGGGCGAGGCGTACACGAACGAGATCCTGGCCAAGCGGGTGTCGATCCTCGCCCTGCTGGAGCGGTTCCCGGCGATCGAGCTGCCGTTCGCGGTCTTCCTGGAACTGGTCGGGACGATCCGGCCGCGGTTCTACTCGATCTCGTCGTCGCCGCGGGTCGACCCGTCCGCGGTGACCATCACGGTCGGCCTGGTCGACGGGCCGTCCCGGGCCGGGTCCGGGCGCTACCGCGGGATGTGCTCGCGGTACCTGGGCGGGCTGACCGAGGGCGACGTCTTCTACGGGCACGTGCGGGTGCCCGCGCCGCCGTTCCGCCCGCCGGCCGACCCGGCCACCCCGATGATCCTGATCGGTCCGGGGACCGGGTTCGCGCCGCTGCGCGGGTTCCTCCAGGAGCGCGCGCTGCTGGACACCCGGGGACCCTCGAAGATCTTCTACGGGTGCCGGCACCCCGACCACGACTGGCTCTACCGCGAGGAGATGGAGCAGTGGGCGGCCGACGGTGTCGCCGACCTGCACCTGGCGTTCTCCGCGGTGACCGGGCATCCGCACCGGTACGTCCAGGAGGCCCTGTCCGCGGCCGCCGACCAGGTGTGGGAGCTGCTCGAGGCGGGCGCGCACGTGTACCTGTGCGGGGACGGCGCGCGGATGGCGCCGGCCGTCCGGGGTGAGCTGGCCGCGATCTACCGGGGCCGGACCGGCGGGACCGCGGAGCAGGCCGACGTGTGGCTGCGGTCCCTCGAGGCCGCGGGGCGGTACCAGCAGGACGTCTTCGCCTGACGTTTTTCAGGGGGCGGCTTCAGGGACGGCTTCAGGGGCGGCCGACGGGTCGTCGCCGGCCGGCTCCGAGCCGCCGCCGGGGCCGCCGCTGCCGCCCGGGTCGGGGCTGTCGTCCGGGCTGCTCGAGGGGGACGGGCCGGCGCTGGTGCTGGTGCTCGCCGAGGCGCTCGGGCGGGTGCTGGTGCGGCGCGGGGGCCCGGGATTGGCGGGTGGCGGATCCTTTTCGGTCGTACGAGAAAGGGATCTTGATGGTTGTGGGGTGGGGCTCGGTGTGGCGGAGACGCTCGGTGCGGTGGGGGAGACCGACGGGACCGGGGCCGGGGACTCCGGGAACCATCCGAACGGATCGGTGACCGCGGCGACGGCGGCGGCACCGGAGACCGCGGCGAGCACCACGGCCAGCAGCGGTGTCCAGAGCCTGGGCTTTTCCGGTCTTTCCGGTTCGGGCGGCGGAGTGATCGAGACGGTCTCGCTCTCGGTGGCCAGCAGCCGGAGGTCACCGCCGGCCGCGGCCGTGGCGGCCTCGGCCATCGCGGCCGCCGACGGGTGCCGATCGGCCGGATCCTTGGCCAGCGCGCGGTGCACGAGCGCGCGGACCCGGGCCGGCACGTCACCGGGCAGCGGCGCGGGCGCCTCGGTGACGTGCCGCAACGCGATGGAGACCGCGTCGTCGCCGGCGAAGGGCGGCCCGCCGGTCAGGCAGTGGTAGGCGACCGCGCCCAGCGCGTAGAGATCGGCGGCCGGACCGACGGTGGCCTTGGCGACCTGCTCCGGCGCCATGTAACAGGCCGTGCCGATCACGTTGCTCGCCCCGGTCAGCGTCACTGAGAGTGCCGAGCGGGCCACCCCGAAATCGACGAGGACCACGTTGCCGTCCGGCTCGATGATCAGGTTGCCGGGGGTGACGTCGCGGTGCACGATGCCCGCCCGGTGCACCGCCTGCAGCGCCCGGGCGACGAGCGTGACCAGCGCCATCGTCTCGGCGCCGGAGAGCCGGCCGCGCTGGGTGATCCGCTGGTCCAGGGGATGCCCGTCGATCCGGGCCATCACCAGGTAGGCGCCCTCGTCGGTGCTGCCGTAGTCGAAGACGGTAGCCACCCCGGGATGGCGCAGCGTGGCCATCGCCCGGGCCTCGTGCTCGAAGCGCCGCTGGAAACTCGGCTCGGCGGCCCGCTCGACCCGCAGCGTCTTCACCGCGACCGGGCGGCCGAGCACGGTGTCGGTCGCCCGCCACACCTCGCCCATCCCTCCGGCCGCGATGCGATCGTCCAGCCGGTATCGCCCGTTCAGCGACTCGCCAGGCTGGGGCATAGGCCCCAGCCTATGTGTTTCCCGTCCTATTTCACGACCGGCAGTCGTGCTTCCAGGACCGGGGCCAGCATGGCCGCGTACTTGGTGGTGATGTGGCTGTTGTCCCGCCACATCAGCAGGTTGCCGACCACCGCCGGGCAGACGTCGGTGCAGAACCAGTTCCGGCTCGGGATCACCGTGACGCCCAGCTTGCGGGCGGTCTGCGAGACGAGCGCCTGCCGGGCCGGGAACGGCATCGCCTCGGCGACCGGGCGGGCGCACCGCGACGCGTGCTGCGAGTTCGCCGCGAGGCACTCCGGGGCGTCCTCGTCCGGCCACGGGGTGTCCTCGATCATGACCAGCTTGGTGCCCTTGCTGTAGATCGCCCGGAAGGTGTCCGCCCAGCCCTTGGCCCACAGCGCGTCGGCCTCGGCCGGGCCGCCCCTGTCGATCCGGGCGCCCTTGGCGTCGAGCAGGCCACCGTTGTCCCAGCCGTTCGAGGACAGCACCACCATGGCCGGTTTGGCCTGCTTGATCTCGGCCATTACGGCCGTGCGCCACGCGACGCACTCGGTGTAGGCGCGCTTGAACGTGCCCGAGTAGTTGTTGACGCTGGCAGCCTGACAAGCACTTTTGGTACGGACGACGAGCTTCCAGCCGCGCTCGACCGCGATCGCCTGCATCGCCGGGTACCAATGCGCGGCGTGCGAGTCGCCGAACAGGTAGACCGCCTTGGTGCCGGCCGGGTCGCCGAAGACGCACTCGCCCGGGTGGACGGTCTCCTCGTACTGCAGGTGGCAGTTCGTGGCGTAGTAGGACGGCAGGTCCTTGCGCGCCTTCTGCACCTTCGGGGTGATGTTGGCGGGCAGCTCGCCCAGGCTCGCCGACGCCGCGATGATCTTCTGCAGCTCGGCCTCCGGGTCGGTGGCCGCCGCGACCGCCTGCGCGGTGTCCACGGCCGGCGCACCCTTGGCCAGCGCCGGCGGGTGCCCCGAGGCGACGTACGCGAACCCGGCGGCGCCGACCGAGAGCACCAGGCCGACGGCGATCCCGCGCACCGCGGACTTCTTCACCCAGGCCTGGTTGCGCCCCGGGTTTTCCACCAGGTGGTACGACCCGACCGCGACCACCAGGGCCACCGCGGCCAGGATCAGGTTCAGCCCCACCGTCGGCTCCCGGTCCAGCAGGAACGGGGCGATCATCAGGATCGGCCAGTGCCACAGATACCAGCTGTACGAGTACCGGCCGATCTGCTGGAGCGGCCAGATGCCCAGCACGGTGGCCACGCCACCCCGCGGGGCCGCGCACCCACCGGCGATGATCGCCGCGGCGCCGAGTACCGGCAGGGCCGCGGCGGTGCCCGGGAACGGCGTGCTCTCGTCGTAGAGGAACGCGCTGCTCAGGACGGCGGCCAGGCCGGCCCAGGTGAGCACGGCGGCGAAGCCCCGGTGCAGCCCGGCGAGGCGGGTCGCGCCGACCGCCACCAGGGCGCCGATGCCCAGCTCCCAGGCTCGGGTGTGTGCGCCGAAGTAGGCGTACGGGGCGGACGACTCGGTGATCTGGACGCTCGCGTACAGCGAGACCGCGATCACCGCGACCAGGGTGATCAGGATCGGCTTGGTGGTCTTCTTGAACACCAGCGCGAAGATCATCAGGAGCAGCGGCCAGACCAGGTAGAACTGCTCCTCCACCGCGAGCGACCAGAAGTGCTGCAGCGGGGAGGGCGCGGCGTCGGCGTTGAGGTACTGGACGCCCTCGTAGGCGAGCCGCCAGTTGATCCCGTAGAACGTCGCGTAGAGCGCGTCCAGGGAGATCGACTTGAATCGGGTGGCCGGCAGCCACATCCACGCGGCCGCGACGGTGACCAGCAGCACCAGCGTGGACGCCGGCAGCAGGCGGGTGGCCCGGCGGGCGTAGAACTTGGCCAGCGAGACGGTGCCGCTGCGCTTGAGCTCGCCGAGCAGCAACGTCGTGATCAGGAAGCCGGAGATCACGAAGAAGACGTCGACGCCGACGTAGCCTCCGGCCAGTCCGGACAGGCCGGCGTGCGACAGCACGACCAGGGTGACCGCGATGGCCCGCATACCCTCGATGTCCGCCCGGAACTTGAGGTTCGGGCGAGGCGTCTCGGCGGGCTTACCGACCGTGTTCTCCGGTCGGTTTGCTTCGGTATGGATGTCGTAGGTGACCGACATGTCCTGCCCTGCTGGAGTTGGGGCCGCGCGGGACCGGTGGGGGGTCGAGCGATGGTACCCATCAATTCACAGTCGCGGCACAGCCGGTTCATGGTCATTTCATGACCCGGGCGGCTGATGGCGATACCGCGGGCTGATGCTTTGTGGATGCTTGTAGGGGTTAACCCCGCATAGGCGGATTCATCACGCCTCATTGGTAAATGCGTTTCGAGGTGTGCCGGGGTGTGCGGTCGATGTGGCATCGTTTGCACAGGTCAGGTTGGTGGTGGCGTACGCGGCCCGGGATCGGACAGGTGTCCTTCGATCGAGTAGGCCCTTCACCCGAAGGCCGTAGCCCTGTCACCGAGCGCGACATTGCAGCTTGAGATCAATCCCGGTCGGGACGGCCGGGGTTCGGCGCGCATACGGGGCCGCTTCTTGTCGGCCGGGTCGTGTTGCCCGGCTCGTGTGCGCTGTTCGCTTCTTGCTGGCCGGCTCGGTGCGAGGTGTCAGTTGTCGCTGCCGGTGTTGCCCGGGTCGCTGTTGTCCTCGTTGCCGCCGCTGGTCCCGCTGTCCCCGCTGTCGCTGGAGGTCTGGGTTTGGGTCGGGGCGGCGGTGGTCGGCTGCTCGGCCGGGGTGGTGGTCGCCGGGTCGGTGGGCTCCTCGGACTCGGTTTCCGTCCCGGTGGGTTGCACCGAGGGGGCCGGGTTCGCCGGGTTGCTGCTCGGGGCGGTGCTGGTGCGGGACGAGGTCTGCGGCTTCGTGGTCTGCCCGCCGCCCGACTTCTTGCGCGTGGCAGCCGGCTCCGGGCTGGTGGAGAGACTCGGGGCGCCGACGCCGGGTGTGGTGCCCACGGCGGGCTCCTTGCCGAAGATCCCAAACGGGTCGGCGAGGACCACGGTGGTCCCCAAGCCGACCAGGACCAGCACAGCGGCGGCGATCGCGAGCAGAAGCCGATTCCGCCGATCAGCGAGCTCACCCACGCCACCGATCCCGGCGGCTGCGGCCGCGCGGTTCCCGGAACCTCCTGCCGGTCCGCTTCCTGCCGTTCCGCTTCCAGCCGGGCTGCTTCCAGCCAGGCCGCTTCCAGCCGGGCGGGGTGCGCCGTTTGTTCCTATCGTTCCCTTAGTCCCGTTTGTGGCGGCCTGGCCGGGTGCTGCGGCCGTGCCGCCCTGCCCGCTCAGGCTGGCTGTTCCGCCCTGCCCGCTCGGGCCGGCTGTTCCGCCTGGGTCGCCCGTTCCGGCCAGGCCGGTCGCCTCATTCGCGCCTAGTCGGTTTTGTCCGGCGGCAAGGCCACCGACCGCGGCCGCTCCGGGGATGACCCCGGGCGCTGCCGCTCCGGCCTGTCCGGCCTGTCCGGCCTGTCCGGTCTGTCCGGTCTGTCCGGCAAGTGTGCCGTCCCATTGCCCGCCGACCATGGTGTTGCCGTCCTGCGCGGGACCCACCGGCAGATCGTCGGCAAACCGCGGCGCACCCACCATGGCCCGCCCCGCTGCGGCCCCGGCAGCCACAGCCTGCGTAACAGCCCGCGAGTCAACTGATCCAGTCCCGCCCGGCCTCGTCGCGCCGCCGTCTGCCGCATCACTGCCTGCCCCGCGGATGCCACCGGCCGCTGGGCCGCCGCCTGCTGCAGCGCCGGTGCCTGCCGTGCCGATTCCGCTGGTTGCGGCGTTGAGGCCGGGCGGTGTGGGGCTGTTCGCCGGGTCGCTGGTGCTGGCGGCTGTCTCGGCGGCGATGGCGGCGGCTTCGGCGTCGTCGTCGAGGTTCGCGGCCTGTTCGGCGGCGGTGGCCATCGCCGCGGCGGAGGAGAAGCGGTCGGCCGGGTCCTTCGCCAGGGCGATGCCGACCAGGTCTCGGACTGCGCGCGGCAACTCCTGGGGCAGCGGCGGCGGCTCGTCGGTGACGTGCTGCAGGGCGACCGCCAGCGGGTTGTCGCCGAGGAACGGCGGCTGCCCGGTCAGGCAGTGATAGGCCAGCGCCCCGAGCGCGTAGATGTCCGCAGCCGGACCGGTGACCTGCTTCGAGACCTGCTCGGGCGCGATGTAGAGCGCCGTGCCGACCACCTCGCGCGCCCCGGTCAGGGTGACGGAGTTGGCCGACCGGGCCACTCCGAAGTCGACCAGGACCACGGTTCCGTCCGGCTCGATGATCAGGTTCCCGGGCTTCACGTCGCGGTGCACGATCCCCGCGTCGTGGGCGGCCTGCAGTGCCCGCCCGGCCTGGGCCACGATCGACATCGTCTCGGCGACCGTCAGCTGCCAGCGGTCGGCGAGGATCCGGTTCAGCGGCTGCCCGTCGACCCGTGCCATCACCAGGTAGGCGCCGTCCTCGGTGTCCCCGAAGTCGTACACCGCCACGACGCCCGGGTTCCGGAGCGAGGCCATCGTCTGCGCCTCGTGCCGGAACCGGCTCAGGAACCCGGGATCGGTGCCGCGTCCGCCCAGCAACGTCTTCACCGCGACGGAACGGCCCAGCACGGTGTCGGTAGAGGCCCACACTTCGCCCATACCGCCCGCCGCGATGCGGTCATCCAGGCGATACCGTCCGCCTAGTAGCTCTCCGGGGTAAGGCATGAGTCTTCCTCTACCCAGGAGCGTCACCGACTATCCCGCATCACCCCCAGACATCGACGGCAGCCACTCGCCGCCGCGCCCTGGCCCGGCCTGCCCCGGCCCGGGCTTGCCCGCCCTGCCCTGGCCCGGCCTGCCCCGGCCCGGGCTTGCCCGCCC
>NZ_LLZH01000013.1:0-356312 GCF_001509495.1 Actinoplanes awajinensis subsp. mycoplanecinus | reverse complement strand
TGCGGGCGGTGGTGTTGCGGGGTGATCTGGAGCGGCTCGGGCGGTATGACGAGCATCGGGTGCGGCAGCGGTTCCGGGACGGGTTCGCGCCCGGGAATACGTGGGTGATCGAGGTGGACGGTGCGTTCGCCGGGTGTGTGGCGCTGCGGCCGGACGGCGGGGCCTACTGGCTGGAGCACTTCTATCTGGACGCGGGGCTGCAGGGGGCCGGGATCGGCACGGCGGTGCTGCGGGGCCTGCTGGAACGGTGTGACCGCGAGGGCGCGACGGTGCGGCTGAACGTGTTGCGGGGGAGTGCGGCGCGGCGGCTCTACGAGCGGCACGGGTTCACGCTCGAGAGCGAGGACGACGTGGACGTGTTCATGGCGCGTGGGCCTGCGCCCGGGAGCGTGTGAACGACGCGCTCCCGGGCACGACCGTTACGGGCCGGAGACCAGGTTGGTGACCTGGTGGCCGCTGTTCGCCGCGGCGCCGGTGTTGTTGATGACGTGGCTGATCGTGCCGGTGCCGCCGAGTGAGACGGTCACCATGTCGTGGAACTTGACGCCGCTGTTCACCGGCACCTCGAAGGCGCGGGCGTTCACCACGGCCGGGTTCACGTTGAAGTAGGCGTAGCTGCCCAGGCCCCACGCCTCGTGGCTGGTCACCGAGTCGGCGACCTTGTAGGCGGCCCAGCCCTGGGTGGAGCCGTTCATGTACGCGGCCTGGTTCGGCGGGTCGTACGGCATCTCGTTCTGGTAGAAGTACGTCTTGCCGCCGTTGCCGTTCCAGATCGTCTGGTACTGCTGGTAGTGCTCGACGAACAGGCCGTAGAACGTCACGTTGTTGCCGTTGACGATCAGGCCGTTGCGGGCGGTGTTGATGTTCCAGCCGACCGTGCCGCCGTTGCCGTGGTCGGCGCGCCAGATCCAGGCGTGGTCACCGATCACGTTGTTGCTGTTGATCTGCAGGCTGACCGAGGCCTTGCCGGCGATCGCGCCGCCGATCCGGATGAAGACGTCGGAGAGCACGGTCGGGTTCGCCGCGTGCGACGCGCTGGAGCCGGTCGGGCCGACCTGCAGCAGGGTGGTGGAGTTGGTGGTGCCGGCGTCGAAGAGCAGACCGGCGACCCGCACCCCGTCGACGTCCGCGACGTGCATGGCGTCCACGCCGCCGTCCGGGACGAAGGTGGCCAGGCCCAGGCCGAGCACGACGGTGCCGGCCCGGTTCACGTCGAGCGTCTGGTTCAGGTGGTAGACGCCCGGGGTGACCAGCAGGTTCTTGCCGGCGGCCAGGGCGGCGTTGATGGTCGCCGAGGTGTCACCGGACTTGACCACGTAGAAGCTGCTGATCGGCAGCGAGGAGCCGGCCGGGGTGCCGTTGGCCCACGTGGTGCCGGACGCGTTGGTGCGCAGCGCCGGGACGAAGACCTGGTAGGCACCGGTGCCGTCGACGTACAGGTAAGGCTTCTCGGCGATCGCCGGCGAGGAGCCGACAGTGGTGTAGGGCGGGGTCGGGAAGCTCTGCGCGGGCGCGCCGGTCGAGCCGACGAACACCTGGTTCCAGTTCGAGCCGGCCCAGCTGCCCATCGCCGAGTTGCGGGTCAGGAACTGCTGCTGCGAACCCGACTGGATCTGCCCGTCGACCTTGGAGTCCGCGATGAAGCCACCCGAGCTCCAGCCACCATCGGAAAGAGCAAGATTTCCGCGTACGTGCATCCGGCGATACGGAGCGGCCTGCGACACGGCCCAGCGGTCCAGCCCGTCGCCCGGGGTGACCGACAGACCCTCGGCGGCGCGCCAGAAGTTCTGGGTGGCGTTCTGTGACCCGTCCGGCCACCAGTCCGCCTCGACGTGCACGTGACCGTTGATGTTCACCTGGTCCGGCGACAGTCCGAGCCCGGCCACCTGGGTGAAGAAGCCGACGTTGACGTCCGCGTTGTACGAGCCGGGCTTGAACAGCAGCGCGTAGCGGGCGTTGCCGAACTGGTTGGCGACCTGGGCGTTGAAGACCGAGGTCAGCTTGTTCTGGATGGTCGACGCGGACATCGACGGGTCGAACACGGTGACGTTCGGGCCGAGGTCCGGGTTGTTCGGGTTGGTCGGCACGGTTGTCGGCGGCGTGGTGGGGGGAGTCGCGACGCCGGAGAACGTCCACTTCTGGTTGGCGCCGCCGCCGCAGTCCCAGAGCTGGAGCTTGGCGCCGTCGGCCAGGTTGTTGTCCTTGATGTCGAGGCACTTGTTCGCCGCGACGTTGACCAGGTCCTTGCCCGCGCTCAGCGTCCACTTCTGGGTGGCGACGGTGTCGTAGCAGTCCCACAGGTGGATGGCCGCGCCGTTGGCGGTGCCGTTGTTTACCACGTCGAGGCACTTGCCGAGCGCCTGCACCTGACCGTTGTCGGCGAACGTCCAGTTCTGATTCGGTCCGGTGGAACAACCCCACATCTGGGGCTGGTTACCGTTCGCGGTGCTGCCGTTCGTGACGTCGAGGCACTTGCCGTTCGCGGAGCTGACGATGGTGCCGCTGCTGGCGGCCAGGGCCTCGGTCATACCGGCGATGCCGAGACCGGCGACCACCAGGGCGATCGTGCCGGTGGCGAGCCACCGGGGCCGTCGCCATGGGCGGCGGTGCTGGGGAGCGGACATGTTGTGCCCTTCGTGGGGGAGTGGGGGACCCCAGCATTTCGGCTTTCCCATCGAAGTCTCAAGATGCTTTAAGGTTTCTTTAATGGTTCCGGAACCGACCGTGTGTTTCACGGGTGACTGCCGGTGACTGTTTCACTTGTTTCATGAGCTGGGAGTGTTTTCCCTGCCGTTTTTCGCGTCTGTCGTCAGGTGCCGTTACATAGACCGGCGTGCCCGGCCCGCCGGTTGATGATCGGCGAGTGAAAGGCTGAGGGCGTGGCGAATGACGGTGTTCCGGCCCTGCACCCGCTGCTGCGCGGCAGGAGCAGTCCGACGGGCTTCGACCGGCGGCATGCCGTGACGCCGGAGGAGATGACGTCGCTGATCGAGGCGGCCCGCTGGGCCCCGTCGGCCGGGAACTCGCAGCCGTGGAGCTTCCTGGTCGCGCTGCGCGGCGACACGACGCACGAGCGGCTGGTGCGGCACCTGGCGCGTAGCTCGGCCCGGTGGGCGCCGGACGCCGGGGCGCTGGTGGTCAACCTCGCCCACCGGTACGTCGCCGGGACGGACTGGGAGTACTCCGAGTTCGCCCTCTACGACCTGGGCCAGGCGGTGGCCCACCTGACCGTGCAGGCCGCCGCGCTGGACTTGCAGGTCCGGCAGTTCCGGGCGTTCTCCCTCGAGGGTGTGGTCGAGGAGTTCGGCATCCCGGACCACTGGCAGGTCACCTCGATGACCGCGATCGGCAGGGCCACCGCGTCGGGGGGCACCGAGGCGCCCGCTCGCGAGCGCCGCAGCGTCACCGACCTGCTCTGGCCGCCGTCCGGAGAGTGAGTGTGGCGGTCAGCTGCGAGCCGTCTTCGCCTTTGCTCTCAGCACGCGCATCATCGGGCACTCCAGCCAGTGGTACATGGCGAAGGAGATCAGCAGGGTGATGACCATGGTGCCGCCGAGGAACAGGCCGGCGCCGCCGAGCAGCGGCTGGTGGCCGAACCAGTAGCCGTGCCGCCCGTGCTGCTGGAGCACGTGCACCGCGGTCGTCATGACCAGGAAGTGCATCAGGTAGAACGCGTAGGAGGCCTCGCCGAGCTGGACCAGCGGCTTCCAGCGCCAGGGTGACCGCTCGCCGGTGACGTCGGCGGCGGCCGCGGCGGCGATGAGCGCGGCGAAGACCACCGGTACCACCACGCCGATGTCCACCCAGCTGTGCGCGATGTAGAGCACGACGACCAGCGCGGTGCTCGGCCACAGTCCCGGGCCGGCCCAGCGGCCCCGGACCACCAGCACGCCGACGATCACGCCGACCAGGAACTCGTGGTAGCGCGTCGGCGGGAAGAAGCCGAAGTACGGCGCGGCCACCGGGGGCAGTCCCTCGCGGGCGACGGTGTTCACCAGCAGCGCGCCGACCGGCAGGGCGGCCAGCCAGACGTACAGCCGTTCGGTGGTCAGGCGCTGCAGGCGCGGCAGGACGTAGGGGAGCGTGAGGTAGAAGAACGCCTCGCAGCAGAGCGTCCAGGCGACCGGGTTGACGGCGTTCGGGAAACCGGCGTGGAAGACCCAGCTGTTGATCAGGAGGACGTTCGTCAGCACGGACCAGGTGCTGATCACCCCGCCGGTGACGGCGAGCACGATCAGCGCGCAGAACAGGGCGAACGCGTAGTTCGGGTAGATCTTGGCGAACCGGCGGTGCAGGAAGGCGCGGGTGGTGTCGCCCGGCCGGTAACTCCAGACCAGGACGAAGCCGCTCAGCACGAAGAAGAACGAGACGCCGATGCCGCCCATCGACACCGCCCGGAAGAACGGCGCGAGGGTCGCGTTGGAACTGGGCATGACGATGCCGAGGTGAAATCCCCACACCATGAACGCCGCCACCCAGCGGAGCCCGGTCAGCGACGGAAGCCGCGTGAGTCCGCCGGTGGTGCCGGGTGGCGCGGCCCTCGTCCGCTGCGCCGGCACCGGGTCCGCGATGGCGGCGGCGGGTGGCAGTGTCGCGGGGAGGGGCATGCTCGGCAACTTCCTGGAGTCTGGCAGGACGGCAGCGCGCACGGCCGTGAGCCCGGCCGTGCGCGCGCGGCTCAGAGAGTGCCGGACGGTCGATGCGTGTGTCGAATCCGGGGCCCGTGGTGGCATGAACTGAGGAGACAAAGATCAACGATGTCCGGAAATGGGGGACGGTGTCCCGTCCTGGTCCGGGGTGAGCAGGCCGCGCAGCGAGAGCGCCAGCGCCGAGGCCACCAGGCACCCGCCGAGGGTCAGGACCACCCAGACCCCCGCGTGCCCGGCACCGATCAGCGGGCCGGCGGTCACCGGCCCGACCACCGAGCTGATCCCGAAGTTGATCGTGTGCGCCGAGTTGTACCGGCCGCGCAACCGGTCCGGGGCGAGCGCGTTGATCAGGGCCGGCTGGACCGGCTGCAGCAGCGTCTCGCCCAGCCCGAAGATCGCCGCGCACGCGATCACCAGGACCGCGGCGAGCAGCGGGTTCTGCCCACCGGCCAGGCCACCCGCGCCGAGCACCAGCCAGGACACCGCGAAGACCACGCCGACCAGGGCCAGCACGTGACTGCGGCTGCGGCCCTCGATGCGGCGCATCACCACCAGCTGGGCGCCGACGATCGCGATCGTGCTGGCAGCCATGGCCCAGGCGACCACTCGGGTACTGACGTCGGCCACCCGTACCGAAAAGCGGCGAAGCCGACCTCGATCTGGGCGTAACCGCAGGTCATGAGTAGCAGGCCGAAGGACAGCAGGCGCCGGAAGGCGCGGTCGGAGAACACCTGGCGGTACCCGTCGGTCTCGGCCCGGTCGTGTTCCGCCGCGGTCAGCCGGCGGGAGCACCATCACCACGGCGCCGAACCAGCCGATCGCGATCCCGGCGGCCGCGTCGGAGAGCCCGCGCACGTCGGTCAGGTAGATGAACAGGAACGGCAGCGTCAGACCCCGCCCGATCGACGAGAGCAGCACACCGGCCAGCAGCCAACGTGCTTCCCGGCGCTCCGGCAGGGTCTCGCGGATCATGCCCGGATCATGCCGTCCCCGGTCAATGCGACACCAGGGATTTCCCCGGCGCGACGCGGCCCGGTGTATCGGCAGGCTTCAGTGGTCGATCGAGCGCCTATCAGGGGGAGTGGCGACATGCGGCAAACGATGACCATGGATGTGGCGACGGTGGTCCGGGACGCCCGCGACGGCGACGAGCGGGCCTGGCGCACGCTCGTCGAGGCGTACGGCCCGCGGCTGCGGCTGGTGGCCCGGCGGTTCCGCATCCCACCCGATCAGGTCGGTGACCTGCTGCAGGCCACCTGGCTGCAACTGTTCAGCGGCATCGACCGGCTGCAGTGCCCGGAGGCGGTCGGCGCCTGGCTCGCGGTGACGATGCGCCGGTTCTGCCTGCGCGCGGTCACCGGACGGGACCGGGAGTGCCCGGTGACCGGGATGGACGAGTGGCTGCCGCAGCCCGGCGCGGCCCCGGACGCCGGTCTGCTGCGCGACGAGCAGGCCGCGTCGGTGCGCCGGGCGCTGGCCCGCCTGCCCGAGCGGCAGCGCCGGCTGCTGTGGCAGATGGCGACCGACCCGGACGCGCGGTATGCCGAGATCAGCGCCCGGCTGGACATGCCGGTCGGTGCGATCGGGCCGACCCGGGCGCGGGCGCTGGGCCGGTTGCGGCGGCTGCTGCTGGACGAGGAGCGGGCGACACACTTCGCCCACCGCTGATCAGTATCGGCCGCGCGCGGCGCTGATCAGAAACGGCGCTGATCGGAAACGGCAGTGATCAGAAACGGCGCTGATCAACAGCGGACCAGGCCCTGGATCACGGTGGCGAAGGCGGCCGGGTCGCGCAGGTGCGGGAACGGGCCGTCGCCCACGTGCGCCTGCGGCGCCGCGCCGACCGGGACGCTCGACCACTCCCGGTAGGTCAGCGCCAGTGCCGGGTCGCTGCGCCGCACCGCGAACTGACGGTACGCCTCGGGTACGGCAGCCAGGTCCCCGTCCTGCACCGTGATCACGTGCTGCACCGCGTACCGGGCCGCGAACGCGTGCGCCAGCGCCGCCGACTCCCCGTGCCCGACCAGCACCGGCGCGCGCTGCAGATCCAGCCCGTGCACGAGCGTGGCCAGGTGCTGGGTCAGGCCGGACAGGTCGTCGCGCCGTGCCGACTCGCCGTGCCCGGGCAGGTCGACGGCGATCGCGGCGCAGTTGCCGTCCAGCTCGGCGGCGACCGGCCACCACATGGTCCGGTCGTAGAACGGGCCGTGCAGCAGCACCACCGGGCGCCCGAACCGCCCCCAGCGGTCGTAGACGAGCCGGTTGCGCGGGGTGCCGTGGGCGTGGGTGGTGCGACGAGGCGGCTGAGGATGCACGAAATCGGTCTCCGGAGGCAGGTGGGACGGAAGCAACTCTGTAACGACCGGAGGGGGACCAGCGGTTACGCTGCCGCGGTGACTGCACGCGCACCCTTTCGACTGACACCGATGCGACCCCGCGATCCCGACGAGCCCGGGCGCACCGCGACCCCGTTGGAGCTCTTCTTCGACCTGGTCTTCGTGGTCGCGGTGAGCATCGCCGCCGTTCAGCTGCACCATGCGCTGACCGAGAACCACATCGCGCACGGACTGCTGTCGTACGCGGCGGTGTTCTTCGCCATCTGGTGGGCGTGGATGAACTTCACCTGGTTCGCCACCTCGTACGGCATCGACGACTGGCTCTACCGGGTGCTTACCTTCGTCCAGATGGGCGGGGTCCTGGTGCTGGCGGCCGGCATCGACCCGGCGTTCACCGAGGGTGACTTCACCGTCGTGGTGATCGGTTACGTCGTGATGCGGGTCGCGATGATCACCCAGTGGCTGCGCGCCTCCCGCGCGGGCGGGCCGGACCGGGGCATCGCCCGGCGCTACGCCGTCGGCATCGGCCTGGTGCAGCTGCTCTGGATCGGCCGGCTGTTCCTGCCGGCGAGCATTCAGGGCGTGTCGTTCGTGGTGCTGGCGCTCGCCGAGATGGCCGTTCCGGTGATCGCCGAGCGGAAGGCGACCACGCCGCGTCACCTGCACCACATCACCGAACGTTACGGTCTGTTCACGTTGATCGTGCTCGGCGAGAGCCTGCTGGGCGCGGCCAACGCGATCATCGAGGCGCTGCACGACGCCGACGAGCTGGCCCCGCTGATCTCCATCTCGGTGGTCACCCTGGTGGTCAGCGGCGCGCTGTGGTGGCTCTACTTCTGGCCGCCGCACCACACCGTGATCGTCCGGCTACGCGACTCGTTCCGCTACGGCTACACCCACTACTTCATCTTCGCCGCGGCGGCCGCGTTCTCGGCCGGCGTCGAGGTCGAGATCGACGCGCTGACCGGGCACAGCGAGCTCAGCGACGTGGCCGCGTCGTTCACGGTCACCGTGCCGATCGCGGTGTTCATGCTGGGTGTCTGGTGGGTGGTGATCCGGGAGAACGCCGACCGGGTGGTGAACGTCGCGGTGCCGCTGGGGGCGGTGCTGGTGCTGTTCGACCCGGTCGTGCCGGTTCCGGTGACGCTCACCGCGATCATCCTGGTGGCGGTCGTCGTGGTGCTGGTGCTGCGGCCGCCGGTCAGCCGGGCCTCACGCCGTGCCCGCGCCGACGAACTCGTGGGCGCCACGGAGGCGGACGACCAGCCCGGCCTGGGTGGCTGAGCAGTTCAGGCGGACCGCGAGGGCGCCCGGCAGACCGCTGTGCGCCCGCAGCGCGGCGGGCAGGGCGGCCGGGTCGAGGCCGTCCCGCCGGGCGATCAAGAGGCCGAGCTGGTGCCGGGAGATCGGATCACTTCCGGCCACATTTCGTACGCCGGGGTGCGGGTCGGCGGCCAGCTCCAGGACCGCGGCGGCCAGATCGCCGACGTGGACCGGGCACCGGATGTCGTCGGTGAACAGGGCGCCGCTCCGCCTTCCGGTGGCCAGGTCGTGCACGTACCTCTCGGTCTCCGACGTCCCGGCGCCGATGATCAATGAGGTGCGGACGATGACCGCGTCCGGCACGAGCCCACGGACCGCGACCTCGGCCGCCGCCTTGGCCGCGCCGTACGGCGTGACCGGATCCGGTGCCGTCCCCTCGTCGTAGGAGTCCGCGGCCCCCGAGAAGATCGCGTCGCTGGACACGTGCACGAGCCGGGCCCGGGCCTCGGCGGCGGCCGCCGCGACGTGCATCCCGCCGTCGGCGGTGGTCGCCCAGTCCGCCTGCCGGTACGCCGCGTTGACGATCACTTCCGGTCGTACCGCCGCGACGAGCGCGGCCACCGCGGCCCGGTCCCGGATGTCCAGGCGTCGCCCGTCCGTCCCGATCGGCCGCTGGTGGTAGGTCGCGGTGACCGAGTGGCCGGCCCGTCGCGCCAGCCGGACCACTTCGCGGCCCAACAGGCCGCCACCGCCGACCACCAGGAGCCTCAGCATGGGCGAAAGCATGGCAGGTGCCGAAAAGTCCGTCATCGATCAGTCACTCCACGTGGTCGGGTCAGTGGAAAAGCTCTCCCGGTCTTGACGGTGGCTCGCACCCTGGTCAATGCTGCATAAGTCCGAATCCCCCCATATGCCGGTGAGGCCCACAACGCCCCGGTATGAACCCGTGGCCGCGACCCCCGGTCACTCGGACACCCTGCACCAGGTGAAGGAGTTACCCCCCGATGACCTACGCTCTCGACGACCTCACGCTGCGCGAACGTTGTGCGACAGCCCTCGCCGAGCACCCGTCCACGAACCGTTTCGTCGCCACGGCCGTCAAGCCCAACGACCCGCTGGCCGACGTGGCCCGCACCGTTGAGCGAATGGTCTTCGAGGCCTCGTTCGGCCTGGACGAAGCGACCATGATCGCCGAGTACGGCCCGTACGAGGAGCAGAGCTTCTTCTTCCTGGTCATCGACCGGGAGACGGGGCTGCCGGCCGGCGCCGCCCGGGCGATCGACGGCGGTGGCAAGACCCTCGACGACGCGCCCGACATGATCGGTGTCGAGCTGTCCGAGATCGTCCGCCAGCACGGCATGTACGACGGCCGGATCTGGGACTACGCGACGCTCGCGGTGCTGCCCCAGTACCGGGCCTCCCGGGACAGCCTGGTCGTCAGCGGCATGCTCTACCGGACGTTCATCAACGCCGGGCACCGGGCCAGCGTCCGCCACGTGGTCTGCATGCTGGACCAGGCCGCGTACCGGAACCTGGACATGCTGGGCTGCCGGTTCACCGCGCTGGCCGGCTCCGCACCGTTCGAGTACCTGGGTTCGGCCGCGAACCGGGCGCTCTACATCCCGCTCGAGGAGATCGCCCGGTCGATGGGCGAGCAGGCCCACCAGCTGAGCCAGCCGGACACCGGCACCGGGCGTCGCCGGCCGGGCCTGCGCCGGATCACCGCCCGGCTCGCCAGTCAGGTCTCCTCCGGTGACGACCTCGACCCGCACATCGTGCTGCCCGGCCTCGAGCGCCGTCGCCGCCCGCGCTGACCGAATCTGACCGAAAGTCCCGGGAGCCTCATGGCTCCCGGGGCTTTTTCGTGCTCGTGACCGCACCTGACGGGCGACTCGGGGCCGGGCGGGGCGACTGCTTGGGGCGTCACGCCCCGCCCGGCGAGACCCATACTTCCGCCCACCTCTCTCAATTCACTCTTGAGTCACTGTCACGGCGCTGACCCGGCCCGGGTCAGGCGAGCGCTAACAGGGGGTGACCGCTAGTGGGCACGGGCATCGCCCCGGAGGGTTTCGCGTTCTGGCCGCGCCAGCGGCCTGCGAAGCCCGCAGGGGTCCCGGCGGGAGCGGCGGTCTGCACCCCGGCGGACGCACGACCTCATGAATTTGATCTTGATGGTGGGGTTGACCCCGGTCCGGGCGGCGAAACGACCCATTGACAAGCGTGAAACACGGCGGTTAGAACTGTGAGCGCTAACAATCATCGATTTCCATCCCCGCGGGTTCGTCCCCTGCCCGGAATCGAGAGGTCACGCCATGGTTCCCCGTCTCGAACGCTCCCTCTGGCGCAAAGCGCTCGCCGTCGCCGCGTCCGCGATCGTCGTCGCCACCACCCTGGTCGCCGCGACCGGTCCGGCCGCCGCGGCCGGCACCCTGCCCTGCGACATCTACGCCAGCGGCGGCACACCGTGCGTCGCCGCGCACAGCACCACCCGCGCGCTCTTCGGGGCCTACAGCGGGTCGCTCTACCAGGTCCGGCGCTGGTCGGACGGCGCGACCACGAACGTCGGCACGCTCAGCGCCGGCGGGTACGCGAACGCGGCCACGCAGGACTCGTTCTGCTCCGGCACCTACTGCACGATCGTGCGGATCTACGACCAGACGACCCGGCACAACGACCTGACGATCGCGCCCGGCGGCGGTGCGAACCCGACCGCGGACCAGGGCTCGAACGCGGCCGCGCTGCCGGTCACCGCGGGTGGCCACAAGGTCTACGGGGTCTACATCTCGGCCGGCAACGGCTACCGCAACAACGCCACGAACGGGATCGCCACCGGCAGCCAGCCGGAGGGGATGTACATGGTCACCGAGGGCACGCACGTCAACGACCGGTGCTGTTTCGACTACGGCAACGCCGAGACGAACAACAACGACACCGGCAACGGTGACATGGACGCGATTTACTTCGGCAACCTGTGCTGGTTCTCGCCGTGCGCGGCCGGCCCGCGGGTCGCCGCCGACCTGGAGAACGGCCTGTTCGCCGGCGGCAACGGCTCGAACACCGCGAACACCGGCCGCAACAGCGCGTTCGTGACCGCGGTGCTGAAGAACAACGGCACGACGACCTACGCGATCAAGGACGGCAACGCCCAGTCCGGTGGCCTGGCCACCCGGTACAACGGCGGGCTGCCGACCCAGGCCGGGTACAAGCCGATGACCAAGCAGGGCGCGATCATCCTGGGTATCGGCGGGGACAACAGCAACGGCTCGGTCGGTTCGTTCTTCGAGGGCGTGATGACCAGCGGCTACCCGACCGACGCCACCGAGAACTCGGTGCAGTCCAACATCGTCTCGGTCGGCTACACCAAGAGCGTCACGTTCCCGGTCAACGGCGCCACCTACCGGCTGACCAACCTGCAGAGCGGCAAGGTGCTCGACGCGGTCAACTGCGGCACCGCCAACGGCACCGCGATCGACCAGTGGCAGTCGCTGGGCAACACCTGCCAGCAGTGGAAGTTCACCAATGTCGGCGCGAACAAGTGGACGATCACCAACGTGAACGCGAACAAGGTGCTCGACGCGACCAACTGCGGGCTGGCGCTGGGCACGGCGGTCGAGCTGTGGCAGTCGCTGGGCAACCTGTGCCAGCAGTGGGCGGTGATCCCGGCGGGCAACGGACGCTACGAGCTGGTCGTGGAGAACAGCGGCATGGTCCTCGACGACCAGGACTGCGGCACCGCCAACGGCACACCGGCCCGGCTCTGGATGTGGCTCAACAACACCTGCCAGCTCTGGTCGATCGCTGCTTAGGGTGTACTGAAATAAGGGCGAAACAAGTGCGGGGCCGCTGATCTTTCGGCGGCCCCGCCGCTGTTGTCGGCGAATCGGAAAATTGTTAGCCGCGTCATGCCCGGTCGTGGAAAGTCCCCTGCTCAGGGGCGTGTATTGCAGGTCACTGGCGGATTCTTTGGAGAGTCGAGCGCGGTGCTCCCAGGCTGGACGTTGAATGTAGTCAGCGAATTCCGCGTTTATCCCTTTTAAGGAATGTGCCGTGCAGGCTGCCCGTGTACGCGACCCGCTCGCGGCCGTTTTTGTATTGTTCGCGCTGGTCGGCGCGGTCTTCGGGAGCTGGGCCGCCCGGGTGCCGGACGTCAGCGCCCAGGTCGGTGCCGGCCACTCCGCGCTCGGCGTGGCACTGTTCTGCATCTCGGCGGGTGCGCTGGTCAGCATGCAGACCGCCGGTGGGCTGTGTGCCCGGTGGGGAGCGGGACGGGTCAGTGCCGCGGGCGCGGTGGCGGCGAGCGTCGCCGTGGTGCTGCCCGGGCTGGCCGGCTCGATGGGGTCGCTGTGCGTGGCGCTGCTGCTGTTCGGGGCGGCGACCGGGCTGGCGAACGTGGCGGCCAACAGCCTCGGGGTGCAGGTGCAGCAGGCGGTGGGGCGGCCGGTGATGTCGACGCTGCATGCCGGGTTCAGCTTCGGTGGGCTGGGCGGGGCGCTGGTCGGCGGGGTGGCCTCGACGGTGATGCCGGCGGGGTGGCACCTGCTGGTCGTCGGGGTGCTGGGGCTGGGGGTCAGCGTGGTGATCGCGCCTGCGCTGGCGGGGTTCGTTCACGGGGAGCCCGCGCCGGTGCCGAGCCGGGAGCGGCCCACGGCGTCCGGGGCCGCGCCGGTCATCGTGGTGCTGGGACTGATCGCCGGGTGTACCGCGTTCGCCGAGGGGGCGCTGACCGACTGGGCGTCGCTGCACCTGCGCGAGGACCTGCACGCGACGCCGATGGTGGCCGGTGCCGGTTACGCCGTGTTCTCACTGGCCATGGCGTGTGCGCGCCTGCGCGGGCGGAGCCTGATCGTCCGGTACGGCGACACCGTCGTGCTGACCTCGGGAGCGCTGCTCGCGGCGGTGGGGATGCTGGTCGGGGCGGCGGCGCCGTCGCCGTTTCTGGCGCTGGCCGGGTTTGTGCTGGTCGGGTTCGGGCTGGCCAACGTGTTCCCGCTGGCGATCGCGAAAGCGGGGTTGCTGGGCGGGGCGCGCGGGGTGGCCCGGGCGTCCAGCGTCGGGTACACCGGGCTGCTGGGTGGGCCGCCGATCATCGGGTTGCTGGCGGGCGAGCGGGGGTTGCCGTTCGCGCTGACGAGCGTGTCGGCGCTCGCCGTGGTGGCCGCGGTGCTGGCGCTGGTGGTCGATCACCGCCTGGACGGCGCCGGCTCGGTGGCCTCGGTGCTGCGCGCGCAGGCGAGGGCCCGGCTGCAGCCGATCGCGGAGCGGGTCGAAGTCGCCGCGCAGAACCACAGCAAGTCCCTCTATCTGTTGCTCGACCAGTCCTGACCGGGAGTGCCGCATGCCCTCGCTCGACCTGCGCCGTTCCGTCCTGATCGGGGTCAGTCACATGATCCCGTTCGTGGTGGTCGGCGGTCTGCTGCAAGCGCTCGGCCTGATGCTCGGCGGGTCCGCCCCGCTGGTGTTCACGCTCGGCTCCCTCGCTCTCTACCTGCTCGCGCCGGTGCTGGCCGGCTACATATCCTTCGCGATCGCCGGCCGCCCAGGCCTGATGCCGGGACTCACCGCCGGCCTGGCCGCGACCGTGACCGGCGCCGGCTTCCTGGGCGGCCTGATCGGCGGTGTCCTGGCCGGGATCCTGGCACAGCAGCTGGGCCGGGTGCCGCTGCCGGAGTGGTTGCGGGGGCTGGCCGCCTTCCTGCTCGTGCCGCTGGTGGCCACGCTGATCAGCGGGGGAGCGATGCTCGCCGTGATCGGCCCGCCGCTGGCGTCGTTCATGCGGGTGTTCGGCGGGTGGCTGGACGGGTTGAACGGGGTCTCCGCAGTGCTGCTCGCCGCCGCGCTCGGCGCGATGACCGTTGCTGATCTGGGCGGTCCGCTGAACAAAGCGGCCTACCTGTTCGCGATCACCGGGGTGAGCGGCGCAGGTCAGGCCGGCGCCGGCATCCACGGCGCCGGGCTGATCGGCGGCCGCCCGCTCGCCCTGATGGCCGCCGTGATGGTCGCCGGGATGTCCGCCCCGCTGGCCTGCTGGTTCGCCACCGTCGTGCGGCCCTCCGCCTACACCCCCGCCGAACGCCGCGACGGCCGCTCCGCCGGGGTCCTCGGCGCCCTGTTCATCAGCGAGGGCGCGATCCCGTTCGCCGCCATCCGCCCGATGGTGGTGATCCCCAGCCTGATGCTCGGCGGCATGGTCGCGGCGACCGGCAGCATGCTCGCCGGCGCCACCCTGACCGCTCCGCACGGCGGCGTGTTCGCCCTGCTCAGCGCCGGCCACCTGATCGGCCTGCTCGGATCGCTCGCGCTCGGCGCGACGCTGGCGGCCGGCGGTCTGCTGCTGAGCCGCGGAGGCGGACGAGACCGGGACCGGAATGTGACCGACCGGGCAGCGTCCCTGGGTGGCCGATGACATCGATGATGCGCTAGAAAGCTCGGATCAGCCGGCACCCCCCCCGCCGGCGAGGAAGAGGTAGTGCCGATGTCGCGTAGCAGATTCCTGATTCCGGGTGCGGCTGTCGTCATGGTCGTCGTCGTGGTGGCCGGGCTCGCCTTCTTCGGGAAGATTCCGGGGTTGAACGCCGCCTCCCGGCAGGAGAAGCAGCTCACCAACGCCCTCGACGCGATCGCCCTGACCTCGCCGGACTTCGCGGTCGCGGTGCTCGACAAGGCGAACGACCGGGACTTCTCCTACCGTGGCTCGGAGCGCTTCGACACCGCCAGCGCGGTGAAGGTCTCGGTGCTGGCCTGCGTGCTGCTGCACGCCCAGGACGAGAAGCGCGAGCTGACCGCGCAGGAGACCGCGCGGGCCAAGCGCATGATCCAGGCCAGTGACAACGACGCCACCACGGCGCTGTTCACCGAGGTCGGCGAGGTGGACGGGCTGACCGCGTGCAACAAGCGCCTGGGGCTCAAGGAGACGACCGTCGACAAGGCGTGGGGGCTGACCTCGACCACCGCCGACGACCAGGCCCGGCTGCTCGGCAACCTGGTCGACTCGGGCAGCGAGCTCACCGTCGACCACCGGCAGCTGATCTTCGACCTGATGGAGACGGTGAACGACGACCAGAACTGGGGTGTGCCGTCGGTCGCCAAGCAGGGGGAGCACGCGCCGGTCAAGAACGGCTGGGACACCCGCAGCGACGACCACAACCTGTGGGTGGTCAACTCGCTGGGCCGGATCGTCTCGGAGGACCGGGAGACCAACGTGTCGATCGTGGTGCTCTCGCACGGTGACAAGAGCCTGAAGGACGGGATCGCGCTGGTGGAGAAGGTCGCCGCGGCGACGCGGGAGAACCTGAAGTACTGAGCGGTGGCCCGGGTGGGGCCACCGCTCAGAGCATCAGCGGACTTCGGCGGTGTACAACGCCGCGACCTCGTCGTCGGTCAGCGCGCGGTTGAACGCGTGCACCTGATCGATCGACCCGGACCAGTAGTCGGTCTTGTTGCCGGCGTACTTGGCCCGGCCCACCGACAGCGGCCCGGTGCTCACCACGTCCGGCCCGGCCGTGGTGGCCGCGACCCGCTTGCCGTCGAGGAACAGCCGGACCTCGCCGGTGGTGTGGTCGCGCACGCCGACCAGGTGGTACCACCGGTTCAGCTCGGGCGTCACAGCCAGCCGGGCGCGGTTGCCACCCGGGGTGCTGAACGCGAAGGCGCCCTGGCCGTACTGCAGGTAGAACGGGTTCTCGGTGGTGCGGCCGTCCTGGCTGACCACGGTGGCGTAGTTGCCGGGCAGCCTGTCGAGCGTCACCCACGACGCGATCGAGTAGTCGCGGGTGGTGTCGACGACCGGGGACGTGGTGTCGGCGTAGTCGCCGTCACCGTCGAACGTCAGCGCGGAACCGGACACGCCCGGCGTCCACGTGGTGTTGCCGGCCAGGGTGAGGTCGCTGGTCCCGCCGCTGTCCTTCGCGGTGGTGCCGGTGCCCTCGTCCAGGCTCCAGTCGCCGTGGCCCGGCGGCGGGGGCTGCTGGGCGGCGGCGGCACCGGCCGCGATCACCTTGAGGTTGATCGCCCGGACCGGCGCCGGGTCGACCTTGATCTCCCGGCGGTCGTACGTCCACAGGCCGTTGAGCTCGGTCTCCAGGTCGGTGATCTGGGTGTATACCGAACCGGACAGCTCCGCTCCGGCGGCTTCCAGGTAGAACCGCTCGGTGTTGTCGACGTACTTGGCGGTCAGCGCGGCCTTGTCGGCGACCCCGCTGTAGATCACCGCGGGCGTGCCCGGCCACATGTGGCCCGGGGTGCGCAGGGTGAAGCCGCCGTGCTCGCCGTCCATCGCGATCCGGGTCGCGTCCGGGTACGCCGGATCGGTGTTGTTGTAGTCGTGGTGGTCGATGACGTCGCCCTTGCCGGAGTCGCCCTTCGACGCGCAGCAGTTCACGCCGCTGTGCGCGTTCACGATCCGGGACGGGTCGGCGGCCTTGACCCGCTCGGTGATCCGGCCGGTCTCGGTGCGGTCCCACTCGCCCCAGCCCTCGTTGAACACCACCCAGCCGATCACCGACGGGGCGTTGTGCAGCTGATCCATCATCTGCCGGCCCTGGTCGTACCAGGCCTGCTGACCGGTCGTGTTCGTGATGTCGGCCGAGACGAAGTCCTGCCAGACCAGCAGGCCCAGCTCGTCGGCGTGCCGGTACCAGCGGGCCGGTTCCACCTTGATGTGCTTGCGGACCGCGTTGAAACCGAGCTTCTTCGTCTCGACCAGGTCGAAGCGCAGCGCCGCGTCACTCGGTGCGGTGTAGAGGCCGTCCGGGAAGAAGCCCTGGTCCAGGGTGGCCAGCGAGAAGATCGGCTTGCCGTTGAGGACGAGCTTCGGGAAGCCGGCCACGGTCTGCACGGCGATCGAGCGCATGCCGAAGTAGCTGCCCACCTCGTCCTTGCCGAGCGTGACGTCCAGGTCGTACAGATAAGGGTCGTCCGGGCTCCACAGGTGCGGCTTGGCGATCGGGATCCGCAGCTCGGTGTTCGCGGCGCCGGTGACCGAGCCGACCTTGTGACCCTTCTTGTCCCGCGCGACCGCGGTGACCTTCGCGCCGGTGGCGGCCGACTTGACGGTCACTCGCAGTGCGTTGGTGGCCAGGTCGGGGGTGGTGACGAGCTCGGTGATGCCGGTGGCGGCGACCGGCTCGAGCCAGACCGTCTGCCAGATGCCGGACGACGGGGTGTAGACGATGCCGCCCGGGTTCAGCGACTGCTTGCCCTTGGGCTGGTTCGCCCCGGTCGCGTCGGTGACCTCGACCAGGATCTCCTGCTGGCCCTTCGTGACCAGCGCGCCGGTGATGTCCGCGGTGAACGCGGTGTACCCGCCGGTGTGCTCGGTGACCAGGGTGCCGTTGACGTAGACCTTGGCCTGGTAGTCGACGGCGCCGAAGTTGAGCTTGAGCCGCTGACCGGAACCGATCTTCCAGCCCTTCGGCACGGTGATCAGCTTGCGGTAGAACATGTGCGATTCGCGGCGCTCCAGCCCGGACAGCTGCGACTCGACCGGGAACGGCACGATGATCTTCTCGGCCAGCTTCGCGCCGAAGACCGGCTGCTCACCCGCGGCGGCGCCGGCGAACTCCCACGGGCCGTTCAGGTTCACCCAGTCGTCGCGGACCAGCTGCGGGCGCGGGTACTCCGGCAGCGGGTGCCTGGTGTCGACCTTGTCGCCCCACCGGGTGGTCAGGCGGTGCGTGGAGGCGTTCGTCGCGGACCGGATGATCTGCGGGACCGTCTCCCCGCCGACGATCAGGCCGCCGGCGCCGTCGTAGTTGACCCGCACCTTCTGCCCGGCCTGGATCGGCTCGGCGAGGGTGACGGTCAGCCGCGTGCCGCTCTTCGTGATCGACGAGATCGGCATCGGCGTGGTGTCCGCCTCGATCACCAGGTGCGCCGCGGTCTGCCCGATCGCGGTGACCGGCGCGTCGAACTCGGCGGTCAGCTTGCGGCCGTCGGCACCGACCGCGAACGCGGCCGGGAAGACCTGGAAGCCGTCCGGCGGCGTGAAAGCGCTCTCCGGAACGAGCTGCTTCGAGAGGCCGGCGGCCGACCAGCGCAGGAACAGGTTCGCGCCGCCGACGTCCTGGAACATCTCGACGCGCACGTCGTGCGTCTCACCGGCGGTCAGGTGCACCGCGGCGCTGGTCTGCTCGACGTCCCAGTCACCGACCCAGTGATCGATGACCGGCTGCCCGTCCATGAAGAACCGGAACCCGTTGTCGCCGATCATGAAGAACGTGTAGTCGCCGGTGGCCGGCGCGGTCAGCTTGCCGGTCCAGCGGGCGGTGGTGTGCTCGGTGCGCCCGAGGAACGACTGGAAGCTGCCGGTCAGGTCCGGCAGGTCGACGTTCGGGTCCAGCGAGACGCCGCCGAGCTCGGCGAAGTCCCGAGCCCCCGGCGCCGACATCCGGAAATACTCACCCTTGAGGCCGTGCACGACGACGGCTGCTGCGGGTGCTTCTGCGTGGGCGGCTGCGGGCGCCACCAGGGTAGCGAGGACTAGCAGGCTTGCTGTGAGCAGGGACTTCCAGGGCGATCGCGGCATCGAGTGTTTCCCTTCGCACAACGACGTAACGAGATCACATTGAGCCAGTTACATGTGTGATGTCAACGAAAAGAAACAGGACTCGACATTTTCGCAAGCACATCCCGGGTCAAGGCAGGCGTTTACCGCCCGCTTAATACTTTTTCGGTACGAATACGGAGCGCTCGTCCGCAGGCTACAAGCCACGTCCCGTGGTGGCCTCGCGCGCCACCGCGGCCGCTCCAGGCCGCAGCGCGCCTCCCGGACCTCGGCTGGTTCTCGGGGGTGTCTCGGAGGGCCGGAGGCACCCCTCACGACCAGCCGGCGGACCGCGACGGGCGCTGCGGTCCGGTCGGTCGCGGTCCTCGGCTGGTGCTCACGGCTGTCTCGGCGACCCGGAGGGAGCCGTCAGCGCCAGCCGGCGAGGGGTCAGGGGCGGGACTGCCGGGTGGCGCGCCAGGTCAGCACGGCGGCGGCGGTCAGGGCGAGGCCGGTGGCGGGGGCGGCGAGGGAGCGCCGGTGGGCCGGGGCGGGCTTGGGCGGGACCGCGATCGGGGTGAAGACGTTGCCGTCGTGCGGGGCGACCTGCTCGCGGGACAGGCCGCCGACGCTCATCAGCGGGACCACCAGGGCGTCGTACACCGCCGGCAGCGCCACGAAGCCGAATCTGATCAGCGGGTTGACCAGGCCGACCGACACCTCGCCGCGCGGGCGCCGGGCACAGCGCAGGATCGCGGCGGCGACCTTCTCCGGCGAGTCGACCGGCGGCGGGGGCTGGCCGAAGCGGCCGGCGAAGTTGGCCGCGGTGCGATAGATGGAGGTGTCCACCGCGCCCGGCGACACCAGGCAGACGTGGATGCCGGGAGCGTCCCGGGTCTCCAGCCGCAGCGCCCGGGCCAGCCCGCGCAGCCCCCACTTGCTGGTGACGTAGGAGCTGGTGAACGGCGTGACCACGGTCCCCAGCAGCGAACCGGTGAGCACCAGCACGCCTCGCTCGCGCGCACGGAACCGGCGCAGCGCGACCCGTGCCACGGTGGCCGCGCCCAGCAGGTCGACGGTGACGACCCGGTCGAACACCTCGGCCGGTACGTCCTCGAACTTCCCGTACGCCATCACCGCGGCGGTGTGCACCCAGACGTCGATCCCGCCGTACGCGTGAGAGGCGGCCTCGGCCACCGCCTCCATCGCGTCGGCGTCGGTGACATCCGCGACCACCGCCCGCGCCTGCGCGCCGACGGCCCGGCAGTCCGCAGCAACAGTGTCCAAGTCCGATTCTGATCGGGCCGCGAGGATCAGCCTGGCGCCGGTGCGGGCATAGGCCAGCGCCGTCGCCCGCCCGATTCCGCTGGAAGCCCCGGTGATCACGACTACTGGTGTGGCATCCATGGCCACGCTGTACCCGCGGTGACCCGCGCCAACCTAGGTCGTGAACGTCGCCACCACGTCGCGCAGCCGGGTCGCGGCGTCGGCCAGTTCGTGCGCCGACCGGGCCGTGGTGTCGGCCGCCGCCGTGGTCCGGCGGGCCTCCTCGGTGACCGAGCCGATCCCGCCGGCGATCTCCTCGGCGCCGGCCGAGGTCGCCGAGACGTGCCGCGACACCGTCGCGGAGTACTCGGCGTCGATCAGGTCCTGCAGCGCGGTCAGCTGCGTTCGCGAGGTCGTGGCCAGCGCGGTGGTCATCCCGGAGGCGACCGCCTGCTGGGTGCTTTCCAGGGTGCCGGCGGCGCGGGCCAGGTGCAGCTGCACGGCGCGGGCCGTGGCCGCCTTACCGCCGACCGCCAGGACCGTCTCGTCGACGGCCCGCCCGGCCTGGTCCAGCAGCAGCGGCAGCCGGAACACCAGCGCGTCCATCACGTAGTACGAGTCCAGGTCCGGAACGCGTACCGCAGCCGGCCCAGCAGCCGGCTCGCTGGTGAGAACAAAGCGCGCCTCCGCTGTCCGCTTCGGCACCGCCCGGGCACACCTGAGCCGTAACGCGCTGCTGGGCGTTCCCCGGAGCCGCATTGCATATAAATCCCATATGTATGCTCGGTTATGGCGATGAGTGTGCTCGATGCCATCGGCGACACGCCGCTGATCCGGCTCACCCGGGTCACCGCCGGGATCGCCGCCGAAGTCCATCTCAAGGCGGAGTTCCTCAACCCCGGGGGCAGCGTCAAGGACCGCGCCGCGCTGGCCATGGTCGAGGCCGCCGAGGAGTCCGGCGAGCTGCGCCCGGGCGGGGTGATCGTGGAGGGCACCTCGGGCAACACCGGGATCGGCCTCGCCATGATCGCCGCACAGCGCGGCTACCGGGCACTGGTCGTGGTGCCGGACAAGAGCAGCGCGGAGAAGGTCGCGACGCTGCGGGCCTACGGCGCCGAGGTGGTGATCACCGTGGGCGGTGTGCCCCGCGAGGATCCGCGGCACGTCTCGCAGGTCGCCGCCCGGCTCGCCGCCGAGACGCCGGGCGGCTGGCTGGCCGGCCAGTACGACAACCCGGCCAACCCGGGCGCGCACCGGGCCACCACCGGCCCGGAGATCTGGCGGCAGACCGGCCGCCGGGTCACCCACTTCGTGGCCGGTGTCGGCACCGGCGGCACGATCAGCGGCACGGGAGCGTTCCTGCGGTCGGCGGGCCCGGTGACCATCGTCGGCGCCGACCCGGAGAACTCGGTCTACGGCGGCGGTGACGGCAGCCCGTACTACGTGGAGAGCATCGGCCACTACGTGCACCCGGCGACCGCCGAGGACGTGTGGCCGGAGTCGTATCACCCGCACGTCGTCGACCGGATCGAGCGGGTCGGCGACCGGGAGTCCATCGAGATGACCCGCCGGCTGGCCCGCGAGGAGGGCGTGCTGGTCGGCGCGTCGACCGGCACGGCCGTGGTGGCGGCCCTGCGGGTGGCCCGTGAGCTGGGCCCGGACGGGCTGGTGGTGGTCCTCGCACCGGATTCCGGCCGCGCCTACCTGTCCAAGTACTTCGACGACGGCTGGCTGCGCCGCAACGGCTTCCCGGCGCCGGTGGCACGTGGCTCCCTGGCCGCAGCCTCGCCCGGGTCCGGAGCCCACGCCGCACCCGGGTCCGCGGCCTCGCCCGGCCCGCTGGTCGGGGACATCCCGATCAGCGCCGCGGTCCTGCTGCCGGTCACCGCCCGGGTGCGGGATCTCCCGGCCGCCGCCCGGGTGCCGGCTCGGCCGGCCGACCAGGTGACCGGCCGGCCGGTCGCTTCGGTGGCGCTGGTGGTCCTGCCGCGCGGGGACCGTCCGCTGACCGATCCGGCGCCCGGTGACGTCGTCGGGGCGGTGCCGCTCGACGCGCTCGTCCACGCCGCTCCGAGCGCCCTCTTGACCGATGTTGCCCAGCCTCCGTTGCCGACCGTCGGCATCGGCGAGTCCTCGGCCGAGGCTCTGGGACGCACGCCCGCAGCCGCCACGTGGGTCGCGGTCCTGACCGACGGCCGGATCACCGGGGTGATCACTCGTAGTGCGCTGGCCGCAACGTCCTCCCGAGACGCCGCAGCGGCCGTTCACTGACATCCTCCGCGGCCGCCCGCTGGCCGAAGACGGCCGTGACCATCGGGCGGAACAGGCGCAGCACGTCGGCGACGAACCGCCGGCGGCTCAGCCCCAGCGCCCGCAGCGCGCCACCGTGGTCGAGGGAGACCACCAGGGCCGCCCCGGTCATCAGTGCCCACCACCCGGCGGCCGCGGCGACCCGGCCGGCGAGCGGGGTCCCGGCGAAACACTGCCGCAGGCGGTCGAGGTGGAACGGCACGTGCCGTTCCTCGTCGGCGAGGATCCGGCCGGCCACGTCGGCCACGTAGTCGTCGCCGGACCCGTCGCGCAGCGCCCGGTAGTAGCGCAACGCCACCACCTCGGCCAGCATCAGCGTGAGCAGCTCCAGCCGCAGGCCACCACCGCGGCGGACGAGCACGAACACGGTGTCGGTCCAGTGCCCGCTGATCGGGGCCGCCCCGGCGTAGCGCAGCACGTTCGCCAGCCGGACCGCGTGGCTCTGCTCCTCGGCCACGAAGAGCCGGATCGCGGCCAGATAGACCGGGTCGCCGGCGCGCGTCGCCGCCGCGATCAGGCTGGTGCCGTCGCCGTCCTCACCGGCCTGGAACCGTTGGACGCTGCGGATCAGCGCTGGCGGCAGCTGCCCGCCGAGCGGCTGCGGCTCGGTCCGCGCGGCCCGGCGGCGAGCGTGTTCCTCGAACATGGCGAGATGCTGGTGAATGTCCATGACACGACCCTGGGCCCGTGGCCGGTGCCGCTGGAAGGCCCTGCACGGAACCTCCACACGACCTCCCCGGCCCGGCCGGTTTTCCCCGGTCCGGCAGACTGGCGACGTGATCAGACTGCGGTGGTACCTCGCTCGCGAACGGCAGCGGGTGATCGATGCCGCCGATCTCGAGGCGACCTACGCCGCCGTTGATCCGGCGACCAAACCGGTCTTCGAACACGACGGCGTGCTGGTGTGGGTCAGCGGTCCCGACGAGTGCCGGGTGGAACGGCACCGGGGCGGCCGGCAGCTTCGCCTGGACGAGTCCGGCACGAACGTCCTGCCCCGCGCCCGCGGCCTGGAGTTCCTGCGCACGCCCGCCGCGAACCACCGCTGGGTGCACGCCCTCGACTGGCACAGGGGTGCCGGCGACTACCTCGACCGGGACCGGGTCGACGCCGTCATGGAGCGCGGTATCGACCTCGAGCCGTGGTCGTCCGCGGAGAGCCCGGTGGGTCTGCGGCACCTGTCGTATCTGATGTGGTTCCACGGCGGCGCGATGGCCAACGGCGTCCACTGGCCGCTGGACACCTGCACCGACGAGCAGATCGCCGCGTTCAGCACGGCCGCCGCCTACTTCGGCCTCGACCGGTTCACCGACCTGCTCGGCCGGCTGGACGAGGAGCCGGAGGACGACGCGCTCAGCGAGGAGTACTGGGATCTCAGCGGCGCGTTCGGCGAGGACGCTTCGCTGATCTCGGACGCCGTCCGCTGCAAGCTCGTCGAGGCGCCGGAGGATTGGGGCTGACCACAGCGCGATCAGACCTGGACGCGCATCACCCAGCGCCACTTGGCGATCTTGCGGACCCGGGTGAAGCCGTGCCGGGTGTAGAGCTCCTCCGGGCCGGTGTGCAGGTAGGCGCCTCGCTGCGGCGGGCGGTCCTCGGTCTGCTCCGGATAGGCCTCCACGATGCCGCCGCCGGACCGCCTGATCTCGTCGAGCGCGGCCGCGACGGCAGCGGCGGCGACACCCTTGCCCCGCTCCTTGGCACTGGTGAAGATGCAGCCGATCCGCCAGTCCGGTGGTTCGGCGGCTCCCTGATCGTACGATCGCTGGTTCTTGATGGTGGGCAGCTCCGGCGGCGGACCGAACTGACACCAGCCGACGCAGAGTGTGCCGTCGTAGACGAGCACCTGGTGAACGGTCCCGCGCCTGACGTGCTCGAGCTTCGCCTGCCGGTTGCCCTCGCGGGTGCGCCCCGGGCCCACGCCCTCCGGGTGGAAGCCCATGCACCAGCAGCCGCCCCAGACCCCGTTGTTCGCCTCGACCAGCGCGGCGAAGTCGTCCCACGTCTCCGGTGACAGCATCCGGGTCGTCAACGTCATGACTTCAGTGTCGGGGTGTCAGGCGCCTTCGACGAGGAGCATCGGGGTCAGGGTTTCGCCGGCGTGGACCGCGGCGGTCAGGCGGCGGTGCCCGCGCACGGCGACGAACTCCGATGCCTGGTGCCGCACCGTGATCTCGCCGGCCTCGTCGGTGTCCGCGGTCGGGCGGACCCGGCGGGGATCGAGGTGGCACGCGGTGGCCGGTGACGCGGTGGGCGGCCTGCCGAGCATCTCGACGATCCGGGTGACGACCTGCTCGGTGGTCGCCCGGGTGGTGTCGCAGACCAGGTCGTAGTTGCGCAGGTCGGACTTGTCGACGCCGTACCGCGCGAGGAACCGCTGCCGTTCACTGTCGCTGCGCTCGGCGAGCTGGCGCCGGGCCTCCTCGACGCTGTCATAGCGCTCCACCGCGTCACCGGGCCGGGCCAGCACCCGCCGGGCGGCCACGACCGGGTCGGTGATCAGGTGAACCTTGAGGGCGTCGGTGAAGTAGTACCAGGCCAGCCGGCTGTCGACCACCAGCCGCTGACCGGAGGCGGCGATGTCGTGCTGCAGCTGGTCGATCTGATGGTCGATCTTGTCGTCCAGCTCCGAGTGCAGGTTGAACTGCAGCGCCGTCATGCCGTGCTCCGCCGCCATCCGGCGGTAGAGGTCACCGACGCTGACCCGCCGCACCCCCAGCCGCTCGGCCAGCATCACCGACGCGGTCGTCTTGCCGCTGCCGAGATCACCGTTGAGGACCACCGTGCGAGGCCAGGCCATCGCCTCACCATACCGGCCCACCATCCGTTCCCGGTCGCGTGCCCTCGAGCCGCCATCCCCGTGCGTTTGCGAACAGCGCCAGAAGAGGATCTCAGCAAGAATCGCAGAATAATCTTGCACGTTCGGAATGATAAATATATTCCTCGATCATTGGTGATTCGACGGCAAGTAACGCGAATTTGTCATGCCCCGGCGAGGCCTATGTGATCAGCCAGCTCAATTAATCGTGCAGGAATATCCGACCGGCTCCGGCGTAGAACATCGGCTATTATTTCATGGGCAACCGGTCGGCAAATGATCTCGGATGGCACGCGACGATCGGTTTCAAGAAGCATATCGATCGCCTGAGGCAAATCTCTTGACTGAAGAGCGGCGCGTGCAATTGTCAGAAAATGACTGCCTTGGGCGCATGGAGCAAGTGTATCTATTCTTGATCCCAAGGATTCGTTGACCTGGAGTGCTAGTCGACCATCTCCGAGCTCCACGGCGGCCGCCGCCCGGTAAACCTCTATGGTGGTAGGTCCAAATGATGTCCAAAAGTGGTTCGCTTCACCGCCGAGCAGCCGCCCTGCGTCCTCGGCTTCCTTGAGCAGATCGCGGACGGAAGGCGCGTCTCCCATGCGAGCGGCAATAATGGCTGCCTGGAGTAACAGCGCCCCGCGGATAGCAACACTGTCCGGCGCCTGCATCCGTTCATGACTGGCGGACCTGAGCTCTGCGACAGTCTCCAGGCATATCTCGAAGGCCGAACGTACTCGGCCGAGAGAAAGGAGCGCGCCGGACACGCGGACAATTGTGGCGCCGAGTAATAAAGAATCATCAATTTGTAGTGCTAGAGATGAGGCTCGATCCGCAGCGAGCCAACTCAACTCATGTTCGCCGACTTTGCGTAACACTGAGGAACTGATCAAGTATATCTGGCTGCGAAGTTGTGCGATGCGAAGGAAGTCGACCGGCCCGGTTTCGAGCGCACGAACGTCCCTCAGTAGCCGAGGAATATTAGAGCTAAGCAGGCCATAATCGGCGTTGTCAAGGAGTCGCCACGCGTCATTGACTAATGTCGTGAATTCATTTGGATTCAAATTTTGTTTGTCGGCACCAATGGCGCTGCTCGGGTAATCTCTTTCCAGTGCAGAGCGGATCTCGTGGGTATCCAGGTAGTCGATCGAGTAAAACCCGCGAGCTCGATAGACTGGCTCATTGTCTAGGAGGGTTGGAAGATCGATGCTCAGGGCATCGGATATTTGAAGCACCGTTGACAGTTCGATCTCGTCAAGTCGCAGTTGTCCGCTCTCGACCTGACGAACCCAGCTCTCCGGGCGGCCCAACAATTGCGCGAGGTCCAGCGGTGAGAAACGTCTGTGCTCACGCCAGCGAGAAATCCGGATCCCGGCGGACTGCTCGCTCGGGTCGCTCGGGGGCGTTTCGTCGGGTGGAAATCCATGTGATGCTGGTATGTAGATGTTTCGCACTAATGCAAGCTTGCCAGCAGTGTTTCCGGCTCGCTGCTGAGGCTTCTGGAAGCCTCGGCTTGACATTCGTTTTGTGACGTACTCGTAGAGGACGTCCATGGGCAGGTACTTTTCCGGATGCGGCACACCGGTCATCATGACGTCGAGCATGCACCCGGTGAATGCACTGAACTCGTCGTTCTCGGGGGCGAGCGACGTTTTAGTGCCTGAACAGGAGGTGATGATGTACAGTCCCTCTATTTCAAGCTGCTCGACCGCAGCCGTGACCGGATCGGACATTGAGCGCACTGCACGTCCGCTGTAGCAGCAGTCGAGGATGACAATCTTAGCTTCCGCAGAACTACCGAGTACGATTTCTTCCAGGTCGCGGAATGGAACGCTCGTCCAGAACTGGTCATCTTCTGTTTCTGTTTCGGCGAGTGCCAAATGTAGTTCATGCCGTCTGCTGGCCAGCAGGCCATGGCCTGAAAAGTAGACCAGTAGAGCATCTTCAGCCTTTTTCGCTGCCTTCTTCAGCGGGAGTAGCATGTCGTTGGGTACTCTTGGGTTTATCACTGTTATACAATGATCACGCGGGAATCCGGAAATCCTGGCGTCGGTCAGAACGTTATATAGCGCTTGCACGTTCCGTGCTACGGAATGCAAATTCTCAAGGTTGTCGGATTTGTATTCTGCAGTGCCGAATATGACAGCCTGTGAGCGCGAAAATTCAGGAAGCCGCATGTCAGTCCACCCCGTTGAGCTGCTCCTGGATAGTCCGAGCAATCTTTTCGGCGTCGCGCAACTTCGTAGTGTCAATCTCGACTTCGACCTCGCCTCGGCGCACTCGAATCCGAGTGCGCCGACTTGCTGCCCGTGCGGTTAGCCAGCCGCCGATGGAACCGGCTAGCGCGACCACCAGTTCTTTATTCATGATCGTTGCTTCCAGTGCTGCGGGGACGCCACCGTTCATCTCGCCGTCCGCTGGGGGCCGTGGCAACGACAGTAGCGACGACCCTCGTAAATCGGCATCATCCCTCAGCCACTCGCGAAGGTCGTGGAGTTCGTCACCGCAATCGTCTCCGAGAACCTCGATCATGATTTTCATTCACACTCCCAAGGGAAGGCGTCAATGCGCAGATATCTTGGGCCAGAATATGCTCCTGCGGCAAGGCGTGTCATCGGAGCATGTGGCGGCGATCCCGCGCCTGGTCCCATGCGCTCTGCTCGGCGTGCGAGTGGCGTGTTTCAGCTGATGGTGTACGGCCGTGGCCAGGAGTCCTGGTGAAGGTAACCGAAAGTGTCGGTGCCGACGGGCGGTTGGCTGTGGTCGGGGAAGGCAGACTCCAGCGGGTGGGCGATGACGGACTGCCGGAGCTCGACCAGCTGCCGCTCGCATTGTTGCTGCGGCTTGCGCGGCGGGAAGCCGAGGATGACGAGGATCGGCCGGTGCCGTTTCTTTGTGCGGTGCATGAGCGGCCGATCCGGGTGGTGTTCGATCGCGTGGCCCCTCTCCTGTCCGACGGTGACGCCGGCTGGCGGTTCCTTGCCGCGCGAATTCTGGGGCAACTCGGTCCGCAGACCGACGGGCGGCGGCCGTTCAGCGCCGAGACGGTGCCGATGCTGCGGGAGCGGCTCGGGAGGGAAACCGACGCCTACGTGCTGGGCGCGATCGTGAGCGCGCTCGCCGCGCACCACGCTGGTGAGGCGTTGGACGAAGTGCTGGGCATGGCGGATCATCCCGCGGTCGGGGTGCGGTTCGCCGTCGCGGCCGGGCTGCCCGGTCTGGTCACTCTCACGCAGGTGGAGCCGGCCGCGGCGGCCGCGCTGATCCGGCTGTGCCACGACGAGGACGCGGACATCCGGTTCTACGCCGTGTACGCGGCCACCAAGGAGATCGCCGGACTGGACCTGGAGCGGATCGCTGACCTGGCCGCGCAGCTCGTGACCGATCCGGATCAGCAGGTGCGGACCATGGCGATCGAGCACCTCGCGGCGATCCCGGCGGTGCGGGGGCTGCTGAACGCGTGGGATTTCCGGGGCGTCTTCGACCCTGAGGACAACACCCGATCGTACGACTGTCTGATCCGGCCGATGATTGTCGGACTCGACTGTGGGGCGGACGCGGCGTATCTCCGCGAGTTGCTCGACGACGAGCTCAGGCGTCACTTCGGTGTGCCGGCGGGCACCGTCGACACGGAAGGCGTGGCCGGGCAACTGATCGCCTGGCGGGCCGAGGCCGGCGAGTAGGGCGATCAGCGGGTCAGGTCGAGGACCGTGAGCGTGTTGTCCTTGCTGTTGCTGACGTAGCCGCGGGAGCCGTCCGGCAGGACCGCGATCGAGGTGGGCGCCTTGCCGGTCGGGAGCGTCGCGGTGACCTGGAGGTTGTCGGCGCGGATCACCGAGAGGGTGTCGCTGCCGCTGTTGACGACGTAGGCGTAGCGGCCGTCCGGTGACCAGTTGACGTTCAGTGGCTCGTTGCCGACGGCGATCGTGCGGCGGACCGTGTGCGTGGTCGTGTCGATCGCGCAGACCGTGTCGTCGTCCCAGTTGACGTTGATCACTAGCGGTCGGACCGGGTTCTGTTCGACGCTGTGCGGGGACCGGCCGACCTTGATGTTCTTGAGCAGCTTGCGGGTGGCGGTGTCCACGACACTGATCTCGTTGGACTCGTGATCGGCGATGTAGGCCCGGGTGCCGTCGACCGAGAATGAGACGTAGTGCGGCTCGGGCGGGACGGTGATCTCGGCGATCGGGGCCATCCGCTCGGTGTCGATCACGGTGACCGTGTGACCGTCGTGGTTCGGGACGTACAACCGGGTGCCGTCCGGGGTGACTGCCGCGAGGAACGGCCGCGTCCGTACCGGAATGGTCTTCTTGATGGTGTTGTCGCTGGTGTCGAGGATGCTGACGGCGTGCACGTCGCCGTCGCGGCGGTCCCAGAGGCTGACGTAGACGTAGCGGCCGTCGGGGGAGAAGGACAGGAACCGGGCCGGGCCGGGCACCCGGATGGTGGTCGGGGTCACCCGATCGGTGCTGGTGTCGAGCACCGAGACGGTCTGGTCGCCACTGGCGATGTAGAGCTGGCGCCCGTTCGGGGAGGCGGCGACGTAACCCGGGGGCGAGGTGAGCGTCACCGGTTTGGCCAGTGACGGCACGGCGATCGCGGAGAGCAGAGTCTTCGCGATGCGGGCGGCGGTCGCGGCGGGGGTGGGCCTTTGCCGAGGAGCCGCGGCCGACATCGAGTGGTCGCGGTCCCGGGTGAGCGCGACGATCGTGCCGCTGAGCAGCAGGACGGCGGCGAGCGCCGCGACCAGGGCGAGGGCGCGCCGACTCCGGCCGGTTCTGATCGGGCCGTCATGGTGCGCAGGCGGTGGCGTCCATGGGGGTTGCGGCGCCGGCGCGGGACCGGCGGGGGCCGGCGCGTGGCGGGGGCCCGCGGCGACCATCGCCGCGCCCAGGGCGACCGCGTATTTCGGGTGCGCGTCGTTCACGGTGGGCCGGCCGGTCTCGGCCGCGACCATTCTCTCGATCAAGGGGATCCGGGAGGATCCACCGACCAGGAGTACGGCGGACAGCTGACCGACGTCCAGCCGCGCGGTGTGCACCGCCCGGATCAGGGTGCCGATGGTCGACTCGATCGGGGCGCGGATCAGGCCCTCGAACTCCGGACGGGTCAGCCGGGCGACGAAGTGCCGGTTCGGCAGCAGTATCGGGATGGTCGTCTCGACGTCGACCGACAGCGCCTCCTTGGCCTGCACACACTCCTGGCGCAGGTTCGCCATGGCGGCCGCCGACTCGGGCGCGGACAGGTCGAGCTCGGCCAGCGCGCCACCGTGCTGGTAGTTCAGCCACTGCAGGATCGCCTCGTCGAAGTCGATCCCGCCGAGCCGCTCCATGCCGTCCGGGTCGCCGATCACCTCGACGAACCCGGCGCGTTTGCGCAGCACCGTGGCGTCGAACGTGCCGCCGCCGAGGTCGTAGACGGCCAGCGTGTCACCCTCGGCGAGCAGCCGGGACGCGCCGTAGAAGGCCGCGGCCGCCTCCGGCTCGGTCAGCAGCACGTAGTCGTGCAGCCCGGCCAGCCGCGGGATCTCCTCGAACAGCTCCCGCCGGTACGGGCCCCAGTTCGCCGGGTAGGTCAGCGCGACCCGGTCCGGCGGAACGCCCTCCACCCGGGTGACGGTGTCCAGCACGTCGCGCAGCTGCGCGGACATCAGCGCGGTCACCGCGTGCGGGATGCCGCCGAGCACCACCGGGGTCGGATCGCCCAGCCGGCGCTTGAACGCGCGCTCGACCCGGTCCGGGTGGCTCAGCGCGCGGCGTTCCGCGGCGTCGCCGAAGACCAGCCGGGACGGTTCACTGAGGAACACCACCGCCGGGGTGACCACGGTCTGGTTGCCCAGCGTGCACATCTCGGTGCGGCCGTCCCGGGAGATCGCGGCGGCGACGAAGGTGGTGCCCAGATCGACACCCAGGTCGTAACCCACCACACCTCCAAGACGGTCCTGCACTGTGGTCAGTCTCGGACACCGGGGGGCCAGGATCCAGGGAACCAACCCGTACGTGTCGGGTGAATTCCTGCACAATGAGGGCATGACGCTCGGTCCGGACGACGACACCGCCCGTCGCCGGCAGGCCGACGAACACTGGACACGCCGCCGTGACCTGGAACGACAGCTGCACGACGGCCCGGCGCTGCGGATCGCCGCGCTGACCCTGCACCTGGGACTGCTCGGGCAGAAGGCCGGTGACCTGCGGCACGACATCGAAGACCTGCAAGGACAGCTGCACATCGTGCTGCAGGAGCTGCGGCTGATCGCCGACCAGATCTACCCGCCGCTGCTGCAGGAGGCCGGCCTGGGCGCCGCGCTGCGGGAACTGGCCTCGGTGCTGCCGGCGCCGGTCCGGGTCGACGCCGCCGACGGGCGGTTCGACCCGGCCGTGGAGGGCGTGGCGTACTTCGCCGTCCTCGAAGTGCTCCGGGACCATCCGGTCACCACTCGAACGGTGGACATCACGGTCCGCCGGGATGACGACGGCTTGGCGCTCGATCTGGCCGGTGCCGATACTGGCCGGGGCGTCACCGTCGGTGACCGGATCGCGTGGCTGGGCGGGGTGGTCGAGATCGTCGAGGATGCCGGTAGGCGCACGATCAAGGTGCGGATTCCGTGCGGGTAGCGCTCGCCGAGGACGGGGCCCTGTTCCGCGACGGCCTGATGATGCTGCTCGAGGCGGCCGGGCACGAGGTGGTCGGCGCGACCGCGGACGGTGACGCGCTCGTCGAGCTGCTCGCCACCGAACCGGCCGACGTCGCGATCCTGGACATCCGGATGCCACCCGAACCGGACGGTGGCCTGGTCACCGCGGAACGGCTGCGGGCCGCGCACCCGAAGCTCGGGCTGCTGTTCCTGTCGCACTACGCCGAGGCGCACTACCTGATGCGGGTGCTGCAGATCGGCACCGACGCGATCGGGTACCGGCTCAAGGAGAAGGTGGGCAGCGTCGACGTGCTCAGCGACACCCTGACCCGGATCCGGGACGGCGAGATCGTGATCGAGCCGGTGCTGGCGCGGCGCCTGGTCGAACGCCCGAGCAGCAGCCGCCGGGACGTGGTGGCGGCACTGTCCGGGAGGGAGCAGGAAGTGCTGCGGCTGATGGCCGAGGGACGGTCGAACGGCGGGATCGCCCATCAGCTGGTGGTGATGCCGAAGGCGGTGGAGAAACACATCGCGAACATCTTCAGCAAGCTCGGGTTGCCGGCCGACGCCGCGGAGCACCATCGACGGGTGCTCGCGGTGCTGACGTATCTGAGATCGCAACAGGACGGTGCGTAGGGCGGGGGTGTTGCGGGCCGCGCTGCTCGGCGGTGGGGCATTCGTGCCGCTGGTGCTGGCGGGCCTGGTCAGCGGGCCGGGCCCGGTGGTCGCCGGGCTGCCGTTCCTGGCCGTCGGGGTGGCCGTGGTGCTGGTGGCGCGATTGCGCGGGCCGGTGGAGCGGGTGGTTCACGACCGGCGGGCGACGCCCTACTCGGCGCTGGCGGACGCGGCGCGACGGCTGCGGTCGCCGTCGATGGAGGAGGCGCTGCCCGGGCTGGCCGGGGTGCTGGCCGACGGGACCGGAGCGCGCCGTGCGTCGGTGTGGCTCGCGGTGGGGGAGCGGCTGGTCATCAGCGCTGCCTATCCGGACGACGGAGTGCCCGGTGGCGTGGCGGACAGTGTGGAGAACCTTGCGGTGCTGCTGGCCCGCCCGGAGATCGGGCATGTCGTGCCGGTGCTGGACGGGACCGAGCTGCGGGCCGTGCTGGTGATCGAGAAGCCGGGTGCGCCGATCACGCCCGCCGACCGTGCGCTGATGCGGGACGTGGCTAACGGGGCGGCCCTGCTGCTGCGGACGGTGGCGCTCAACGCCGAACTGGCCGACCGGGTCCACCGCGCCGACCACCTGGCGGGCGAGTTGCAGGCGTCCCGGCGGCGGCTCGCGCAGGCCCGTGAGGTGGAGCGGCGCCGGCTGCTGACCGAGCTGTCCCGCGCGACCTCGGGCCGCCTGGCCGCGCTGCGCGAGCATGTGACCGCGGCCCGGGACGGCCTGGGACAGCCGGAGGTTCCGGGTCACCTGGTGCGGGCGCGCACCGAGTTGGACGAGCTGCTGGACCGGTTCCGGGTGATCGCCCGTGGCGTGTATCCGGCGGTGCTGCGCAGCCAGGGTCCGGGTGCTGCCCTGGAGGAGCTGATCGCCGACCTGCGCCGGACGGTGCGGATCACCGGTGACCTGGAGGTCCGGGTGGCGTGGGAGATCGAGTCCGCGGTCTACCAGGTGACGGCGGCGGCCCTGGAGGTGCTGGCGCAGGGGACCGGGAGCGCGGAGCTGCCGGTGGGCCGGCCGGGATCGCTGGTGCGAGGGGTGACCACCGCCGAGCTGGACGTCCGGGTGGACGGGCCGGAGACCACGGAGATCCACGTGCGACTGACCTACGGCGGTGGCCGGGTGCGGGTGCTGGTCGAGGATCCCGATCCGCCGGTGACCGCGGAGCAGGTCCGGACGGCCCTGCTCGACGACAGCGAACGGCTCGCGGCGCTCGGTGGCGACGTCGCCTGCCCGGACGACGGGAAGCCCGGTCTGCGGCTGCACGCCTGGCTGCCGGACCGGCTGGACGCGCTCCTCGAATCCGGCGCCACCCTCGGGCCGGGCTCGTGACGCGTCGCCGCCGGTCCCTGCCGTGGGCGGTGGTGATCCTTCCGGTCGCGGTGCTCGGCGGCGGCGTGTTCCTGGTGCTGCGCCTGCTGCTCGACCGGCTGCCCGCGGGGCTGGCCGTGCCGATCGCCGCGGCGCCGGTCGCTCTGCTGCTGCATCCGGCCCTGGTCAGGGCCGAGCGGCTGCTGCACGGGCGGCGGCCGACGCCCTACAGCGTGCTGGCCGGGATCGGGACGCTGTCGTGGACGAGCACGGCGGACGCCCCCGACCTGGCCCGGGTCGCCGAGGCGGTCGGGCGCGGGCTGGGGGCCCGGGTGTGCCGGCTGACTGTGCACCGGCCGGACCTGCCGGACCGCACCTACGTCTGGCCGGCCGGTGACACCGGGGAAACCCTGGTCACGCTGCCGGTGGTGCGCGGTGCGGAGCAGCTGGGCTCGATCGCGGTGGACCGGGCGGCCGCGGCCGGGCCGGACGTCCACCGGCGGCGGCTGGTCGAGGACGTCGCCGACAGCCTCGGCCCGGTCTTCGAGGCACACCGGCTCGGCATCGCCCTGGAACGCGAGCTGCGGGCGGTCCGGGCGCACGCCGCGGACATCGCCGGATCGCGCCGGCGGCTGGTCGCCGAGATGGACGCCGAACGCCGCCGCATCGAACGGGACCTGCACGACGGAGCCCAGCACCACCTGGTCTCGCTGCGGCTCGCGCTCGGGCTGGCCGAGCACAAACTCACCAAGGGCGGCCGGGAGGACGCGGAGACCGCGCTCGACCGGGTCACCGGCCAGATCGACGACGCCGAGGCGATCCTGGCGCGCACCGCCCGGGGCGTGACCTCACCGGTGCTGGCGCGGCGCGGCCTGGTCGCGGCGCTGGCGTCGGAGCTGGGCGCCGGGGTGCCGATCACGGCCGCCGGGATGGACGCCGGCCGCCGCTTCCCGGTCGATCTGGAGTCGGCGGTCTGGTTCTGCTGCCTGGAAGCCGTGAACAACGCCCGCAAGCACGCCCCGGGCGCGCCGATCCGGCTCAGCCTGACGTGCGGCCGGGATCGCCTGGTGTTCGGCGTTCACGACGACGGGCCGGGCTGGGACATGGCCGCGAGCGCCGGCTCACCGGGCCGGGGCATGCGCAACGTGATGGCCCGGGTGACCGCGGTGGGTGGCCTGGTGGCGGTGCGGTCCGCGCCGGGCGCGGGCACCCGCGTCGACGGCTGGGTGCCGCTGCCCGGCGGGCCGGCGGACGACGACTCGCTGGTCACTGCGGTACGCGAGGCGATCCAGGCGGCGGCAGCCGCCTACGGCGACGACCCGGCCGTGGAACGGATCCGGGAACTGCGCGCCGGGCTGGACGAGCCGGCGGCCCGCCGGGCCGGGATCCTCGCCGCGTGGTCGGCGCTGCGGGCCCTCGACCAGCTGGTCCGCAGTGAGCCACCCCCGGGCAACGGCCCGCACCTGCTGCACCGGCTGGACCGGATCCGCTCGAGCAGCCGGGAGTGGGCCGAGGTGACCGCGATCGACGCCCTGCGCTCGGCGGGCACCACCGATCCCGGCGCGCCGGACGAGGTCGAGATGGCGGCTCGGCTGCTCGGGGAGAGCGGCACGGATCCGCGGACCCGGCTCGGGCTCGCCGCGGACGCCGGCCGGGCCCAGGTCGCCGAGGCCGCGGCACGAGCTCTCGCGGTCTGGCGGACCCGGGCCTCGCACCCCGGCACCTCCGGAAGCGTGCGGCTGGTCGCGGCGACCGTGGTCCGGACCTGTGAGCACCTCATGCTCAGGCACTCCGGAGGAAGCGCAGGGCCTGGACCTGCAGATCCCGGATCGACTCCAGGTCCGCGTCGATCGCCCTGAGCGCCTCGTCGGTGCTGTCGTCGGCGGCTCGCCGGGCCGCGTCGGCGGTGGAGGTGAGCTGCCGGGTGCGGGCGGTGACCGCCGCGTCGGCGGCGGTGCGCAGGTGCTGGTCCAGGGAGCGGACGCCGTCGCGCATGCGCTTGCTGAGGGCCATCCGGAAGTCGTCGACCGTGGCGCGCAGGCCGCTGGTGGTCTCCGCGGCGCGCCGGCTCCGCTGGCGCTGGCGTTCGCCGGCGATCGCGGCGCCGCCCATCGCGAACGCGCCGGTGACGGCGGCCGTCACGATCAGCCAGAGCGGCAGCCGGAGTCCGAGGATCTTGGGGAGGACCAGGGCGATCATCATGCCGCCATAGGTGGGCATGACGATGCCGAGCATCCGGCCGGCCAGCGGCTGACGGCCGGCGGGGGCCGGGCGGGGCCGGGGCTCGTCCAGCGGCGCGAGCCACACCGGTGGCACCGGGACCGGGACCTCGAGCGAGGCGGCGACCCGGGCGGCCGCCGACCGCAGCGCCTCCTCGCAGGCCTCGGTCTCGGTGGCGAACCGGGCGCGGAGCCAGCCGTCGAGGTCCAGGCCGGGCTCGGCCCGCTCGATCAGCGCGGTGCCCTCGTCGAGCAGGGAGCGCAACCGGCGCTGAACGGCGTACTCCAGGTCTGAATCGGCCGCGCCCAGCGCGTCGCCGAGCGTGCGGGGCCACCTCGCGGTGCTCTCCCGGAACCGGCGCAGCCGGGCCTCAGCGTGGCGTGCCTCGGCCGTGAGCCGGGCGGACCGCCCCGGGTCGCACAGCCCGGCCCGCCGGTTGCGGAGGTCGACCTCGAGCGACTGCAGGGCCTGCACCACGGTGGCGGCGACCGGAGTGCCCTGCGCCGGGTGGGTGACGGCCAGCTCGCCGGCGGCGGTGTGCATCCGGCGGACCAGGTCGGGTCGCTCGTTGGCCTCGGCGCCCTGGCGGACCAGGTGGACGAGCTCCCGCAGGTCGATCTGCTCGGTCGTGACGGTCATCGGGCTCACCTCCGTGTGCTGGGTCCGGTGGCCGCCGGGCGGCGGCCACCGGTCGGGTGCCGTCAGTGCTGGAAGTAGTGGTGCGAGTCGTGGTGACCGGAGTGGTCGTGGTGCTCGTGGTGGCCGTGGTGGTCGTGGTGACCGCCGTGGTGACCGTGCGAGTCGTGGTTCCACCGGTGGTCGTCGTGGCGGTTGTGGTGGTTGTGGTGGTCGTTGTCGTCCCAGTGGTTGCGGTCGTGCCCGGAGCTCCCGCTGTCGTGGTTGTTGTCATCGCTCTGGTGACGGCTGTCGGAGTGGTGCGTGCTCTGCCACATGGTCGTTGTCCTTTACCTGGTGGGGGGCCTTGCTGATGGGAACAATGCTTCCGTCTTGACCGCCGCGGCGCGACCGAGGAGACCCCCGGATCCGGCCGGGGAGCTCCCCCGGCCCGAGGTAGGGATAACCCCCGGTGCCGCCCGAGAGCGGTCAGCTGCAGCCGGTGAAGGTGTGGTGCTCGAAGTGGACGCTGGTGTATTCCTGGTGCTCGAAGGAGCTCTGCGAGTGGTCGTCCCACGACTGGTTCTGCTGGTGGCTGCTGGTCGACTCCCAGCGGGTGTAGTCGTAGGCGGTGTTGTCGCCATACGAGCCGTTGTCGCCATACGAGCTGTTGTCGCCGTGCGAGCTGTTGTCGCCGTGCGAGGCGTGCGAGGTGGTGTCGCTGGACGGGGTGTTGTCGCCGGGCGAGCAGTGCGAGCTGTTCCACATGATCTCTGTCCCTGTCTGCGGTGCGGGCCTTGCTGACAGGACCAATGTTTCCGTTTTCGCAGCTCCGGCGCGATCGAGCAGTCCCCCGGACCGCACTCGATCCACCCCCGGAGTACGGGTGGGGAAAACCCCCGCCCGGAGGCGCTGACGTAGTGTTCGGTTCCGGTGTTACAGGCACATGGGGGATGAGCTGGTGAGCAACTACGCGGTCGACGACGACGGCAACGTCCTGATCCGGACCTGGGCCGCCGGTCACGGGCACCTCGCGGCGGTCGTCGCGGCGATCCCGGAGTCCGCGCCGAGGCTGCACCGGCTCGATCTGGCCGCGCAGCTGTCCGGCCTGGCGGACACGCTGTGGCGCTGCTACACCCATCCGGCCAGCGCGGCCGCGAGCACCGAGCCGCACACCGAGGGCTGGCGCCGGCAGCAGAGCCGGGACAGTTTCGGTGCGGTCGCCGACGCGATCCGCGCCCCGCACCTGGTCGACGGCGACGGTTACCTGGTCGTCGAGTACGACCCGGTCCAGGAGTACGCCAACCGCGTCGGCCGGGCCCTGCACACGATCGGCGACGAGGCCCTGTCGCAGGCGGTCGTGGCGGACGTGGACGCGGAGCGGGACGCCGTCGAGCGGGCCGAGCTCGGTGACCTGACCGGCCGGGCGGTGCAGGCGGTGACGCTGAGCCGTACCGATGCCAGCCCGGCGCAGGTGGCCGCGGCCGACGCGGTGCTCGACAAAGATCCGCTCGGTGGCAGTGAGCTGTTCCGCGAGCTCGAACCGACCGCCGCGGCGGTGGCGGCGGCGCACTGGCTCAAGGCGGCGGCGGACGTGACCGCCGACCTGACCGGCATCCCGGCCGAGCAGGTCGTGGTGGCCGCGGACGACCTGGAGTCGTTGCCGTACCGGACGCCGACGGTGGTGCTGGAGCTGTTCGCGGCCGGTGGCTCACCGCATCAGCTGGTCGTCGACCTGGTCGGCGACGCGATGCTGATCGCCGAGGGGCTGGCGCCGGGGACGGTCATCTTCGCCGGTGGCGAGGGACGGTACGAGGAAGCCGACGAGCCGGACCTCGATGACGACGATGACGATGACGACGATGTGGAGCCCGGGGTGCTGGCCGGGGAGCCGGTGCGGATGACGCCGCTGGACCCGTCGCGCCCGGCCCGCGATCTGCTGGAGGACCTGCTGATCGGGATCCACGGCTGCCAGCTGCTCTACACCGACTTCAAGGAGGACGAGGGCGCGGGCGCCGGCGCGAACGAGGCGTTCCGCGAGGCGGTCCGCACCCGGGCGGCGAAGGACCGCAGCCGCCTGCTCTGACCCGGGCCGCCGGCCGATCAAAAGCGGCCGATCAAGAAAGCGGCAAGCGAGGAAGCGGCCGGCCGGCCCTCGCCGAAATCGGCGAGGACCGGCCGAAAACGATCACTCAGTCGGCGGCGGACCCGCGACCCGCACCTTGAAAGCGTCCGCGGACGTCAGGATCGCCCCGATGTCGAACGACGCCGGCGCCTCGTCCACGCTGGAGACCGGCGAGCTGTTGCTGGTGAACCACTCCTCGACCTGTCCGGGAGCGAACACCGCGGCCAGCCGCGCCGTCTCGCTGCGCACCAGATAGCTGTGCGCCACACCCCGCGGCCCGTAAGCGGCCTGACCCGGCTCCAGGTCGAACTTCTCGTCGCCGACGAAGAAGCGGATCTTGCCGTCCAGGACGATCCAGACCTCTTCCTCGCCCTCGTGGACGTGCATCGGCGGGGCGTGGCCCGCGGAGTCGGTGAACTCGATGACCGACAGGCTGCCGCCGGTCACCTTGCCGGGCACGAGCACCTTGGCCTGCCCACCGAGGAACCAGAACGGGGACCCGGTCTCCGGGAATGCGGTCATTTCTTGTTACCTTTCAGGAACGTGAGGAGCAGGCTGGTCATCTCAGCCGGGTGTTCTTCGTAGATCCAGTGGCCGGAGTCGGCCACCGTGACCGGCGTGACGTGCCGGGCGTATTCCTTGGCCTTCTCGCCGACCAGTGGCCCGAGGCTGCCGGACGCGCCGATCGCGAGCACCGGCATGGTGAGCTTGATCTTCTGGTTGCGGGCGTTGTCCGTCATGTCCTGCGGAAACGTGCGGAACCAGGCGAGGTTCGCGGCCAGGTGGCCGGGTTCGCTCAGGTGCCTGGCGAACACCGCGACCTCGGCCGGGGTCACCGAGCCCTTCTTGACCTCGAGGTTGTCGATGAACTTGTCGGTCCACAGCTGCTCGCGGCCCTGGATCAGCTGCTCCGGCATGCCGTTGGTGAGCGCGAAGAAGCCGAAGTGCCAGGCGCCGGGCCCGTCCTTGGTCAGCGACGGGAAGTCGTAGATGCCCGGGTCGGGGATCGGCGCCTCGCTGAGCACGAGCTTGGTCACGTCGGCGCGGTGCGCGGCGGCGTACGCGTAGGCGACCATGGTGCCGATGTCGTGCCCGACGATCCGGACGTTGGAGGTCCGGCCGAGCTGGGTGAGCAGCCCGTGCAGGTCCGCGGCCAGGGTCTTCTTGTCGTAGCCGGTCGCCGGGGCGTCACTGCCGCCCGCGCCGCGCAGGTCGGGGGCGATGACCGTGTAGTGCTCGGCCAGGGCCGGCATGATGTGGTGCCACTCGTACCAGGTCTGCGGGTAGCCGTGGATCAGGACCAGGGTCGGCCCGTGCCCGCCGATCACGTAGTGGATGCCCACCGCGCCGACCTGTGTCGTGTGCTCGCTGAAACCGGCCGGGATCTCTTCCACCGCCGAGGGGGTGGACGCGACGGAGGGTGATGCGACGAGAGAGAGCGCCGCGGCCAGGGCCAGGCCGATGATGCGGGTGAATCGCATAAGAGTCCTCACAGGGTGGTGACGAGACCGCCGTCGATGGTGAAGTCGGCGCCGGTGACGTTCGCGGCCCGGTCGCCGGCCAGGAAGACGACCAGGTCGGCGACCTCGTCGGGCGTGGTGAACCGGCCGGTCACCGCGCCGCCGGCGGCCTGCTCCGCGATGGCGGCCGGGTCACCGCCGGTGGCCTTCGCGATGGTCGCGGCGACACCGCCCTCACCCAGCCACAGCGCGGTCGAGACCGGTCCGGGGCTGACCGTGTTGACCCGCACGCCGGACGGCCCGAACTCCTTGGACAGCGACTTGGACAGGCTGGACAGCGCGGCCTTGGCGGCGCTGTAGTCGAGCACCAGCGGGTCGGGCAGCACGGCGTTGACCGAGCTGACCGTGACGATGCTGCCGCCGCCGCCCTCGATCAGGCGGGGGAGCACGGCCCGGGTCATCCGGACCGCGGACAGCAGGTTGATGGTCAGCGTGGTGTGCCACTCGTCGTCGGTGACCGACAGGAACCCGCCGAGCCGCGGCTGGACCGCGCCGACGTTGTTGACCAGCACGTCCAGGCGCCCGAACGCCGCGATCGCCCCCTCGACGACCTCGGTGGCGCCGTGCGGGTCGGTGAGGTCCGCCGCGACCGCGCGCACCTTCCCGGTCTCCTCGAGGGCCTTCAGCTCGACCGAGCCACCCTTGGAGACCGCGACCACTGACGCGCCCTCCTCGACCAGGGCGCGCGTGACGGCCAGGCCGATGCCCCGGCTCGCACCGGTGACGATCACGCTCTTACCGGACAGACCAAGATCCATAACCAAACCCCCTCAGGTGTACGAACTCAGAGCGCCTGGGCGCGCAGCCACGTCAGAGCGGTGTCCGCGACCTCGCGCCACCCGTTGTCGATGGTCAGCGAGTGGCCCTTGTCCGGGAACTCGGTGATGTCGGTGACCGCCTCGGAGTGCCGGTACTGCTTGAGCGTCGCCCGCACCACCGCCTCCGGGACGGTGTGGTCCTTGCCGCCGGTCATCAGCAGCAGCGGGCCGCGCGACTGGTTGCCGGTGTCGACCTTGGCGGGGGAGTGCGGGCTGAAGTTCGCGGCGGCCGCCTCGAACAGCGGCTTGCCCGGCGCCGGGATGGTCCACTGCTCGAACAGCGCGTCCGACTCGGCCTCCGGGATCGCGTTGCCGAACGCGAACCGGAACTGCTCGGCGGTCAGCGACACCGCGCGGTGCTTGTTCGCCGGGTTCTTGAACACCGGCAGGGTGGCGCGCAGCGCGGAGAGCGGCAGCGGCAGCACGCCCTTGATCTGCGCGGCGTCGATCGCGACGGCGGCGCGGGCCAGGTCCTGCCCGAGCAGCTTCTGCGCGATCATGCCGCCGAACGAGTGACCGATCAGGATCGGCGCCGAGTCGAGCGTCTTGATGATCCCGGCGAAGTGCTCGACGACGTCGTCGATGCCGTGGTCGGCGATGCTCTCCGGGTTCTCCCGGGCCTCGGCCACCGAGTCCGGGTCGCCGGGCCAGCCGGGCGCGATCGGCGCGTAGCCCTCCGCGGTGAACAGGTCGATCCACGGGTTCCACGAGGTGGCGTGCAGCCACAGCCCGTGGATGAAAACGATCGGGGTAGGTGTCGTCATGCCCGCAGCACATCACCGGGCCGGATGGCTTCGAATCAGGGAAAGACCACAGTCCGGGTTTCTGGCTTGCGCCGGTCACTGGGGGATTTCTAGAGTCGTGCGACGGCGGCTGCCGCGACGCCAAGGAGCGATCTTGACGAGTGGTGAGCTTTTCGTCGGCAGGTTACGGGATACCGCACGGCTGCGCGACTGCGCCGACCAGGTCCGGGCCGGTGCGTCCTGGCTGGCCGTGGTCGAGGGCGAGGCCGGGATCGGCAAGACCTCGCTGGTGCGCCGCAGCGCCGCGTCCCTCGACGACTTCACGGTCCTCTGGGCCACCGGTGACCCCGCAGAGACCGATCTTCCGTACGGCGTGATCGAGCAACTGGCCCGTCGCGCCGGTCCGGCCGCCCTGCGGGAGTTCCCGGAGCTGACCGCGCCGGCCGCCGAGACCGGTCCGCACGTGCTCGGCGGGCAGCTGCTGCTCCTGCTGGGCGCGCTGCAGCAGCTCGGTGCCCCGGTCGCGGTGATCGTGGACGACCTGCAGTGGGCCGATCGGCAGTCGATCCAGGCGCTGGGGTTCGTGCTGCGCCGGCTGTGGGCCGACCGGGTGCTCACCGTGCTGGTCACCCGGCCGGACGGCGGGGCGGCCGCCGAGACGGTGGACCGGCTGTTGCGCTCCACCGATCGTACGATAAAGGTCGATCTTGGCGGTCTTGACGACAGCGAAGTCGCACAGTTCGCGAACGCCCTGGTCGACGGCGCCCTGGCGCCGGCCCTGAGCGAGCGGCTGTTCGAATACACCCGCGGCCACCCGCTGCACGTCCGCACCGTGCTCGCCGAGGTGCCCGCCGACGTGCTGCGCGACGGGGTGCTGGAACGCTGGCCGGTGCCCCGCTCGCTGCTGACCGGCCTGCGGGCGCAGCTCGACCACCTGCCGGCCGAGTCGCGCGAGTTGCTGGAGGCGATGGCGGTGCTGGACACCCGGGCCCCGCTGGCCGCGGCCGGGCGGCTCGCCGGAGTCCCGGACCCGGCCCGCGCCCTCGGCCCGGCCCTGGCCGCCGGCCTCGTCCAGTGGTCGCCCACCGAACCGGAGAGCCCGGTCGCGCTGGTGCACGCCCTGCACCGGGACGCGATCTACGACACGCTCGCCCCGGACCGGCGCCGGACCCTGCACGCCGGCGCGGCCGAGCTGGTCGACGCGGCCGCGAGCTGGGCGCACCGGGTCGCGGCGGCCACCACCACCGACGAACGCCTCGCCGCCGACCTGGAGCGCTCCGGGATGACGGAGGCGGCCGGCGGGCGCAGCGCGGTGGCCGCCACCCGGCTGGGCTGGGCCGCGTCGCTCTCCGCGGCCCGCGCCGACCGGGAACGCCGGCTGCTCGCCTCGTGCGCGCAGACGCTGCGCACCCAGCAGCCGACCGGCATCCCGCAGCTGCGCCGGCAGGTCGAGGACTGCTCGCCGGGCGCGCTGCGCAGCTGCGTCCTCGGGATCATGGACCTGACGTCGGGCCGGTTGCCGGCCGCCGAGGCGCACCTGACCCAGGCCTGGGAACAGGCCCGGCCGGTGCCGGAGAACGGCTGGGTGGCCGCGCTGGCCGGCACGTTCCTGGCCCAGATGATGATCTGGACCGGCCGGGGCGGCGAGGCGACCGAGATCGCCCGGCGCACGCTGACGATCGGCGGTCTCGACCCGGCTACCGTCGACCTGATCCGGGCGCTGCAGGCGACCGGCCGGATGTGGCACGAAGGCCCGCGCGCCGCGCTCGGCGACCTCACCCACCTGCCGATGTCGAGCACCGCGGCGCGCAACGACACCCTGGACACCCTGGCGACCCGCGGCGTCATGCGGCTGTTCCTGGGTGATCTCCCGTCGGCGCTCGCCGACCTGTCGACCACCGCGCTGCGCGACCGGCAGGGCGCGGCGTCCAAGCTCGGCCCGGCGACCCTCGCGCTGCAGGCGGTCGTGCAGTACCTGACCGGCGAGTGGGACGAGAGCGAGTCCGCCGCCGAACGGGCCCTCGCCGTGGCGCAGGCCCAGGAGCTGCTGGCCTTCGAGTCGGCGGCCCGGTTCGCGATGGTCTGCGTCGACGCCGGCCGTGGCGACTGGGAGCGTGCCCAGCGGCGCCTCGTCGAGCTGGGCGACCTGGTGCAGGTGCTCGGCTCCGCCCCGGAGACCGTCTACTCGTCGCTGGCCGCGGCGACCATGGCGCAGGCGCGCGCCGACCATCCCGGCATGCTGGACGCGCTGCGTCCGCTGCTCGACGACAGCGGCGGCTACCGCCTGCGGTACCAGCCGTTCTGGCTGTGGCAGCAGTCGATGCTCGTTGAAGCCCTGACCGGAACCGATCAGCTGAACGACGCCGCGGCCGCGCTGCGTGACCTGCGCGCCCGGCACGACGGCACCGGCTACCTGCGCGACGTGGTGGCCCGGCTGGCCGGCCGGCTGGCCGAGGCCCGGAACCGGCCCCTGGAAGCCGTGGAGATCTATCAGCAGGCCCTCGCGGTCGAGGTGGACGCAAGCACCGCGCCGCTGCACCGGGCGATGCTGGAACACGCGCACGGCAAGCTGCTGCTGGCCACCGGCGCGACGTCGCGGCGGGACGCGGCGACCTGGCTGCACCACGCGCACCGGCGCTTCGGTGCGCTGCTGGCCGAGCCGTTCCGCCAGCGGTGCGCGGCCGACCTGGCCGCGAGCGGGCTGACCGCGTCCGAGAACGATCCCGGTGGCCGGCCGACGCTCACCGAACGCGAGACGTCGGTGGCGTACGTCATCGCGAGCGGGCGCACCAACCAGGAAGCCGCCGCGGAGCTCTACGTCAGCCAGAAGACCGTCGAGTACCACCTGTCCAACATCTACGCCAAGCTCGGCATCTCGTCCCGGCGGCTGCTCGCCGACGCGCTGCGCGGACCGGACCCCGGGTCGGACGCTTAGGGTCCGGCCCTAGGGCCCCCAGCGCCGCCGGATGGTCCCCTTGACCTGAGGCGGAACAGGGGGGTCGGTGGGCATGGAACGAACGGCGCCGTTCATCGGCCGTCACCGGGAACGGCAGGTGCTGGCCGACCTGCTGGCCGGTGTCCGGGAGGGACGCAGCGGCACGCTGGTGCTGGTCGGCGAGCCCGGCACCGGCAAGACCAGCCTGCTCGACCAGGTCGCGGCCGGCTGCCCGGACGTCCACACCGTACGGATCGCCGGGGTCGAGTCGGAGATGCGGCTCGGCTTCGCGGCCCTGCACCGCCTGCTGCGCCCCTGGCTGCCCCACATCGACGAGCTGCCCGCGCCGCAGCGCGACGCGTTGCACACCGCGTTCGGCCGGCTGGCCGGCGTCGCGCCGGACCGCTACCTCGCCGGGATGGCCGCGCTCACCCTGCTCGCCGACGCCGCCGCGCCGCAGCCGCTGCTCTGCGCGGTCGACGACGCGCAGTGGCTGGACCGGGAGTCGGCCGAGGTGCTGGCGTTCGTCGCCCGCCGCCTGCACGCCGAGGCGATCGGGCTGGTCTTCGCGACCCGCCCGCACGGGCAGGCCCTGGTCGACGGGCTGCCGGCGCTGACCGTGACCGGGCTGCCCGACGACGACGCGGAGAGCCTGCTGTCGACGAGCATCAGCGGGCACCTCGACGGCGCGGTCGCCGCGCGGATCGTGGCCGGCACCGGCGGCAACCCCCTGGCGCTCATCGAACTCGCGCACGCGCTCACCGCGGAGCAGCTGACCGGCATCACCCCGCTGCCCAGCCCGCTGCCGGTCGGCACGTTCCTGGAGACCCACTTCCTGCGGCAGGTCGGCCGGCTGCCGGCCGAGACCCGTACCCTGCTGCTGCTCGTCTCGGCCACCCCGCCGGAGGATCCGTCGCTGCTCTGGCGGGCCGCCGGGCACCTGGGCATCGCCGCGGCGATGGCCGACCCGGCGCTGACCGCGGGCATCCTGACCCCGGCCCTGGACTTCCGGCACCCGCTGATCCGCTCAGCGGTCTACCGCGGCGCCGACCCGGCCGACCGGCGTCTCGCGCACGCCGCCCTGGCCGCCGTCTGCGATCCGGTGCTCGACCGCGACCGCCACGCGTGGCACCGGGCGGAAGCCACCATCGGGCTCGACGAGCAGGTCGCCGCGGAGCTCGACCGGGCCGCCGACCGGGCCCGGGCCCGCGGCGGTCACGCCGAACGGGCCGCGTTCCTGAGCCGTGCCGCCGACCTCTCCCCGGACCCCCGGGCCCGGGCCGCGCGCCTGGTCGCGGCGGCACACGCCCACCTGGTGCTCGGCGACCCGGCCTCGGTCGGCCCGATGCTGGACCGGGCCGAGCACGGACTCGACCAGCCGGTGCCGCGGGCGATCGCCCGGCAGACCCGGGCGATCGCCGAGATGTACACCGGCCGGTTCACCGGCGCCGCCACGATCCTGCTGGACGCGGCCGGGTCGATCGCCGCGGTCGACGCCGGCCTGGCTCGGACCATGATGTTCGACGCGCTGCAGGCCGTGCTGTTCACCGACGACCGGGACGCCACCCTCACGCTGCCGGCCCTGGCCCGCGCGGTGCAGGATTCGCCGGCCTCCACCCGGACCGATGATTTCTCCTACGGCTACGCCGATCTTTTCCTGTACGGCTACACGACGCGCATCGCGGTCGGCTACCGGCCGGCCGTGCCGCTGATGCGTGCCGCGCTGGCCGCGCTGAGCAGCGACGGCGACAGCCTGGCCGAGGAGTGCCTGCCGCTCGCCGTGATCAGCATGTTCGCCGCCGAGGACGTGTGGGACGAGGACGGCGGCCGCCGGGTGTGGCGGCGGCTCGAGAAACATGACCGGGACAACGGCGCCCTCGCCAACCTGCGCACCACGCTGGTCGCCGGCGCCACCTGGGAGCTGCGCGCCGGCCGTTTCGACGCGGCCGCGGCCCTCCAGGACGAACTCGACGAACTCTCCGACGTGGTCGGCCAGCCGCACCGCGGCGGCATCCAGCGGATCGAGCTGCTCGCCTGGAGCGGCCGCGAGGCCGAGACCCGGGCGGTCGCCGCCGCGGGCCTCGGCTTCGACGACTACGTGCAGAACTCCCTCGCCGTCCTGGAGATCAGCCTCGGCCGGCACCACGAGGCGCTGGCCCTGCTGCTGCCCGCGTTCGACCGGGACAAGCCCGGCGTCGCCACCCGGTCGCTGCACGAGATCGTCGAGGCCGGTGTGCGCGGCGGCGACGACCCGGCCGCGAAGGCCGCGCTCACCCGGATGGAGGAACGCGCCCAGGCCAGCGGCACCCCCTGGGCGCTGGGCCTGCTCGCCCGCTGCCGGGCGCTGATGGCCGACGACGAGCAGGCCGAGGACCTCTACCGCGAGTCGGCGGACCTGCTCGCCCGGACCTCCATCGTCACCGAACAGGCCCGCACCCACCTGCTGTTCGGCGAGTGGCTGCGCCGCCGTCGCCGGCGCGCCGACGCCCGCGCCGAGCTGCGCACCGCCTACGAGATGTTCACCCGGATGGGCGCCGCGGCGTTCGCCGAACGTGCCCGGGTGGAGCTGCTGGCGACCGGCGAGCGGGCCCGCAGACGCGACGAGCAGGCCACCCGGGACCTCACCCCGCAGGAGAAGCAGGTCGCGAGCCTGGCCGCGGCCGGCGCCACCAACGGTGAGATCGCCGCCCGGCTGTTCCTGAGCACGTCGACGGTCGAGTACCACCTGACCAAGGTCTTCCGGAAACTCGCGATCACGTCGCGTCGCCGGCTGGCCACGGTTCTCGCCGCTCAGCGGGCCGCCAGGTAGGCGCCGATGCCCATGTCGTCCGCGACGATCCGGGCGGCCGCGTTCGCCTGCTCCTGCAGCGCGTGCACGGCGGCGTACTGGGCCGGCGGCGCGACGAGCGTCTGCAGCGGCCGCTTGCCGTGTGGGGTCTCGACGAGCGCGACCAGCGCGTCACTGACCTGGCTCGCCTCGCCGATCGTCGCGGCGCCGGCCGTGGTGCGGGCGACCAGGTCGGTGACGAAGCGGGTCATCGTCTCGCCGTAGAGCGCCATCCGCTGCTGGTCGGCGGGCATCGCCGCGTTGGCGCCGATGTTCGTCGGGTACGCCGCGGCGTCCAGGATGACCGCCTCGATGCCGTACGGGGCGAGCTCGTGGTGCCACGCCTCGGTGAGGCTGCGCAGGGCGGCCTTGCTCGCCGCGTACAGGCCGTTGAACGGCGGGGTCAGCCAGCCCGCGAGCGAACCGACCTGGATCAGCGCGCCGTGACCCTGCGCCCGCAGGTAGGGCAGCGCGGCGTTGTTCACCCGCAGCGCGCCGAGCGTGTTCACGTCGAACTGCCGGTGCGCCTCCGCCGCGGTGTACGCCTCGACCGGCCCGGCGAAGTTCATCCCGGCGTTGTTCACCACCACGTCGAGCCGGCCGGCCGCCTCGGTCACCTCCCGGACGGCCCGCTCGACCGAGTCCTGATCGGTCACGTCGATCTCGACGACCCGCAGCCGCAGGCCCTCCGCCGCGGCGAGCGCGGTCAGCTCGGCGGCGGCCCGCTCGTTGCGCCCGGTCACGTCGCGCAGCCCGGCGAAGACCTGGTGACCGCGGCGGGCCAGGGCTTCGACGGTCAGCCGCCCGAAGCCGGTGCTGGTGCCGGTGACCAGAACGGTGCTGTCACTCATCGGGAACTCCTGTCTCTTGAAACGGGGTGGCACCCCGTTTCCTGGAGACGACGATATGGAGGGGTCCCCCACTTGTCAACGAGAAGTGGTGGACCACCCCGTTTGGTGCTGACTAGGATCTGGAGGGACACCCCAGATCTGGAGGCGCCAGGCCGGTGGAAGCCGAACGACCCCGGCGGGCCGACGCCCGCCGCAACTACGAGCAGATCGTCGCCGCCGCCCAGGCCGAGATCGCCCGCTCCGGCGCGGACGCCTCGCTCGAGGAGATCGCCCGCCGGGCCGGCGTCGGATCGGCCACCCTGCACCGGCACTTCCCGAGCCGGTACACGCTGCTGCAGGCGGTCTTCCACGACCGCGTCGAGGAGTTCTGCGCGCAGGCGCGGGTGCTCGCCGGGCAGGGCGAGCCGGGCCGGGCACTCGTGGATTGGCTGATCGCGGTGGCGGTCTTCGGCGCCACCACCCGGGGGCTGGCCTCGTCGCTGCTGGCCGGCGCGACCGCACCGGTCGACAGCTCGTGCGAGGTGATGCTGCTCGCGGCCGGCGGTGACCTGGTGACCGCGGCGCAGGCGGCCGGGACGGTGCGCGCCGACCTGACCGCGATCGACCTGCTGACCCTGGTCAACGCGGTGTCGCTGGCCACCGAGAGCGGCCCGGACCCGGCCGGGGAGGCCGCCCGCCTGCTCCGGCTGGCCCTGCAGGGCATCCACCCTCGGTAGTCGGGATGGTGCGGTCCCCGGCTGGTTCCCGGGGGTGTCTCGCATCCGTTTCCACACCCCTGGAGACCAGCCGGGCGCCCTTGGTGGTCTCGCCCCCACTTTTGACCACCGTGGGCGCTCGCCATGCGCCGTCGCCGCCCGAGATGCGGGAGTATGGGCGGTATGACGCGCCGCTGGCTGTTCGCCGACCAACTGGGCCCGCACTTCCTGGACACGCCCGGGCAGCCGGTGCTGCTCGTCGAGTCCAAGGCGGTGTTCCGGCGCCGCGCCTTCCATCGGCAGAAGGCGCACCTGGTGCTCTCCGCGCTGCGGCACCGGGCCCAGCAGGGGGACGTGCGCCTGGTGCGCGCCGAGACGTACGCCGAAGCGGTGAACGAACCGCTCACCGTCTGCCATCCGACCTCCCGGGCCGCCCGCGGTCTGGTCCGGCGGCTGCCGGGCGTCGAGCTGCTGCCGCCGCGGGGCTTCGTCACGACCCCGGACGAGTTCGTGAGCTGGGCGAACGGCCGTGACCACCTGCGGCTCGAGGACTTCTACCGGTACGCCCGGCGCCACCACGACGTGCTGATGGACGGCGCCGAACCGGCCGGGGGCCGGTGGAACCTGGACGCCGACAATCGGGAACCGCCGCCGCGCGGCGTGCAGCGGCTGGACGCGCCGGCGCCACCGGCGATCGTCGAGGACGAGATCGACGAGCAGGTCCGCGCCGACCTGGACCGGTGGGAGCGCGAGGACGGCATCACGTTCGTCGGCAACGACGGCCCGCGGCTGTTCCCGGCGACCCGCACGGAGGCGCTGGCCCGGCTGCGGCACTTCGTCACGTACCGGCTGCCGGTCTTCGGCCCGCACGAGGACGCGATGCTGGCCGGCGACCCGCTGATGGCGCACAGCCTGCTCAGCCCGGCGATCAATCTCGGACTCCTGGACCCCCTGGAAGTGATCGAACGCGCCGAGCAGGCGTACCGGGAGGGCGCCGCGCCGCTGGCCGGGGTGGAGGGGTTCGTCCGGCAGATCCTCGGCTGGCGCGACTTCGTCTGGCACCTGTACTGGTACTTCGAACCGGAGTACCGCGCGGTCAACGAGCTGCACGCCCGCAAGCAGCTGCCGAGCTGGTTCGCCGAGCTGGACGCGGACGCGGTCGAGGCGCGCTGCCTGTCCGACGTGCTCGCCGGGGTCCGCGACCGAGGCTGGGTGCACCACATCCCGCGGCTGATGGTGCTCGGCAACTATGCGATGCAGCGCGGCTGGCGGCCCGGCGCGGTCGCCGACTGGTTCCACCGCAGTTTCGTCGACGGCTATGAGTGGGTGATGACCGCGAACGTGGTCGGGATGAGCCAGTACGCCGACGGCGGCCGGATGAGCAGCAAGCCGTACGCGGCCGGTGGCGCCTACCTGCACCGGATGAGCGACTACTGCGGCGGCTGCCGCTACGACCCGAAGGTCCGGGTCGGCGACGACGCCTGCCCGTTCACCGCCGGGTACTGGAGCTTCCTGGCCCGCAACGAGGCGGCCCTGACCGGCAACCACCGGATGCGCCAGCCGCTGCAGGGGCTGCGCCGGCTCAGCGACCTGGATGCCCTGCTGAAGCAGGAGGACGCCCGAAACTTTCGGAGTAGTGCTCCGTAAGTTCAGCGCCAGCTTCCGGCTTGGGCCCGCAACAATCGAATTCAGCAGGTAAGACGTTCAAGCATGTTTCCGGTATGTATCCGGAAGTTGTTGACACCAGCGCGAGCCCGGGCCAATACTGCGGCAGTCGACACATCAGTAGGCGTCGATTGACAACCCGCCCGAAATCCCCCACCCGGGAGGTCTGATCACCATGCCCAGAAATCGCGTCCGGTTGCTCTTCAGCGCCGCCTGCGCGGCGATCCTGGCCGTCGTGGCCACCGTGCTGGCCGCCCCGGCCCGCGCGGACACCACCGTGACCACCAACCAGACCGGCACCAACAACGGGTACTACTTCTCGTTCTGGAAGGACACCGGCAACGTCTCGATGACCATGGGCGCCGGCGGCCAGTACAGCACCCAGTGGAGCGGCATCAACAACTTCGTCGCCGGCAAGGGCTGGAGCACCGGCGGGCGCCGCGCGGTCACGTACTCCGGCTCGTTCAACCCGTCCGGCAACGCGTACCTGACGCTCTACGGCTGGACCACCGGCCCGCTGATCGAGTACTACATCGTCGACAACTGGGGCACCTACCGGCCCACCGGCACGTTCATGGGCACCGTGACCAGCGACGGCGGCACGTACGACATCTACCGCACCCAGCGGGTCAACGCCCCGTCGATCGAGGGCAACAACTCGACGTTCTACCAGTACTGGAGCGTCCGCCAGCAGAAGCGCACCGGCGGCACCATCACCAGCGGCAACCACTTCGACGCCTGGGCGAGCAAGGGCATGAACCTCGGCACCTTCAACTACATGATCCTGGCGACCGAGGGCTACCAGAGCTCCGGCAACTCCAACATCACCATCGGCGGCACCACCACGCCGACCACCGGCACCACCACCGCACCGCCGCAGTCCGGCGGCTGCACCGCCACCCTCTCCGCCGGGCAGCAGTGGAGCGACAGGTACAACCTCAACGTCGCGGTGACCGGCTCCAGCAACTGGACGGTGACCCTCAACCTGCCCGGCTCGGCGAAGGTGCTCTCCACCTGGAACACCGCCGCGACCTGGCCCTCCGCCCAGCAGATGGTCGCCAAGCCGAACGGCAGCGGCAACAACTTCGGCGTCACCATCCAGGCCAACGGCACGTGGACCTGGCCCAGCGTCTCGTGCAGCGCGAGCTAGAGAGGAACGTCAGATGCGCATCGCAGCCTCCCTGGCCGCCATCGTGGCCGCCGCGGCCGGTATCGCCGTGACCATGGACGCCACCCCGTCGCAGGCCGCCGCGTGCAGCGGCTACGTCGGCCTCACCTACGACGACGGCCCCACCGCCGGCAACACCCAGAACCTGCTGAACACCCTGCGCGCGAACGGCCTGCGGGCCACCATGTTCAACGAGGGCCAGTACGCCGCCGCGAACCCCGGCCTGGTCCGGGCCCAGGTCGACGCGGGGATGTGGGTGGGCAACCACAGCTACACCCACCCGCACCTGACCCAGCAGAGCCAGGCCACCATGGACTCCGAGATCTCCCGGACCCAGACGGCCATCGCGAACGCCGGTGGCGGCACCCCGAAACTGTTCCGGCCGCCCTACGGCGAGACGAACGCGACCCTGAAGGCGGTCGAGCAGAAGTACGGCCTCACCGAGATCATCTGGGACGTCGACTCGCAGGACTGGAACAACGCCAGCACCGACGCGATCGTCGCGGCGGCCGGCCGGCTCACCAACGGCCAGGTCATCCTGATGCACGACTGGCCGGCCAACACGGTCGCCGCCGTTCCGCGGATCGCTCAGGGCCTGGCCGCCCGCGGCCTCTGCAGCGGCATGATCTCCCCGTCCACCGGCCGGGCCGTCGCCCCCGACGGTGGCGGCACGACCACCCCGCCGACGACCACCCCGCCGCAGTCCGGCAGCTGCACGGCCACCATCTCCGCGGGTCAGCAGTGGAGCGACCGCTACAACCTCAGCGTGGCGGTCACGGGCTCCAGCAGCTGGACGGTCACCCTGAACATCCCGTCCCCGGCAAAGGTCATCGCCACCTGGAACACCGCCGCCACCTGGCCCAGCGCCCAGCAGATGGTCGCCAAACCCAACGGCAGCGGCAACACCTTCGGCGTGACGATCCAAACCAACGGCAACTGGACCTGGCCGTCGGCCAGCTGCGCCACGGCATAACTCTCCCGGCGCGGCGTCCTTGTCCGGGCGCCGCGCCGTTTCAACCCCATTTTGTACGAATACCGAGCGCCCCGCCGCAGGCTACGAGCCACGCCCCGGGCCGGTCTCACGCGACACCGCGTCCGCCCCGGACCGCAGCGCGCCCCCAGTCCCCGGCTGGCTTCCAGGGGTGTCTCGAGAGCATCGAGACACCCCTGGAAGCCAGCCGAAGACCGTGCGGTGCATTGCGGTCCGGGGCGGTCACGGTCTCGGCTGGTGTTCACGGCTGGCTCGGGCTGCCGGAGGCAGCCGCCAGCGCCAGCCGGGGTCCGCAGGCGCGCCGCGGTCCGGAGTGGCCGCGGTCTCGCGCGAGACCGGCCCGGGACTCGGCTTGTAGCCTGCGGCGGGGCGCTCGGTATTCTTATCCTCTGGGGGTTGATGCATCCATGGCGGCGTCCCCGAGCGAATCATCGGAATAACTGTGTGCGGGAGAGAGGTCGATGGATTCCGAGGACGAGCTCGCCGGGCGGTGGCGTGACGGGGATGAGAAGGCGCTACGGGCGGCGTATGAGCGGCACGGTGGGGCGGTGCTGTACCTGGCGCAGCGGATGCTCGGGAACCGGACCGACGCGGAGGACGTCACGCAGCTGACGTTCGTGGCGGCGTGGACCGGACGGGACACGTTCGACCCGGAGCGCGGCACCATGCTGGGCTGGCTGCTCGGGATCGCCCGCCGCAAGGCCGTCGACCGGTTGCGGTCGGCGGCGCGCGACGTCCGCGTGACCGAGACGGTACGGTCGCAGGCCGCCCCGCCACCGGACGCCCGGGAAACGCCGGACCGGGTGGTGGACCGGCTGGTCGTCGCGGACGAGCTGGGCCGGCTGCCCCAGGAGCAGCGCCGGACATTGGAGCTGGCGTTCTTCGAAGACCTGACGCACCCGCAGATAGCCGAGGTCACCGGGCTGCCGCTGGGTACGGTCAAGAGCCATATCCGGCGTGGGATGGCGAACCTGCGACGTCGTTGGGAGGTGGACGGTGCAGCATCTGGATCCCGATCGGCTGGTCCTTCTGGCGCTCTCTGAGGAGCCCGAGGATTTGACCGAGACCGATCACCTGACGGGGTGTCCCGGGTGCCGTCACGACCTGGACACGTTGCGGACCGTCGCCGAGCTCGGCGCGGGAGGCCGGGACCTGCCCGATCTGCCCCCGCCGCCGGAGCACGTCTGGCAGGCCATCGAAGCGGGCATCACCACGCCGCCGGTCGCGGTCCTCGACGAGCGCCGGGAACGGCAGCGGCGCCCGGACCGTCCGGACCGGGGGGAACGCCGGCCGAGCTGGCTGGCGCCGGTGCTCGCGGCCGCCGCCGCCGCGGTGCTCGCGGTGGCCGGGACGCTTGTCGCGGTCCGGGTCACCCAGCGCAGCGCGGCGCCCCGGGTGACGGCGCGGGCGACGCTCACGCCGCTGCCCGACGTGCCGGCGACGGCGGGGGGCTCGGTCCGGGTGCTGGCCGGTGGGGACGTGCGGATCGTCGTACAAAATCTGCCGTTGACCTCGGGTTTTCATGAGGTGTGGCTGATCGATCCGGACGACCTGACCAAGATGGTGGCGCTCGGCAACCTGCCGGACGGCGCGCGTGCGGAGCTGCCGGTGCCGCCGGGCACCGACCTGAGCCGGTACCGCCTCGTGGACGTGAGCGACGAGCCGCACGACGGGGACGCCGGGCACTCCGGGCACAGCCTGCTGCGGGGCACGCTGACCTGGTGAACCGCCGGGGCGCACAGCCCGACGGGCGCGGGCGGCTCGCACCGCCCGCGCCCGGTGTCAGGCCTCGGCGCGGAAGTCGGCGGGGCGTTCCGCGGGGGCCTCGGCCAGGGCGCGGCGGGTGCCGTCGGCGTCGTAGTCCTTGCCGTAGACCGGGGTGCCCGGCTGCTGGCGCCAGGACTCCTCGATCGGGCCGCCGTCGACCGGGTCGAAGCCGAGCTCGTCGACGATCCGGAAGACCAGGTCCTGCCCGGCGCCCGGCGCGCCGGCGACCGGCAGCGCGATCCGGCCCGGCGTGCCGGCCTCGGTGCCCTTGCTCAGCAGGTGCTTCCAGTAGATGCCGTTGAAGACCTTGTACACCGGGGCGCCGATCAGCTTGGCGACCCAGGCGCTCTCGGTGAGGCCGGCCTCGATCTCGGCGATCAGGCCGTCGCGCTGCCGCGGGTAGTAGTTGTTCGTCTCGATCACCGGCGCACCCGGCTTGCGGCGGTCGACGATGCCGGGCGCGAGGTCCGGGACGTTCTTCTGCGGGATGCTGACGATCACCAGGTCGGCGTCGGTCGCGGCGTCGGCGGCCAGGACGGCCGTCGCGCCGGTCTCGGCGGCCAGGTCCGCGAGGGTCTCCGGGGCGCGGGAGTTCGCGACGTGCACCTGGTGGCCGAGTGCGGTGAGCCGGCGGGTGAGTGTGCCGCCGATGAAGCCGGCGCCGATGATTCCGATACGCACGTGAGTGCCCTCAATTCCTATCGCCGGGATAGATGGCTACCTCGATCCTGCCTCGGATCGGGCACCGATGCCCACCAACCGGCCTGTGACGCCGGTCCGATCCCGGTTTACCGCTCCGACCTGCAGGAACGTCGCTAGCCTGTGTTCGTGGCCGCCATGGGCATCGAGGTGGATTTCCGGCGTGTGTTCGAATCCGCGCCGGCCGCGTTGCTGGTGGTCGATCCCGACCTGCGGATCGTCGCCGCCAGCGACGCCTTTCTTCAGGCGACGGGGACCGACCGCGCCATGCTCATGGGACGGTTGGTCTTCGACGCCTTTCCGGACGATCCCGCCGACCCCGACGCGGACGGCGTCGCCAACCTCCGGGCGTCACTGAACCGGGTACGCGACAACCGGGTGGTCGACGTGATGGCCATCCAGAAGTACCCGATCGTGGTGCCCGGCCGCACCGACTTCGAGACCCGGTACTGGGCGCCGATGAACTCACCGGTCGAGAGCCCGGACGGCGAGCTGCTCTGGATCGTGCACCGGGCCGAGGACGTCACCGCGCACGTGCAGGGCCAGGAGGACACCCTGCACGCCGTGCTGGACAGCCTGGACACCGCGGTCGTCGGCTGCGACAGCGACGGGCGGGCCGTGCTCAGCAACCACATCGCGCGGGACCTGTTCGGCCTGCCGCTCGACGCCGGGCCGGTCGACCTGTGGGGGCAGCGGTTCAGCCACGTCGCGTTCACCGATCCGGACGGCAACGCCATCGCCCCGGACGACCTGCCGGTCGAACTGCTGCTGCGCGGCGAACCGGTGGAGAACATGCTGGTCGTCGCGAAGGGCGACCGGGTCGCCCCGCGCACCCTGCGGGTACAGGGGAAACCGATCTCGGACGGCGGCCGGCTCGCCGCGGTGCTGGCCGTGCACGAGATCACCCGGGCGCAGCGGGCCGAGCAGTTCAAGGAGTGCGGACGGCAGGTCGCCGAGCTGCTGGCCCGGGCCGACCCGGCAGACAGCCTGATCAAAGCCGCGATCGGGCTGATCGGTGAGCGGCTGGGCTGGTCGGCCGCCGAGTTCTGGTCGGTGGACCAGGTCGGCCGGGTGCTGCGGCGGTCCGCCTCCTGGACGGCCCTCGAGCACCAGCTGCCCCGGGAGCTGCCGGACCGGCTCGGCAAGGGGATCGGCATCCCGGGCCGGGCGTGGAAGAGCAACGAACCGGTCTGGGTCGCCGACCTGGACACCGACCCCGCCGCCGCGCAGCAGTCCCGGCACTGGGCGCCGCTGCGGTCCGCGCTCGCGGTCTCCATTCCCAGCGGCGCGCTGGTCCTGGGCGTGCTGGTCTGTTACAGCGAGGACCGGGAAGCGCCGGACGACATGCGAACGGCCGCGATGATCAGTCTCGCGGCCCAGCTGGGGGAGTTTCTGGAACGGCGGCGCGCGGACCAGTTCGCCGCCGAACTCGAGGCGACCCGGGACGAGTACATCGCGCTGGTCGGGCACGATCTGCGGACGCCGCTGACGCTGGTCCAGTCGTACGCGGAGATGATGCGCGACGACCCGGACATGTCCGCCGCGGACCGGGACGACATGCTCGAGGTCGTCCACCGGCGCTCCGGCGACCTGCAGGTGCTGATCGAGAAGCTGCTCGACGTGGCCGGCACCCGCAACGGGCACATCACCCTGGAACCCCGGCTGGTCAACCTGACCGACCTGGCGCGGGCCGCCGCCGAGCAGGCCGAACGGACCAGCTCCCGGGTCACCATCGACGTGAACTCCCCGGCCCGAGTCATGATCAACGGCGATCCGGGCCGGCTCCGCAACGTGATCGACGAGCTGCTGCACAACGCGTTGACCTGGGCGCCCGCCGACACCGTCGTGGGCATCACGGCACACGCCGACGACCACACCGCGGTGCTGGCGGTCACCAACGTCGGCACCCGGATCCCGGCCGACGAGCACGCCCGGATCTTCGACCTGTTCTACCGCACCGAGAACACCCTGCACCGCGGCATCCCCGGCAACGGACTGGGCCTGACCCTGGCCCGCGCGATCGTCGAGCAGCACGGCGGGACCATCACGGTCAGCGAGCCGGAAGAGGCCACCACGACGTTCATCGTCCGGCTCCCGGTCACCTGACCCGGTCACCTGTCGGCGCGGCGTCATCTCATTTACGATCGTCGATAATTCGGGGTTCGCCGGGTGGTCATCTGGGCCCGGTGGACTACCGCGGTCACGTCCGGGGACGATCGAGGAGAAACCATGCGTAACGCCGTGCTGCGAGGGGTGCTGCTCACCGCGGCCTGCTCGACCGTGCTCACCACCGGAGTCGCTGCGAGCGCCTCGGCGGCGCCGTTGCCAGCCCGGGCGGGGGTGGCGGTTCAGGCGCTTCCGTCGTACGAGATCTGGTTGTCGGATGTCGCGGCCGTGACCGACGCGGCCGCCGGCTATCTCGGCGGACGTCTGCCGGACTCCGGCGTGCGGGCGGCGATCGTGCTGGACATCGACAACACCGCGCTGCAGAGCAAGTACAAGCCCTACGACGCGACGCCCGGCGTGCTCGCCCTGGCCAAGCAGGCCCGCGCGGCCGGGGCGGCGGTCTTCTTCGTGACCGCCCGCCCCGAGATCATCGAGCCGGTGACCGCGCTGAACCTGAAGGCGGTCGGCTACGTCTGGACCGACCTCTACACCCGTGCGACGTTCGACTTCTCCAGCAACCAGACCCTCAAGACCAACGCCCGCATCGACATCGAACGCCGCGGCTACACGATCGTGGCCAACGTCGGGAACAGCGCGACCGACCTCGGCGGCGGGCACGCCGAGCGGACGTTCAAACTCCCGGACTACGACGGTCAGCTGGACTGACCGGTTAAACCCTGGCTGTTCAGCCAGCCCAGGACGTGATCGGCGACGCCCCGCCAGCCGGCGTCGACGGTCAGTGAGTGACCCCGGTCCGGGAACTGCTTGAGCTCGGTGACCGACGTCGCGTCACCGTAGAGCTTGTACGCGGCCCGGGTCACCACGTCCGGCACGGTGTGATCCTGCTGGCCGGAGATCAGCAGCAGCGGGCCACGGCCGGTGGCGGCGGTGTCGACGGCGGCCGGCGAGTGCTTGGCGAAGTTCGCCAGCGCGGCCTCGAACAGCGGCCGACCGGGGGAGGGGATCGTCCACCGCTCGTGCAGCACGTCGGACTCGGCGGCCGGGAGGGCGTTGCCGAAGCCGTAACGGAACTGCTTTTCGGTGAGCGAGACGGCCCGCTTCCGGTTCGCCGGGTTGCCGAGCACCGGGAACGCGGAACGCAACTGGGCGAACGGCAGCGGCTTCACGCCCTTGATCTGCGCCGGGTCGATCGCGACGCCGGCCGCGCCCTGGTGATCGGCCAGCAGCCTCTGGACGATCAGCCCGCCGAACGAGTGCCCGATCAGGACCGGCGGGACCGGCAGCTCGTCGACGATTTTGGCGTAGTGCGCGACGACGTCGTCGATGCCGACCCCGGCGACGGCGTCGGGGTTGCTGCGGGCGGCGGCGACGGTCGGCGGCTCACCGGGCCAGCCGGGCGCGATCGGGTCGTAGCCCTGCGCGGCGAACAGGTCGCTCCATGGCTGCCAGGACGTGGCGTGCAACCAGAGACCGTGGATGAAGACGACGGGGGTGCGGATCTCGGACATCGTGCGCTCCTTCGTGGTGATACCGGAAGGATGCCGCGGCAGTCACGGCGGTCGAATCAGTCGGATGACTTAATCGCTTTTTGGTCCGGGTGGGGAGCGCGTGTCTTTGGTCCGGGTGGGGAGCGCGGGTCCGCAGGCTGCGGGCCGGGTCCCGCCCGTGGGCCTGTGCCGGCCCGTGCCGTGGCGGGTCTTCTGGTTGGCGGTTGCCTGCGCGAGGTCGGTGCCGGCTCGGACCGTGGCGCGGCTCTCGGTCCGGGCTGGCTCTGAGGGGTGCCTCCCACCCCGGGAGGCACCCCTCAGAGCCAGCCAGCAACCAGTGGTCGGCGGGTTGCGGTGGGTGGGTGGCTGGGGCCGGCTGGCCAGGCGGGGTCGCGGTTGGTTCCGCCGGTTGTGGTTTGTGGGTGGGGCGGTTATCTCAGCAGGTGGTCGGGGGTCTCGGTTCGTGGTCCGGTCGGGGTCGCCGGTTGCGCGTTTTGGGGCGGTTGGCAGGGAGTGTTGCGGGGCTCGGCTGGTCCTGGCGGCCGTTATCCGGGTGCTTTAGGGGCCGTCTCGGCCAGCTGGGTCGGTTGGGCTGGTTGTGGTGGCCGTTATGGGGGTGCTTTAAGGGCTGCCAGGACCAGCTGGGCGAGTTGGGCTGGTTCTCGTGGCCGTTATGAGGCCTTTGAGGTGCCCATGACCGGCGGGCTCGGCTGGTTATTCGGCCGCTGTAGCCGCCCGCGCGGCGCTACCGTCCGCCGGAATCGGTTCGGGTGCCGGCGCGTGGTGTGGTCAGCCCGGTCTCGTAGGCGAACACCACCAGCTGCGCCCGGTCCCGGGAGCCGGTTTTCATCATGGCCCGGTTGACGTGGGTCTTCGCGGTGGCCGCGCTGATCGTCAGCCGGTCCGCGATCTCGTAGTTGGACAGTCCGGCCCCGACCAGGGCGGTGATCTCCCGTTCACGGCCGGTCAGCTCGGTCAGGGCCCGTGCGTAGGCCGGTTCGGCGCTCGACGGTTCCGGCGTCGCCGCCGGGGGCTGGGCCAGGAACCGGCCGATCAGCGCCGTGGTCGCGGCCGGCGACAGCAGCGATTCACCGGCGGCGACGGTCCGGACGGCCTGCAGCAACTCGTCGGGGTTGACCCCCTTGCCGAGGAAGCCGCTGGCACCGGCCCGCAGCGCGGCCACCACGATCTCATCGGTCTCGAACGTGGTCAGCACCAGCACCCGCACCCCGGCGAGCGACGCGTCGGCGGTGATCAGCCGGGTCGCCTCGATGCCGTCCATCTCCGGCATCCGGATGTCCATCAGCACCAGGTCGACGGCCAGCTCCCGGGCCCGGGTCACGGCCTCGGCACCGGTGGCCGCCTCACCGACCACCTCGATGCCAGGATCGGAGTCGAGCAGCAGGCGAAACGTCGCCCGCAAGAGGGCCTGGTCGTCGGCGAGCAGCACGCGGATGGTCACTCGATCATTCTCCGTAACGGTGCGTCCGGGGCGGACGCGAACCCCGGTGTCCCGGCCGGCGAGCGGTGGTCGCCGGGTCGGCGACCACCGCTCGGTGTTCCGGATCCTGGCTGTGGTCAGCGCGTTCCGGCGGGTGTCAGCACGTCCTCGTCGGTGTGCTGCGGCGCTTGCCGGTCGGCGGCTTCCAGGGTGCGGCCCTCGGCGTCGATGGTCGGCAGGAGGCGGTCGAGCCAGCGGGGCATCCACCAGGCGGCGTTGCCGAGCAGTTTCAGCACCGCCGGAACGATGATCATGCGGACGATGACGGCGTCGGCGAGCACGCCCACCGACAGGGCGAACCCGATCGCGGCGACGAACGGTGACACCGCGGTGGCGAAGCCGGCGAACACCGCGATCATGATGGCCGCGGCGGCGACCACGACCACCGCCGTGCGCTGGAAGCCGTCGACGATCGCGTCGGCCGGGCTCAGGCCGCGGGCGTGTGCCTCGTGCATCCGGGAGACCAGGAACACCTGGTAGTCCATGGCCAGGCCGAACAGGATGCCGACGATCAGGATCGGCAGCAGGCTCAGGATCGGGTTGCCGGACGGCGCCGGGATCAGCGCGTCGGCCCAGCCGTCCTGGAAGACCTTGACGGTGACGCCGAACGCGGTGCCGAGCGAGAGCAGGAAGCCCAGCGTGCCCACGAGCGGGACCAGCAGCGACCGGAACAGGATGATCAGCAGGACCAGGGCCAGGCTGACCACCAGCACCAGGTAGATGATCAGAGCGTCGCTGAGCATGTCGTTGGTGTCGATGTCGACGGCGGTGGATCCGGTGACGGCGATGCTCACCCCGGCGACGTCTGCGGCGTGGTCGCGGATGTCGCGGACCAGGTCACGGGTCGCGTCGTCGATAGGACCACCTTTCGGTACGACCTGAAGCATCGCGGTCGTCCCGTCCTCGCTGGCCCCGGCCGGGGTGACCGCGGCGACGTCGCCGACCGCCGTGACCATGCCGGCCACCTGGTCGAGCTTGCCGGCCACGCCGGTGCCCTCGACCAGGACGATCAGCGCGCTCTGGCTGCCGGCGCCGAACTTGTCGGCGATCACGGTGTACGCGGCCCGCTGGGTGCTGTCCGGGTCCTCGCCGCCGGGGGTGCTCAGCGCGGTCCTGAGGTCGAACGTCGGCATGGCCAGCAAGAGCAGCCCGGCGATCGCGACCACCGCGATCGGCAGCGGCGCCTTCATCACGACACGGATCCAGCCGCCGAGGAACGAGCGGCGCCGTCCCCGCTGCGCGGCCTGCTCCGGCAGCGGAACACCCTTGCGGATCATGGTGCGTTCCCGGCGGGACAGCACCCGGTAGCCCATCGAGCGCATCAGCGCCGGCAGGAACGTGAGCGCCATCAGCACGGTGGTGGCGACGGTGACCGCGGCGGCGAGGCCCATCTCGGTGATGAACGGGATCCGGACCACCGACAGGCCGACCAGCGCGATGATCACGGTGGCGCCGGCGAACACGACCGCGGAGCCGGCGGTGCCGATCGAGCGGGCGATGGCTTCCTCGACGGTACGGCCCTCGCGCAGTTCGGTGCGGAACCGGGCCAGGATGAACAGCCCGTAGTCGATGCCGACGGCGAGGCCGATCATGCCGGCCAGGGTGGGCGTGGTCGAGCCGATCGGGTGCCAGGCGGACAGCGCGAACACGCCGAGCAGCCCGGTGGCGAGCCCGAGCAGCGCGCCGAGCATGTTGGCGCCGGCCGCGATCAGCGAGCCGAACGTGACGATCAGGATGATGAACGCGATCATGGCGCCGAGGCCCTCGGCCGGGCTCTGCTCGGGCACCTGGTCGCCGATCGACCCGCCGACCTCCACGCTCAGTCCGGCGTCGCGGGCCTGGTCGGCGACGGCGAGCACCTTTGCGTAGATCGGGTCGGTGTCGACGTCGTCGGTCAGCCCGGTCAGCGTCACGGTCGCGACCGCCGTGGTGCCGTCTGCCGACACGTACGATCGATCCTTGGCGAACGGGTCGCTGACCGCCGCGACGTGCCCGACCTCGGTGACCCTCTCGATCGCCGTGGCGATGATCTTCTTGCTGGTCGCGCCGGTGACCTTCTGTCCGGCGGGGGCGGTGAGCACCAGCTGCAGAGTGCCCTTGGTGTCGTCGATCGCGGTCGCCGGGAACTTCGCCTGCATGACTTGCAGGGCCCGGCCGGACTCGGTACTCGACAGGCTGAACCCGCCCTCGCTGAACGTCATGCCGGTCACGGTGCCGACGACGCCGACAGCCAGCATCAGCCCCCAGACGACAAAAACGAGAACCCGATGCCGGGCACTGAACGCGCCGAGCCGGGACAGATACGCAGCCATCGAGACAGGACTCCTCGGTAGGTGATTCGGGGACGACACGAGGGGCGTCCTCGGGCGATCTCCAGAATCCCGTCCGCGCCGGCCCACGTCGTCAACCGCGCACGGCATCCGCGGCTACCGCAGGCGCGTTACCAGCGGTTTCCGCTATGCGGCGGGTACCGCAGCCGCGGTACCCGCCGGGTGGCAGGACAGGACCATCTGAGCCCGGCCGTCGCTGCTGCGCACGCTGGAAGTTGGTTGGTGGACCCCTACCCCTAGAAGCTCGAGGAGACCCCCTACCACCCCTATTTCGAGGAGCACCCCGATGGCCATCCAAGCGGATCCGTTGACCGAACCCGGTGAGTTCGCCCTGCAAGTGCGGGCCGCCTCCGATGCCGACCTGGAGCAACTGGTGCGCGACGCCGGGCCGTCGCTGCTGGACTCGATCTTCGAGGGGATGCCCGGGGTGTTCCGCGCCGACCGCGCCGGTGCGCTCGACACCGTCGTGCACTGGCACGTGCTCGGGCCCGACAACGCGGACGCCGCCTACCAGGTCACCATCGCCGGCGGGCAGTGCGTGACCGTGCCCGGCACCCCCGACCCGGCGCGGCTGACCCTGCGCCTGGACGTCGCGAACTTCCTGCGGATGACCACCGGGAGCGCCGCCGCGTGGACGCTGTTCCTGCGCGGCCGGCTCAAAGCCCGCGGCGATCTGGGCCTAGCCCGCACGTTCCCGCAGTACTTCGACGTGCCGAAGGTCTGAGCACCCCGAGGGCCCGCCACCGAGATGGCGGGCCCGGTGTGGTCAAGCCCCGGCGCCGACCGGCGAGGAAGCGCTCACCGTCGCGTGCTCCGGCGGCCGGGACACGTAGCGCACCCCGACCCCCCGGTCAATCGCCGCCTGGACGATCCCCGGCACCGCCCGCTCGGCCAGCGCGGCGATGGTGAACGCCGGATTGACCGTCAGCCCGGCCGGGACCGCGGAACCGTCGGTCACGAAGATGCCCGGATGCCCGCGCAGCTCGTGCCGGTCGTCCAGCGCCGACGTCTGCGGGTCGTCGCCGATGCGGCAGGACGCGAGCGGGTGCACCGTGTACGCCCCGATCACCTCGTTCGTCCACGGCATCACCCGGGACAGCCCGTCACGTTCCAGGATGTCGCGGACGTCGGCGTCGGCCCGCTCCCACCCGGCGAGCGTGTTCGCGGTCGGCTCGTAGCTCAACGCGCCCCGGCTGAGCATCTGCTGGGCGATGCGGTCGCCGTTGCCGGTCGGCGGCGGCGGGCCGAACACCCCCTCGTTGTCGTCCTCGCTCATGATGAAGATCGTCAGCCAGGACTTCCAGCGGCGCAGGATCTCCTTCTTCTCCACGCCGAACCAGCTGGGCCCGGTCGCGTCCGGCACCTGGGCCAGGATGGACCCGAACCCGGGCGGGAAGTACAGCTGCTCGAGCGAGTGCCGGCTGAACTCGGGCAGGTCGCCGTCCAGCTTGTCCCAGCTCGCGCAGACCGGGCCCTTGCCGATCTGATACCCCTCGTACGCGACACCGTCGGGCCGGCTGAGCCCGAGCACCTCGCGTACCTTGTCCTCGTTGACGATCGCGGTGTTCAGACGTTCGCCGTTGCCGGAGAAGTAGCGCCCGACCGCGGCCGGCATCTCGCCCAGCGCCTGCTCGGAGCGTTGCAGGATGACCGGGGTGGCCGCCGCGCCGGCCGCCACGATGACGATCCGCGCGTCGATCGTGCCGCTGCCGGTGACCTCCCGGTAGTCGACCTCGTCGAGGGTGTTGAAGTGCACCCGGTAGCCGTCGTCGGCGGTCCGGGAGATGTACTGCACCTCGTGCAGCGGCCGGATCTGCGCGCCGGCCGCCACCGCGGACGGGATGTAGTTGAGCAGCAATGACCGTTTGGCGTCGAACCGGCAGCCGGACATCATCCAGTTGCAGTTGGTGCACGAGGACTTGTCGATCGCGGCCGGCACCGGGTTCGCGGTCCGCCCGGCGTGCGCGCACGCCGCGGCCCACAACCCACCGGAGTACGTGACGTCCGACCAGTCGTTGCGGCTGATCGGCAGCGACTCCGCGACGGTGTCGTACCAGGGGTCGAGCGCCGACCGGTCGACCGAACCGGGCCACAGCCGCCGGCCCAGGCTGCCGTGGCGTTCGAAGGTGAACCGGGGCGCCCGGGGCATGGCGGCGAAGTAGACGACGCTGCCGCCGCCCACGCAGTTGCCGCCCAGCACGTTCATGCCGTCGCCCATGGTGAACTCGAAGACCCGGGTGCTGGCGCTGCCGAACTTGAAGTCGTGGTCGAAGTCCTTGCCGGACAGCCACGGCCCCCGTTCCAGGACCACGACCCGGGCTCCGCCGGCGGCCAGCCGGTACGCCGGGATCGAGCCCCCGAACCCGCTGCCGATGATCAGGACGTCGGTGCTGTCGGTGTCGCTCATGCGGGATCTCCCGTGGGTGTGGTGTGCGGGTGTGACGGGGCCAGGACCCGCCCGTAGGAGAAGTCCGGGAAACGCCACAGGCCGTCGGCGTCCGGCGGGGCGAAGCCGATCTGGGTGAGCCCGGGGTGGCCGGCGGCGATCGCGTCGACGGTGTGCTCGGCCGCGCCGGTGTCCCAGGCCATCACGCTGAACATGGCCAGTGCCACCCACAGCTCCTGGTCGGGGCTGTCCCGCGCGGTGAGCTCGGCGGTCAGCGTGGTGCGGTGCTCGAACGACAGGGCCACGAACGGCGGCACCGCCGGATCGAGCGTCAGGCCGGTGCGTTCCGCGTAGTCGGTGGCGTGGTCGTCGAGGCCGAGCGCCAGGGTGTCGAGGGTTCCGGCCATGCCGCCCTCCTCGGACACGAGCAGGTCCAGCGCCCCGGAGGTGACCGCGCCGCCCCCGGTCGCGGCGCCCGGCACCGCCCGGTCGCCGGGCCAGCGTTGCTCGCCCGGGATGATGGTGTCGGCGAAGGCTTCGAGGGTCATGACCTGGTCCGGGTCGAGTTCTACCGCGATCTCGAGCAACGGAGTGCCCCTTTCGTCCGGTATGCAGGTAGAGCCTCATCGTCGGTCCGCGGCCGTGCGCGGCGCATCTTCCCGGTTGCGCCCCGGTGGCCGCCGCACGTTGGGAGACGCACCGGCCGGGTGCCCGCGGTCACGATGGACGTCGATCGCCCGGTCGCCGGGAAACCCGCGACCGCTGAGTGAAAGCGGGACGACGATGACCATCACCACCGAGGCGGCCGAGGCTGCCGCACAGCAGCAAGCGGAGATCGCCGCGATCCCGGCGCGGATGGTGCGGGCCTGGGCCGCGCACGACGCCGACGCGTTCGCCGACCTGTTCGCCGAGGACGGCACGCTGATCCTGCCGGGGGTGTACCGCACCGGCCGGGCCGAGATCCGTGACTTCATGGCGGCCGCCTACCAGGGCGTCTACCGGGGGACCACGGTCACCGGTCAGCCGATCGCGCTCAAACCGCTGGGCCCGGGCGCGGTCGCCCTGATCACCGTGGGCGGCGTGCTGGCGCCCGGCCAGGACCAGCTGGACGCGAGCAACGCGATCCGCGCCTCGTGGACCCTGGTCAAGCGCGACGACCGCTGGGTCCTCGCGGTCTACCAGAACTGCCCGCGCGACCCCGCCTGAGCGCTACCCCCGGCTGGTCCTCAGGGGTGCCTCAAGAGTCCTGAGGCACCCCTGAGGACCAGCCCCGAACGGACCAGCCTCGAACAGCAGATGACGACAACGGAGAAGAGGGCAGACCGGTGACTGACACAGCGACAGTGACGAGCGACCTGGCCGCGTTCGGCGACGAGGTCGACCGGATGGTGGCCGATCTGGCACCCGCCGGCTGGACCACACCCACCCCGGCGCCGGGCTGGACCGTCGCCCATCAGATCGCGCACCTCGCGGCGACGTTCCGGATGGCCGGGCTGGCCGCCGCCGACCCGGACGCGTTCACCGCTCTGGCCGGCACGCTCTCGCCGGATTTCGACGCGAACGTCGCGCGGGCGCTGGGCCAGTTCGTCAACGACCCGCCGGAAGTGTTGCTCGCGCGCTGGCGGGCCGAGCGGGACACGGCGGGCAAGGCGCTCGGCGCGCTGCCGCCGGACCAGCTGGTGCCGTGGCTGGTCCGGCCGATCCCGGCCGCGGTCCTCGCGGCGGCCGGGATGATGGAGCTGTTCGGGCACGGCCAGGACATCGCCGACGCGCTGGGCATCCGCCGCACGCACACCGACCGGCTCCGCCACCTGGTCACCTTCGCCGTGCGGACCTGGGACTTCGGGTATCTGGCCCGCGGGCTGACGCCGCCCGCGGAACCGTTCCGCTTCGAGATCACCGCGCCGTCGGGCGCGCTGTGGGAATTCGGCCCGGCCGACGCGGCCGCCCGCATCACCGGGTCCGCCGAAGACTTCTGCTTGTTGGTCACTCGCCGCCGCCATCACACCGATGTAGGGGTACGGGCGGAAGGCGCCCCGGCCGAGCAGTGGCGGGAAATCGCTCAGGCCTACCGTGGCCCGGCCGGCCCCGGACGCGAGCCCGGCCAATTCGCCTAATGGGCCCGGCCGAGCCGCCGGCGCCGTTCACAGAGCGCCGGCGGGTCAGGCCGACGGGAAGCGCTGCCCGGCGTGGTGCTCCACCGCCAGCCGGTGGATCGCGGTGAACGCCTCCTCCAGCAGCAACCCGCGGGCCAGCGCCTCGGCCCGTTCCACCTCGACCGCCGGCAGCCGGCCCACCTGCTTGCGGGCCAGCTGGTCGGCCGCCGTGACGTAGTCGTCGAAGAACGACAGGCTGGCGTCGCAGTGCAACCGCCGCATCGCGGCCAGCACGGTCGCCAGCTGGTCGCGGGTGGCCGCGTCCGCCGGCACCTGCCAGCCGGCCGAGGCGATCAACCGGTCCACGTCCTGGCGGGCGGCCGCCACCGCGGGCGCCTCGTCCGGTGTCGGTTCCCCGGACGTGGCCTGGACCTGGTGCAGGGCCGCGTAGAGCCCGGTGACCGGCACGTCCGCGTCGGCGATCGCGGTGAGCAGCCGGCGCACCGAGGTCAGGTCGAGCCGGCCGAGCGTGGTGAACACCTTGATCAGCTGCAGCCGGCGCAGGTGCCGGTCGTCGTAGACGGCCTGGTTGCGCCCGGTCGGCTCGCCGGGTGGGAGCAGCTGCTCGCGCAGATAGAACTTGATCGTGGCGACGGGTACGCCGGACTGCCGGCTCAGGTCGGATATCCGCATCATGCTTCCCGTCGTGGGGGCGCTCGTCCTCCGCCGCCTGTGAGATTAGAAGATCTCGATGGGTCTCGCAATAGAGCGCTCTCCAGGCCCGTGCCAGCACCAGATTCGTGCTGTCCTACCTGGACGCGACAGGTCCGGGCACACCCGAAGATGCGCCGCGCCGCCGCCCGCCCGAAGCATGGAGGGCGAGGAAAGGGGACCCCGTGACGTCCTTGTTCGCGCGCGGTGCGCGCCGTGTCGTGCTCCGTCAGATCCGCCACCTGAGCCCGGTGCGCCCGGCCCGGACAACCGCGGTCTGGCACCAGATGGAGACCGAGTTCGGCATGGCCGCGCCGCCCGTGGCGCTGCACGCCGCCGCTCCCGAGGTCCTCGACGCGGTCTGGCTGATGCTGCGCGAGACGCTGCTGGCCGGCGACCCGGCCGGCCGGTCCACGAAGGAGACCGTCGCGGCCGCCGTCTCGCTCGCCAACACCTGCCCCTACTGCGTCGAGGTGCACGGCGCGACGCTGACCGGCACCCGGCCCGGCGCGGACGCCCGGCACCTGGCCGCCGGTCGCGTCGACGAGGTGCGCGACCCCGCGGTGCGGGCGCTGGCCCGGTGGGCGCGCGACGGCGCGTCCAGGGTCACCCCCGTACCGATCCCGGTCCCCGCCGATCAGGCGGCCGCGGTCCTCGGCGTCGCTGTCACGTTCCACTACCTCAACCGGATGGTGAACGTCTTCCTCGGCGAGTCCGCCCTGGAAGCGATGCCGGTCGCGGCCCGCCCGCTCGGCCGGCGGGTGGCCGCGCGGGTCTTCGGTCGCTTCGCCCGTGCCGTCGTGCCGCCCGGGCAGGCGGTGACCGCGCTGCCGGCCCGCCCGCTGCCGGCCGATCTGAGCTGGGCCGCGTCGTGCGCCCCGATCGCCGACGCGCTGGCCCGTGCCGCCGCGGCGATCGACGAGGCCGGCGCCGCGGTGCTGCCGGTCGCCGTCCGCGAGCTGGTACTCGCCCGGCTGGCGGATCCGGCCGAGCCGGGCCCCGGCCTGAGCGCGGAACCCTGGCTGGCCGAGGCGGTGGCACCCCTACCGCCGGGCGAGCGCCCCGCGGCCCGGCTGGCGCTGCTGGTGGCGTTCGCGTCCTACCGGGTGAGCGACGGCGACATCGCGGCGGTGCGCGCGAGCGGCCACGGCGACGACGCGCTGGTGCGGCTCACCGCGTGGGCCGCGATGGCCGCTGCCCGGAACGCCGGCCGCCTGCTCAGCGGCGATGCGGGGATGCGGGGATGTGGCGATGCGCGGGCCGGCGGCGCGGCCGGAATCGGATACGGCGACTATCCGAAGTGAATAGTGACGGTATCCGTTCCTACTTCACGATTGCGGTGCGGGGTGCGCCGAATATCTAGGGGTGGTTGGCCCGTATCGGGGTTCGATAATCTTTCCGTGGCCGAATGATCACGCGGAATACATTGACGGAATACTTTCCGAAATGCGTTCCCGGCCATTCCTCTGTCGAACCCCGGATCAGTGACGACCGCGGTCCGGCAGCTGCTGCGGTGACGCGATGAGCGGCACCATTGGGAGGTGTCATGCAAGACGATTCTGAGCGGGCGGTCCTACGGGCCATCGAAGCCATGCAGATGCGCCTGGGGGAGCAGTTGACGGTCGACGATCTGGCCCGTGCCGCACTGTTCAGCAAATTCCATTTCACCCGTATCTTCCAGCGGGTCACCGGTGTCTCGCCGGCCCGCTTCCTGTCCGCGATGCGCCTGCAGCGTGCCAAGGACCTGCTCGTCTCGACCTCGATGAACGTCGCGGACATCAGCGTGGAGGTCGGCTACAACAGCGTCGGCACGTTCAGCTCGCGGTTCAGCCGCAGCGTCGGGATGTCGCCGACCACCTACCGCCGCCACGACGGCTACGCGCCGGCCATCCAGGCGGGCGGCGAGCGCCGTTCCACCTGGCCGGCCAGCAGCCGGGTCTCCTGCCACGTGAGCCTGGAGGAGCCGGACGACCACGCGGTGATCTTCATCGGGATGTTCGCCGAGCCGATCCCGGAGGGCCGCCCGGTGCGCTGCGCGGTGCTGCACGAGCCCGGTCCGGTGCGCTTCGACGCGGTGCCGCAGGGCCAGTGGTACCTGCTCGCGCAGTCGGTGTCGACCGACGCCGCCACCTGGACCGCCGACGGCGCGGACCGCGCGGACCGTCCGGTCGCGGTGGCCTCCTACGGGCCGTTCACCGTCCAGCCCGACTCGATCCTCTCCGCCGACCTCGTGCTGCGCCCGGTGCGCGCCCTGGACCCGCCGGTGCTGCTGGCCCTGCTCGACGCGCGCAAGCAGGCGATGGACGTGCTGCAGCCGGTGAGCGCCGGCTGGGCCGAGCAGGCCGCCGCCTGATCACGGCCGTGGCATGCCGGTTGCCGCCGGTATGTCACGGCCCGCGCATCAAGAACAAGACCATCCATCGGTACGCCGGGGCGTACCGCGACGAGCCCTGGGCGCGGTGCGAGTGCGCCGGCCCGGGCGGTGAAGGACGGCAGACCATGTCAACGATGGGTACCCTGCGGCGCAAGGCTCTGGCCCCCGCGCTGCGATCAGTGACGTTCGCCTCCCGTGGGTTCCCGGTCACCGCGACCGCCGCGACCCAGCGCCTGGAGGCCATCCCGCAGGCGGTCGTCTGCGGATTCGAGTGGGGGATCGAGGTCGCGCAGCAGTGGGAGCTGGAGCGCCGCCTCGAGCTCGTCGAGCCGGAGATGCGCGGCTTCGCCTACGAGGGCGCCGCGATGGCCTGCACCATCCGCGACGTGATGGCCGGTGGGCGCGGACACCGCTCCCGTGACCTGCTCTCCGGTCCGGGCGTGCCGCACACGTTCCTCACGTACATCGGTGTCGGTTTCGCGATGGCCCGGCTGCCGCGGACCACCTGGAAGTGGGTGCTGCCGGACCTGACCGGCACGCCGTACTACCCGACGATGAGCTGGCTGGCCGTCGACGGCTACGGCTTCGACCTGGCCTACTTCCACACCGCCCGCTACGTCGACCAGCAGCGGGTCCCGCAGCCGTACCCGTGGCAGGGCCGGCCCGACTACTTCCCGCGCGCCGTCGACCAGGGCATCGGCCGGGCGCTGTGGTTCATCAACGGTGGCGGCGTGGACGCCGTCGGCGCGGCGGTCGGCCGGTTCGCCGCCGACCGGCAGGCGGATCTGTGGAGCGGGGTGGGCCTGGCGGCCACGTTCGCCGGTGGCGCGGACGCGGCGTCGCTGGCCACCCTGAGCCGGCTGGCCGGCGAGCACCGGCCGCACCTGGCGCAGGGCGCGGTCTTCGCGGCCAAGGCCCGCGCGTTCGCCGGTTTCACCCCGCCGCAGACCGAGCTCGGCACCACCGCGTTCGCCGGGCTCTCCGCCGCGGACGCGGTCCGGCTCTCCGACAGCGTCACCGACGCCGACCCGGGCGCGGTCCCGGCCGACTACGAGGGCTGGCGCGCCGGAATCCGGGCGCTGATAACGGCACAGAATGTGGCGGTCTGACCGCGGTACCACCGCTGCGCGCAATTCGGAAGATGACGACGGGCAACCGTGCCGGTGAAAATTGATCAACCTACGTCGATAGGAAAAGGAAAATGGGAATCGTCGCAGGAATCCGTCGTCGAATTCTGACCCCCAATGTCTCGCAGACCAGCATGGCCGTGCGTGGTTTCCACGTGAAGAGCACCGCGGCGAAGGACCGTTTGGAAACTGTCGGGAAATCCTTCCTGCAGGGGTACGCGCTGGCTGCCGAGGCACGCCGGCCCGCCGAGGCCGAGCCCCGGCTGGACCAGATCACCCCCGAGTTCCGGGGCTTCGCGTACGAGGGCGCCGCCATGGCGTTCGCGGTGCGCGACGGCCTGCCGCTCGGTGGCAAGCACATGCAGCGGTTCCTCGCCGGTGAGGGTGACCGGCACGTCTACATGGCGTACGTCGGTGTCGGCTGGGCGATGGCCCGGCTGCCCCGGGTGCGCTGGTCCACGCTGCACGCGCCGGACCCGCTGCTGCGCTGGCTGGTGCTCGACGGCTACGGGTTCCACCAGGCCTACTTCAAGACCGAGAAGTACGTGACCGGCCAGTTCCGCTCGGAGCGCTCGCCGTGGCCGGACGACGACTACCGCCGCTACGCCGCCCGGGCCATCGACCAGGGTGTCGGCCGGGCGATGTGGTTCGTCGCCGGCACCGACGCCCGCCGGCTGCACGCCATGGTGCAGCGGTTCCCCGAGCACCGGCGCGCCGACCTCTACGCCGGCACCGGCCTGGCGGCGACGTACGCCGGTGGCGCCGACGCCGCCGAGCTGCGCTGGCTGCGGACCGCCGTCGGCGAGTACGCCGCCGACCTGGCACAGGGCGCCTCGTTCGCGGCCGGCGCCCGGGTGCGCGCCGGCCTGGTCGTGCCGCACAACGAGGTGGCCACCGAGGTCTTCTGCGGGCGCACGACGGCCGAGGCCGCCCAGGTCAACGACGACGCGCTGGCCGGCCTGGACCACCACGGCCACGAACCGGCCTACGAGCAATGGCGCCAGCGCATCAAGCACACCTACCTGACCACCTCGGTCCTGCCGGAGCCGGACCGCGACCTTTCCCGGGGGACGGCATGACCAGGATCGCCGTCGTGGGGATGGCCTGCCGCTATCCGGACGCCACCACGACCCGGGAGTTGTGGGAGAACGCGGTCGCCGGTCGCCGGGCGTTCCGCCGCCTGCCGGACACCCGGATGAGCCTCGACGACTACTGGAGCGCGGACCCGTCCGCGCCGGACAAGTTCTACGCCCGCAACGCCGCCGTGATCGAGGGCTACGAGTTCGACCGGCTCGCCTACAAGGTGGCCGGCAGCACGTACCGCTCGACCGACCTGACGCACTGGCTGGCGCTGGACATCGCGGCGCACGCCCTGGCCGACGCCGGGTTCCCGCTCGGCGAGGGGCTGCCGCGCGAACGCACCGCGGTGGTCGTCGGCAACACCCTGACCGGTGAGTTCTCCCGGGCCAGCCAGATCCGGCTGCGCTGGCCGTACGTCCGCCGTACCGTCGCCGCCGCGCTCAAGGCGGAGGGCTGGGAGGACGAGCAGCTGGCCGGCTTCCTGGCCGACCTCGAGGTCACCTTCAAGCACCCGTTCCCGGCCGTCGACGAGGACACCCTGGCCGGCGGCCTGTCGAACACCATCGCCGGCCGGATCTGCAACTTCTTCGACCTCAACGGCGGCGGTTACACGGTCGACGGGGCCTGCTCCTCGTCGCTGCTGTCGGTCGCCACGGCCTGCAAGGCGCTGCTCGACGGGGACGCCGACGTGGCGATCGCCGGAGGCGTCGACCTGTCCATCGACCCGTTCGAGATCATCGGGTTCGCCAAGACCGGCGCGCTGGCCACCGGCGAGATGCGCGTCTACGACCGGCTCTCCAACGGCTTCTGGCCCGGCGAGGGCTGCGGCATGGTCGTGCTGATGCGCGAGGACGAGGCGCTCGCGGCCGGCCACCGGGTCTACGCGTCGGTCGCCGGCTGGGGGATCAGCTCCGACGGCAAGGGCGGCATGACCCGCCCCGAGATCAGCGGCTACCAGCTGGCCCTGCGCCGGGCGTACGAAAGAGCGGGTTTCGGCCTGGAGACCGTCGGCCTGTTCGAAGGCCACGGGACCGGGACCAAGGTCGGCGACGCCACCGAGCTGGGCGCGCTGTCGGCGGCCCGCAAGGCGGCCGGACCCTCGGCGGCACCGGCCGCGATCGGCTCGATCAAGGGCATGATCGGGCACACCAAGGCGGCGGCCGGCGTGGCCGGCATGATCAAAGCGGTGCTGGCGCTGCACCACGAGGTGCTGCCGCCGAGCATCGGCTCGGTCGACCCGCACGAGCTGCTGACCGGGAATGATCCGGCGCTGCGGGTGCTGCGCAAGGCCGAGGCGTGGCCGCGGGACACCCCGCTGCGCGCCGGCGTCACCGCGATGGGCTTCGGCGGCATCAACACCCACCTGGTGCTGGAGAACTCCCAGCCGCGCGGCCGGGGCACCCTCGACGCGCGCACCGGCGTGCTGGCCGGCTCGGTGCAGGACGCCGAGCTGCTGCTGATCGACGGCGGTACGGCCGACGAACTGCTCGCCCGGATCGACCAGCTGCTCACCCTGGTACCCACCCTCGCCTACGGGCAGCTCGGCGACCTGGCCGCGACCCTGCACGGCGAGCTGCAGGACCGCCCGCTGCGCGCCGGCGTGGTCACCGGTTCGCCGGCCGACGCCGAGCAGCAGCTGCGCACGCTGCGCGACGCGGTCGCGGCCGGCGAGACGCGGCGCCTGTCGGCCGACAGCCGGATCCTGCTGAACCGGGTCACCGGCCCGGCCCGGATCGGCTACCTCTTCCCCGGCCAGGGCTCCGGCTCCGGCGTCAGCGGGGGAGCGCTGCGCCGGCGCTTCACCGAGGCCGACGCCGTCTACACCGCCGCGAACCTGCCCACCGGCGGTGACCTGGTCGCCACCGAGGTGGCCCAGCCGCGGATCGTGACCGGCTCGGTGGCGGCGCTGCGGGTCCTCGACGACCTGGGTGTGACCGCGTCCGTCGCGGTCGGGCACAGCCTCGGCGAGATCGCCGCGCTGCACTGGGCCGGCGCGCTCGACGAGCAGGCGCTGCTGCGGGTCGCCGCGCTGCGCGGGCGCACCATGGCCCAGCACAGCGCGTCCGGCACGATGGCCGGCGTCGGCGCGTCCGCGCCGGTCGTCACGGAGCTGCTGGCCGGGCTGCCGGTGGTGATCGCCGCCTACAACAGCGGCGAGCAGACCGTGGTCGCCGGCAGCGTCGACGACGTGCAGGAGGTCTGCCGGCGGGCCGGCGAACGGGGCCTGGTGGCCCGGCCGCTGAACGTCTCGCACGCGTTCCACTCCCCGCTGGTCGCCCCGGCCGCGGACACCTTCGTCGCCGCGCTGGCCGGCGAGCGGCTCGGACCGGTCCGCCGTACCGTCGTGTCGACGGTGACCGGCGCGCCGCTCGCGCCGGACGCCGACCTGGCCGGGCTGCTGCACCGGCAGATCACCGACCCGGTGCTGTTCCAGCAGGCGGTCACCCAGGCCGCCGCCCAGGTCGACCTGCTCATCGAGGTGGGCCCGGGCCGGGTGCTGAGCTCGCTGGCCGGGCAGCTCACCGACGTGCCGGCGCTGGCCGTCGACACCGACGCGGAGTCGCTGACCGGGCTGCTGCGCGCGGCCGGCGCCGCCTACGTGATCGGGGCCGCCACCCTGGACCCGGCGCTGTTCCGCGGCCGCCTGGTGCGTGACCTGCCGCTGGACGTGACGTTCAGCTTCTTCGGCAGCCCCTGCGAGCAGGCCCCGGTGGTCTCGGTCGCCGAGCGGCGCGCCGAACCGGCCGGCACCGGCACCGCCGCGGAGCCCGGCTCGCCGGCCACCGTGGACGGCGAGGAGTCGACACTCGATCTGCTGCGCCGGCTCGCCGCCGAACGGGTCGAACTGCCGATCGAGCTGGTCCGCGGCGACAGCCTGTTCCTCGACGATCTGCACCTGAGCTCGATCACGGTCGGCCAGGTGGTCAACGCGGCCGCCGCCGCGCTGCGGCTGAACCCGTCGCAGGTGCCGACGAACTTCGCCACCGCGCGGGTGGCGGAACTCGCCGAGGCCCTCGACCAGCTGCGGTCCACGTCGACCGACGCCGACGCGGTCCGCACGCCGGTGGTGGCCGGTGCCGCGGCCTGGGCCCGGCCGTTCCGCCTCGACCTGGACGTGGTGCCGCTCGGCACCCGGCCCGCGGGGGAGGAGGCCGGCGTGTGGAGCGTGCACGCGCCGGAGGCCCACTCGTACGCGGAGGAATTGCGCCGCGGCCTGCAAGCGGCGCAGATCGGTGCCGGAGTGCTGGTCGTGCTGCCGGAACAGTGCGGCGAGGACGACCTGGCGCTGGCGCTGGCCGGCGCGCAGGAGGCGCTGACCGCGGCACCGCAGACCCGGTTCGTGCTGGTGCAGCACGGTCGCGGCGCGGCCGGGCTGGCCAAGACGCTGCGGCTGGAGGCCCCGCACCTGCGGGTCACCGTGATCCACCTGCCGACCGGCGCGCCGGACCTCGCGCAGGTGGTGGCCGAGGTGGCCGCGACCACGTCGTTCGCCGAGGCGCACTACGACGCGGACGGCACCCGGCGGGTACCGACGCTGCGGCCGATGCCGGTCAGCCCGGCGGTGACCGAGGCGCCGCTGGGCGACGCCGACGTGCTGCTGGTCACCGGCGGCGGCAAGGGCATCACCGCGGAGTGCGCGCTGGCTCTCGCCGGTGACACCGGCGCCGCGCTGGCCCTGCTCGGACGCTCCGACCCGGGAAGCGACCCGGAGCTGGCCGCGAACCTCGAGCGGATCGCCGCGGCCGGGGTCCGGTGCCACTACGAGCGCGCCGACGTGACCGACACCGATCAGGTCCGCCAGGCCGTCGACCGGTTCACCGCCGCACTCGGCCCGATCACCGCGGTCCTGCACGGCGCCGGGCGCAACGAGCCCGCGAGCCTGGCCACCCTGGACCGCGACGCGTTCCGGCGCACCTTCGCCCCGAAGGTCGACGGCCTGCGGACGGTGCTCGACGTGGTCGACCCGGCCACGCTGCGGCTGCTGGTGTCGCTGGGCAGCATCATCGGCCGGGCCGGCCTGCGCGGCGAGGCGCACTACGCCACCGCCAACGAGTGGCTGGCCGACCTGACCACCGAGGTCGGCCGGCGGCACCCGCAGTGCCGCAGCGTCTGCCTGGAATGGTCGGTCTGGTCCGGCGTCGGGATGGGCGAACGTCTGGCCGTCGTCGAGTCGCTGACCCGCGACGGCGTCACCCCGATCACCCCGGACCAGGGCGTCGCGATCCTGCGCCGGGTGCTGGCCGACCCGCAGTCACCGGACGTCGTGGTGATCAGCGGACGGACCGAGGGGATCGGCACGGTACGCCGGCCGCTGCCCCCGCTGCCGCTGTCGCGCTTCGTCGAGCGGCCGCTGGTGCGCTACCACGGCGTGGAACTGGTCTGCGAGGTCGAGCTGAACGCCGGCACCGACCTCTACCTGGCCGACCACGACCTGGACGGCAACCTGCTGCTGCCCGCGGTCTTCGGGATGGAGGCGATGGCCCAGGTCGCCGCGGCCACCACCGGGGTGGAGACGCTGCCGGTGATCGAACAGGCCGAGTTCCTGCGGCCGATCATCGTGACGCCGACCGGGCGCACCACGATCCGGGTCGCCGCGGTGGTCACCGCCGACGACACGGTCGAGGTGGCGATCCGCAGCGCCGAGACCGGGTACGCCGCCGACCACTTCACCGCCCGGCTGCGGCTCGGCGCGTCCGAGGTGCCCCAGGGCGCTCCGGAGCAGGTGCCCGCGGAGGTGCCGCCGGTGGAACTGGTGCCCGCCGAGGACCTCTACTCCGGGCTGCTGTTCCAGGGCGGCCGGTTCCAGCGGTTGCGCCGCTACCACAGCGCCGCGGCCCGCTACGTCGACGCCGAGGTGGCCGCGGACCCGGCGGTGCAGTGGTTCGCCTCGTACGTGCCGGACCACCTGCTGCTCGGCGACCCCGGCGTGCGGGACGCGCTGATGCACGGCAACCAGGTCTGCGTGCCCGACGCGACCCTGCTGCCGGTCGGCGTGGACCGGATCTACCCGGGCGGGGAGAAGCTCACCGCCGCGCAGGGCCTGCGCTACTGCGCCACCGAACGCTCCCGCGACGGCGACCTGTACGTCTACGACGTGGCGTTGCGCTCGGACGCCGGCGAGGTGCTCGAACGCTGGGAGGGCCTGCGGCTGCGGGCGGTCCGCAAGCAGGACCCGGCCGGACCGTGGGTGCCCGCGCTGCTCGGGCCGTACCTGACCCGGGCCGCCGACGACCTGCTCGGCAAGGCGGTGGCGGTCACCGTGGTGCCGGACGGTGACCTGCCGCGACGGGCGGCCACCCGGCTCGCCGCGACCCGGACGTTCCGGCGGCCGGTCGAGCTGCGCTACCGGGCCGACGGGCGTCCCGAGGTCGACGACGGTGTGGTCTCCGCGGCGCACGCGGCCGGGCTGACCGTCGTCACGGCGAGCACCGGAGCCCTCGGCTGCGACCTGGAGGTCGTGACCGCACGGGACGCCGGCGACTGGGCCGGGCTGCTGGGTCAGCACGCCGAGCTGGCCCGCCAGGTGGCCGCCGCGACCGGGGAGAGCCTCGACCAGGCGGCGACCCGGGTGTGGACCGCGCTGGAGTCGCTGCGCAAGGCCGGGCGGTCGCTGGACGGGCCGCTGACCGTACTGCCCGCGACCCGTGATCGCTGGGTGCTGCTGCGCGCCGGCGACCTGCGGGTGGCGACGTTCGCCACGGCCGTCCGGGACATCGCTGCGCCGGTCGTGGTCGCCGTACTGGCCGAGATGGGGGAGTGAGATGGACGAGTACTACGAGTACCCGCACACCGTCGGGTTCGAGGAGACGAACATCGTCGGGAACGTCTACTACGTCAACTACCTGCGCTGGCAGGGCCGCTGCCGGGAGATGTTCCTCAAGAACCACGCACCCGAGATCGTCGCCGAGCTGCAGGACGACCTGAAGCTGTTCACGCTGAAGGTGGACTGCGAGTTCTACGCCGAGATCACCGCGTTCAGCGAGCTGTCCATCCGGATGCGGCTGGTCGAGCTGGGGCAGACGCAGATCGAGTTCGGCTTCGACTACGTCCGCCTCGACCCGGGCGGCGGCGAGACCCTGATCGCCCGGGGCAGCCAGCGGATCGCCTGCATGCGCGGGCCGAACACCCGCACGGTGCCCGCCCGGGTGCCGGACGCCCTGGCCGCCGCGCTCGAGCCGTACGTGCTGGCCGGGCGGGGCGCCCGATGAACACCCCGCCGTTCGACGCGCTGGCGCTGCGCCAGGCGTTCGGCACGTTCGCCACCGGTGTCACGGTGGTGACCGTCGGCGGCCCGACGCCGCACGGGATGACCGCGAACTCGTTCACCGCGGTCTCGCTCGACCCCCCGCTGCTGCTGGTCTGCATCGAGCACAACGCGGTGATGCACGAGGCGTTGCGCTCCGCCGGACGCTTCGGCGTCTCGGTGCTGGCCGCCGGGCACGCGCCGCTCGCCCGGTACTTCGCCGACCGGCGGCGCCCGCTCGGCGGCGAACAGTTCGGCCCGGTCGACTGGCAGGCCGGTGAGCACACCGGCGCGCCACTGATCACCGGGGCGCTGGCGCACTTCGAGTGCGGGCTGTGGCGCTCCTACGACGGCGGCGACCACACCATCTTCCTGGGCCGGCTGCTCGGCATGGGCAGCGGCGCCGAGGACGAGGCGCTGCTGTTCCACCGGGGCCGGATCTCCGCGGCGCACCGCAGCGAGGTGGCGGCATGAGCGGCCTGGTCCCGCCCGGGCCGCCGCGCACCGCGGCCCTGCTCATGCTGATGGTGATGGGCCGTGACCGGCTCGGCATGATGACCGATGCGGCCGCCCGCTACGGCGACGCGGCACGCCTGCCGGTCGGCCCGAAACAGCTCTACTACTTCAACCACCCGGACCACGCCAAGCACGTGCTGGCCGACAACGCCGGGAACTACCACAAGGGCATCGGCCTGGTGCACGCCCGCCGCGCGCTCGGCGACGGTCTGCTCACCAGCGAGGGTGACCTGTGGCGCAAGCAGCGCAAGGTGACCCAGCCGGCGTTCCAGAGCCGGCGGATCGCCGCGCAGGCCGGCATCGTCGCCGAGGAGGCCACGAAACTTGTCGCCCGGCTGCGTCAGCACGCCGGCGGCGCACCGGTCGACATGCTGCAGGAGCTGACCGGGCTCACCCTCGGTGTGCTCGGCCGGACCCTGCTCGACGCGGACCTGACCCGCTTCGACACCGTCGGCGACGACTTCGCCGCGGTGCAGGACCAGGCCATGTTCGAGTTGGAGACGCTCGGCGCGGTCCCGCACTGGGTGCCGTTGCCCCGCCAGCTGCGGTTCCGCCGGGCCCGCACCAACCTGCAGCGCACCGTCGACCGGCTGGTCGCCGAGCGGGGCAGCACCGGCGGCGACGACGTGCTGTCCCGGCTGATCGTCTCCACTTCCGCCGAGGCCGACCCGGAGGTGGGCCGGCAGCGGCTGCGCGACGAGCTGGTCACGCTGCTGCTGGCCGGGCACGAGACCACGGCCAGCACGCTGAGCTGGACGTTGCACCTGATCGACAAGCACCCCGAGGTCCGCGAACGGCTGCGCCAGGAGGCCGTCGAGGTGCTCGGTGACCGGGCGCCGGTCTTCGAGGACCTGCACCGGCTCACCTACACCTCGATGGTGCTGGAGGAGGCCATGCGGCTCTTCCCGCCGGTGTGGATCCTGCCGCGCAAGTCGCTGGAAGCCGACGTGGTCGGCGGCTACCGGGTGCCGGCCGGCTCGGACGTGCTGATCTGCCCGTACACGCTGCACCGGCACCCGGAGTTCTGGCCGGAGCCGGACCGCTTCGACCCGGAGCGGTTCGACCGGTCCCGGGCGAGCGACCGGCCCCGGTACGCCTACATCCCGTTCGGCGCCGGGCCCCGGTTCTGCGTCGGCAACCACCTGGGCCTGATGGAGGCCGCGTTCGTGCTCGCCACCCTGGTCCGCGATCTGCGGCTGGAGAGCCCGCCCGGCCGGGCCGTGGTGCCCGAGCCGATGTTGTCGCTGCGGGTGCGCGGTGGCCTGCCGATGACCGTCACCGAAGCCGGCTGACCAGCACCACCCACTGTCACTGCTGTCGAGATGCCCTGTCACTGCTTTCGAGATAAGGGGAAGTCGTTGCCGCCCAATGACGTCAACCGTCTACGCCGAGCCCTGCCGGCGCTGTTCGTCCTGGTTCTCGTGGTCGCCGCGTACCTGGTGGCCCGGCTTCCGTCGGCCTCGGCCGCGACCCGCACCGAGATGGCCCAGCGGTTCAAGTTCACCGAGCTGGCCATCGCGATGCCGCCAGGCCTGCCCGAGCACACCGTCCGCACCGTCAACCCCAAGTACGAGCACATCCGCTCGTGGATCTCGTCGGTCGGCGCCGCCGTCGCCGTGAACGACCTCGACGGTGACGGCGCCTCCGACGACCTGTGCCTGGTGGACCCGCGCAGCGACAGCGTGATCGTCACCCCGGCGCCGCAGACCGGCACGTACGCCCCGTTCGTGCTGACCCCCGCCCCGCTGCCGAGCGGCCCGGCCATCGCGCCGATGGGCTGCACCCCCGGCGACTTCAACGCCGACGGGCGGATGGACGCGCTGGTCTACTACTGGGGTCGTACCCCGGTGGTGTTCCTGCACCGCCCCGAGGCCACCGGGCTGAGCGCGGCGACCTTCACCCCCACCGAGCTGGTGCCGCAGGCCAAGCCGGCCGACGGGCGCTACCGGGGTCCGCTGTGGAACACCAACGCGGTCGCGGTCGCCGACTTCGACGGGGACGGCCACGTCGACGTCGGGATCTTCAACTACTTCCCGGAGACCGCGGTCCTGGACCCGAACGGCGCGCCGAACGTGTCGATGAACCACTCGATGTCGCACGCTCGCAACGCCGGCGGCGCGCACATCCTGCGCTTCGTCTCCGCCACCGGCGGATCCGAGCCGTCGGTGACGTACGAGGAGCAGCCGGCCATCGCCCCGGCGGTGTCCAGCGGCTGGACGCTCGGCGCGACCACCGCCGACCTCGACGGTGACCTGCTGCCGGAGCTCTACCTGGCCAACGACTTCGGCAACGACCGCTTCTTCCACAACGTCTCCACCCCCGGCACGATCTGCTTCAAGCTCGCCGAGGGCAAACGCGACGCGACCACCCCGAAGTCGCTGGTGATGGGCCACGACTCGTTCAAGGGGATGGCCGCCGAGTTCGGCGACCTCGACCACGACGGCCGGTTCGACCTGTTCGTCAGCAACATCACCGAGTCGTGGGGCCTGGAGGAGAGCAACCACGTCTGGCAGAACACCGCCACCGACGCGGCCGACGCGCACCGGCTGCTGGACAAGGGCGTGGCGCCGTTCCGCAACGTCGCCGGCGACAAGAACCTGGCCTGGACCGGCTGGGGCTGGGACGCCAAGATGGCCGATTTCGACAACAGCGGCCAGATGGCCATCGTGCAGACCGCCGGCTTCGTCAAGGGCACCATCAACCGGTTCAACTGGCTGCAGGAACTGGCCATGAGCAACGACCTGATGCTGCAGGAACCGCAGATGTGGCCGAACGCCAAGCCCGGTGACGACATCTCCGGCTCCGACCACATGGCCTTCTGGGCCAAGGAGGACGGCAACGAGCGCTACGTCGACCTGAGCCCGCAGCTCGGCCTCGCCGCCGAGATCCCGACCCGCGGGGTCGCGGTCGCCGACGCCGACCGCGACGGCGCACAGGACTTCGCGGTGGCCCGGCAGTGGGGCGCGCCCGCCTACTACCGCAACGCGCGGCCCGCCGACGGCAACTTCCTCGGACTGCGGCTGTTCCGCCCGTCGACGGTGCCCGGCACGGCCACGGTGCCCGGCAGCCCCGCCTACGGCGCCCAGGTCCGGATCACCACGGCCGACGGCCGGATCCAGTTGTCGCAGGTCGACGGCGGCGGCGGGCACTCCGGCAAGCGCAGCTTCGACGTCTACTTCGGCCTCGGTGCGGCCGGCGACCGGCCGGTCGCCGCCCAGATCAGCTGGCGGGCCACCGACGGCAGCCAGCACACCCAGCAACTCGACCTCGCGAAGGGCTGGCACGACCTCGTGCTGACCGACCGCGCCACGGAGGTGACGAACCGATGACCGACGTCCGCGACCCCCAGGCCCGCACCAGCATGCCGACCGGCCCGACCCTGACCGACAACGCCGGAACCCCGATCGAGCCGAAGCCCGCCACGGCGGCCGGCCAGGGCGCCACCCCGCCGCGCATCGACAAGCGCGACCCGCGCTACCTGGCCCTGCGCAACTTCGCCATCTCCATGTCGATCTTCAACATCCTCGGGTACACCGTCCTGGGCTTCGAACAGCCGTGGCTGTGGCCGTTCCTGGCCCTGGCGGTCGGCTACACCGCCGAGATCACCATCGAGCTGGTCGCCGCGGCCGCGCACAAGCGGCGCCCGGCGTTCCGCGGCAACGGCGCCTGGGGTGTCTACACGTTCCTGCTGCCCACCCACATCACCACGCTCGCGGCGAACATGCTGCTCTACGCGAACGACAAGTTCTGGCCGATCCTGTTCGCCGTGCTCGTCGCGGTCGGGCAGAAGGCGGTGTTCCAGGCGCCGATCGCGGGCCGGATGCGGCACTTCATGAACCCGTCGAACTTCGGGATCACGGTCACCCTGCTTGCGTTCGGCTGGGTCAACATCGCGCCGCCGTACCACTTCACCGAGAACGTCCCCGACGTGATCAGCATGATGGTGCCGTTCATCATCCTCACCGCCGGCACCGTGCTCAACGCGATGCTCACCAAGAAGATCCCGCTGATCGTCGGCTGGGTCGGCGGGTTCGTCATCCAGGCGCTGCTGCGGCACTTCATCTGGGACGTCGCGATCTGGTCGACGCTCGTGCCGATCACCGGCGTGGCGTTCGTGCTGTTCACCAACTACATGATCACCGACCCGGGCACCACGCCGTCCCGGCCGCGCATGCAGTTCATGTTCGGCTCGAGCGTGGCCATGGTCTACGGCGTGCTGATGGTGTTCAACGTCGTCTACACGATGTTCTTCGCCGTGACGCTCGTCTGCGCCGCCCGCGGCCTGTTCTGGTGGGGCCGGTGGCTGCTCGACCGCCGTCGCCAGCGTGGCCTGGTGCCGGTGGCCGCGGCCCTTCCGGTAGCCGGCTGATTCCCCCGGGGAGGCGTGGCGCCCCCGCGCCTCCCCGGCTTCTTCCCCTTCCTTTTGTTGAGGAGCGCCGCCATGACCCAACAGTTGATCCGTACCCCTGCTATCGACCGGGCCGAGTCCCGGCCGAGTCCCCGCCGCACCGTCGCGGTCGTCGGCGCGGTCGTCGCCGGCCTGCTGCTCGCCGTGCTCTGGTCCTACGAGTTCGTCGACTCGGTCATCGGTGACAACGTCGCCAACACCATCCTGGACCGCGACGCCAAGCACACCGCGATCGCCGGCACCGTCGCCGGGCTGGTGTTCGCGTTCGTCTCCGGGCTGGCCGGCACGTTCACCGCCTGCAACATCGCGATGGCCGCCGCGATCGGCCCGATGAGCCAGGCCGGGGCCGGCTCGGCCACCGTCGGTCAGGCCCTGCGCGGCGCGGTCCGCCCGGTCGGCTGGCTGGCCGCCGGCATGGTCGGGGTCTCCGCGGTGTACGGCTTCGTCGGCGTCCTGCTCGGCGACCACCTGCCGCAGCTGTCCACCGCCACGGCCGGCGGCGTGCCGGTCCGGCTGATCCAGGCCTCGGTGGTCTTCGGCATCATCGGCCTGGCCCTGGCGTATCTCGGGCTGGCCGCGCTGGGCGTGCTGCCCGACGTGTTCCGCCGCCACCCGGTCGGCCGGGTCGTCGCCCTCGGCGCGCTGATCGGCGGGTTCCTGATCGGCCGGCCGTACCCGCTGTTCAACAAGCTCTTCCACTGGGCCGTCGAGACCGGCAACCCGATCAACGGCGCCGTCGCGTTCGTCCTGCAGTCGCTCGGCAACATCGTGGTCCTGGCCGTGCTGTTCACGGTGCTGGTGCTCGCCACCCGGGGCCGGTTCCTCAACTGGTTCGCCCGCGACCCGCGCCGCTCGGCCGTGTTCACCGGGGTGCTGCTGCTGGCCCTCGGCGTCTTCACGGTCGTCTATTGGGACGTGCGGCTGCCCTCGATGTTCGGTTACGGCTGGTTCCCGACCATGCCCTACAACAGCTGACCCACCTCGGACCTCCGGAAGGACCGCGCCATGTCTCTCAACCGCACCGGCCATCGGGTCGCTCTCAACGTCTTCCTGGTGGTGACGCTCGCCCACTGGGCTGAGCACCTGGTCCAGGCGTACCAAATCTGGGTCTTGGGGTGGGCGCGGCCGCAAGCGCGCGGCGTGCTCGGGCAGTTCTATCCGTGGCTGGTCAAGTCCGAGTGGATGCACTACGGCTACGCGGCCGTGATGCTGGCCGGGCTGTTCCTGCTGCGCCCGGCGTTCACCGGCCGGGCCCGGACCTGGTGGACGGTCGCCCTGGCGATCCAGTTCTGGCACCACATCGAACACTTCCTGCTGCTGTGGCAGGCGCAGACCGGCCACAACTTCTTCGGCAAGCCGGTGCCCACCAGCCTGCTGCAGGTGCTCTACCCCCGGGTCGAGCTGCACCTGTTCTACAACTCCATCGTGTTCATCCCCATGATCATCGGGATGTACCTGCATCTGCGGCCGAACCGGCGCGAGCTCGAGGACGCGCCGTGCGACTGCGTCGCGGTGGAGTCGCGCCCGGCCGTCGCGGTCGCCTGATGTCCGCGCGTGGCCGGTGGGTGGTGCTCGTCCTGCTGATCCTGGCCCCGCTGGGCCTCTGGCTGGCGGGCACCGACCGCCCGGCGCCGCTGGCGCTGGTGTCGAGCTCGCCGGTCGGGCCCGCCGAGGTCCGGCTGACGTTCTCGGCGGACGCCGACCCGGCGCTGTCGCACATCGCGGTGGCCACCGCGGAGGGCCGGCAGCTCGAGGCCGGTCCGGTCACCGCCGGCCCCGGCCACGTGCTGAGCGTCCCGGTGCAGTCGGTCGGCGCCGGCGGCTACACGGTCGCCTACCACGTGATCGGCACCCGGGGCGAGCAGGTCAGCGGCGTGATCCGGTCCGGCGGTGGCGATGCGGTGGCGGACGACGACGCACTGGCGGCGCTCCCCGGCCACGAGCACGAGCACGGCATCGACCCGCTCAGCGGCATCCTGCTGGCGATCAACCTGCTCGTCGTGCTCACCGTCGCCGCGCTCCTCCTACGCCCCCGCCCCGTCCCCGCCACCTGACCCGCAGCCCACCCTGCCGCCCTGCGTTGGGCACGGTTCCCGGCTGGCGTGCAGGGGTGTCTCGACCGCTTTGACACACCCCTGGGAGCCAGCCGGTGACCCGCAGCCCGGCCCACGGCCCGGCACGACGATGAGGGCTTGATATGCAGATTTCTGGCACGCTGCGTGGTGCGCTGGGTGCGGCTACCGAGGACCGGATCATTTTTGACCTCGGTGGGATCGGGGAGAGCCAGCGACGTCTGACGCGGGAGCTGCCCGGGGTCGCGGTGCGGTTCGCGGTCAAGGCCTGCCCGGTTGACGAGGTGCTCGACACGCTGGCCGTGGCCGGGGCCGGGTTCGACACGGCGAGCCCCGGTGAGATCCGGCAGGCGCTGCGCACCGGCACTCCGCCCCGGCTGATCCACTATGGCAACGTGGTGAAGTCGGACGCGGACATCGCTGCCGCCTACCGGCTGGGCATCCGGGACTTCGCCACCGACAGCGTGGCGGATGTGCGGGCGATCGCCGCGCACGCGCCCGGCGCCCGGGTGTTCTGCCGGATCGTGACCACCGGGGCCGGCGCGCTCTGGGGGCTGCAGGGCAAGAACGGCTGCTCGGTGCCGGAAGCGGTGACCGTGCTGGCCACCGCCCGGGCCTGCGGGCTCACCCCGGCCGGGCTGTCGCTGCACGTCGGCTCGCAGCAGATGAGCACCACCGCCTGGCGGGCCGCCGCCGACGACCTGGTGCACGCGATCACCCGGCTGCGCCGGCGCGGCATCCGGCTCGACCACGTCAACCTCGGCGGCGGGCTGCCCGCCCTCGGCTACCTCGACCGGCGCGGTCTGCCGCTGCACCCGCCGCTCGACGCGATCCTGGCCGAGCTGCGCGACGGCATCGGACGGCTGCGCCGCACGGCCGGCACCCCGCTGGACGTCATCCTGGAACCCGGCCGGCACCTGGTCGCCGACCACGGCGCGATCCGCGCCCACGTGGTCCGGCTGACCACCCGTGGACGCGCACGCTGGCTCTACCTGAGCTGCGGCAAATTCAACGGACTGTACGAGATGGACCAGCTGCAGTACCGCCTGGAGTTCCCCACCCACCGCGGCGCCCCGACGGTGCCCGCGGTGATCGCCGGGCCGACCTGCGACAGCGACGACGCGTACGACGCCGGGCACCCGATGCCGGTCCCGGCCGGGCTGCGCTCCGGTGACCCGGTGTGGATCCTCGCGACCGGGGCGTACTCGGTCAGCTACCGGTCGGTGGGCTTCAACGGGTTCGCGCCGTTGCCGTACCGGGCCGTGCACGACCGGCAGCCGGTCGACGTGGCGCTGCGATGACCCCCGAGGTACGGCACGTGACCGAAAGGGATTGGCCGGGCATCGTCGCGATCGAGGCGAGCACCTATGCCGGCAAGGGGCTGTCCGAGGACCCGGCGGTGCTGCGGACCCGGATGGACCCGGCCACCTCCTATGTGCTGGCCACGGGCGGCCGGATCGCCGGGTATCTGCTGGCGTTGCCGTATCCGGAGCGGTGCAGCCCGGACCTGACCCGCGCCGAGGACACCGTGCACGACTCGGTGAACCTGCACCTGCACGACCTGGCGATCGCCCCGGGGCACCGGCGCGCCGGGCTGGGCGCGCGGCTGGTGCGGCACCTGCTGAGCGAGGCGGCCGGGCGGGGCTACCGGTCGGTGTCGCTCGTCGCGCTCGCCGGCGCCGGTGCGTTCTGGCGAGCCCAGGGGTTCCGGGACCGGGACGATGTGATCCCGCCGGCCGGCTACGGCGCGGACGCCCGGTACCTGACCCGGCGGATGTGAGCGGCGCGGGGCTCACCCTGCGTACCAAAAAATAAATGGGGAAACCGCGGGCGGCCCGACGATCCGGGCCGGCCGCGGTCCTCGGGTTTCAGGCGGACAGTTTCGCGGCGAACGAGCGCAGGTCGCCGACGAACAATTCCGGCTGCTCCAGGGCGGAGAAGTGGCCGCCCTTGTCGAATTCGCTCCACTGCACGATGTTCGGGAAATTCGGCTCGGCCAGCTTGCGAATGGCCAGGCTCGCGTCGTGGGCGTAGACCGCGACGCCCAGCGGCACCGGGTGCGGCGGTGCGGCCGGCGGCGGGGTCGGCGCGATCGGCAGCAGGTCGGCCATCTCGTAGTAGAGGTTCGCGGAGGTGCCCGCGCTGCCGGTCAGCCAGTAGATCGCGATGTTGGTGAGCAGCTGGTCGCGGGTCACCACGTCCTCCGGGGACTTCTCCGCGTCGGTCCACTCGAAGAACTTCTCGGTGATCCAGGCCAGCTGGCCGACCGGCGAGTCGGTGAGACCGTACGCCAGGGTCTGCGGCCGGGTGCCCTGCACGTGCATGTAGGCGCCCTTGGTCTGCATGAAGTCGACCATCTGCTGCAGCCGGCCGAGGTCCTGAGCGTCGAGGGCGGCCAGCTCGGCCGGGTCGCCGGACGGCGGGGTGAGCAGGAACGTGACGTGTGCGCCGGCGACCTGCTCGGGGCGCATCGCAGCGAGCGTCAGCGACGTCCACACCCCGAGGTCGCCGCCGTGCACCAGGTAGCGCTCGTAGCCGAGGCTGCTCATCAGCTCGCCCCAGGCCGCGGCGATCCGGCCGACGTTCCAGCCGGCCTCCGGGACCGGCCCGGAGAAGCCGAAGCCCGGCAGCGACGGGATGACCAGGTGGAACGCCTGCGACGGGTCGCCGCCGTGGCTGCGCGGGTCGGTCAGCGGGCCGATCACGTCGAGGTATTCGGCGAAGCTGCCCGGCCAGCCGTGCGTCATGATCAGCGGTGTGGCGTCCGGCTCGGGGGAGCGGACGTGCAGGAAGTGCACGTCGGTTCCGTCGATCTCCGTGATGAACTGCGGGTACTGGTTGATCCGGGCCTCCACGGCGCGCCAGTCGAAGCCGGTGCGCCAGTAGTCGGCCAACTCCTTCAGGTAGTCCAGCGGCACGCCCCGCTCCCACCCGTCGCCGGGCAGCGCACTGGGCCAGCGGGTGTCCGCGAGCCGGCGGTGCAGGTCGTCGAGATCCGCCTGCGGGACGGCGATGGTGAACGGACGCATCTCGGGCTCCTTTTAAACGCGATGAATGGTCGAGATATTCATCGACGCTAGCAATGTGTCCCGCCGCTCGGAAAGCACCATAGGGGCCTTTTGCCTGCTGATAGGGGGTGCCGGGAACCGCACTTTGGAAGAAGAGAAAAGGCGCGGGACAACCGAGAATGAAACCCGTCGGCGTTCTCGGAACGTCCTTATCAGGATTACTCCATGTGGAGGATACTTTGACTACCGTCTCTCCCGCCGCCGTCGTGCTCGACCCGACCGGCCGCGATGTCCACGCCGAAGGTGACCGTCTCCGGGCCCAGGGCTCGATCGCTCAGGTCGAGCTGCCCGGCGGCGTGCGCGGCTGGTCCGTGGTCGGTTTCGACATGGTCCGCCAGGTCCTCAACGACAACCGTTTCGCCAAGGACGCCCACAAGCACTGGACCGCGTTCATCGACGGCAAGATCGGCGACGACTTCCCGCTGATCGGCTGGGTGCTGATGGACAACATGACCACCGCGGACGGCGCCGACCACGCCCGGCTGCGCAAGCTGACCGCCGCGGCGTTCACCATGCGGCGCAGTGAGGCGATGCGCCCGCAGATCGAGCAGATCACCACCGAGCTGCTGGCCGACCTGGGCACCGCGGCGCCGGACGAGATCGTCGACCTCAAGGGCCGGTACGCGTACCCGCTGCCCACCCGGGTGATCTGCGACCTGTTCGGCGTGCCCGAGGACATGCGCCGGGAGGTGATGCGCGGCGGCGAGGTCAACGTCGATACCACGATCAGCCACGAGGAGGCGGTCGCCAACGTCGAGCAGTGGCACCAGGCCATGAACGACCTGGTCGAGACGAAGCGCCAGCACCCGGCGGACGACCTGCTCAGCATGCTGATCAAGACGAAGACCGAGGACGGCTCGGTGCTCAACGACTCGGAGCTGGCCGGGACCCTGCACCTGATGCTCGGCGCCGGCTCCGAGACCACCACCAACCTGATCAGCAAGGCCGTCGTCATGCTGCTCACCCACCCCGACCAGCTGGCCCTGGTGCTGTCGGGGGAGGTGGCCTGGAAGGACGTGGTCGAGGAGACGCTGCGCGTGCAGTCGCCGATCGCCCAGCTGCCGTTCCGGTTCACCACCGAGGACGTCGAGATCGCCGGCGTGACCATCCCGAAGGGCGACCCGGTGCTGATGGGCTTCGCCTCGGCCGGACGGGACCCGGAGCGGCACGGCGCGCAGGCCGATCAGTTCGACATCACCCGCTCCGACAAGGAGCACCTCTCCTTCGGGTACGGCGTGCACCACTGCCTGGGCGCCCCGCTGGCCCGGCTCGAGGCGGCGATCGCGCTGCCCGCGCTGTTCGCGCGCTTCCCCGACCTGGCCCTCGCCGTCCCGGCCGGCGAGATCGCGCCGCAGAGCACGTTCCTGCTCAACGGCTTCGACACCCTGCCCGTGGTGCTCGGCAACCCCGCTTGACACCCTGCTTCCGGTCGCCGGGTCCCCGCACGGGGGCCCGGCGACCGCCATAATGGCCGGCGTGGGACCCGAGGAAACCTTCGTCGCAGCCGTGGGACCTGAGAAAACCGTGGTCGCAACCGTGGGACCCGATGACGCCGGTGCTGTCGTGGCCGCCACGTTCCGGGAGGACTACGGGCGGATCGTGGCGGCGCTGATCCGGCTCACCGGCGACTGGGACCTGGCCGAGGAGTGCGCGCAGGAGGCGTTCGCCGAGGCGCTGCGCAACTGGCCGGCGCACGGTGTCCCCGACCGGCCCGGCGCCTGGCTGACCACGGTCGCTCGCAACCGGGCGCTGGACCGGCTGCGGCGGGCCACCACCGAGAAGGCGAAACTGCAGCTGGTCGCGGCGCGCCCGGAACCGGCCGCGGACGAGGAACCCGACCCGGACGAGATCCCGGACGACCGGCTGCGGCTGATGTTCACCTGCTGCCACCCGGCCCTGGCGATTGAGGCCCGGGTGGCGCTGACCCTGCGTACGCTCGCCGGGCTGAGCACCGCGGAGATCGCCCGGGCGTTCCTGGTGCCCGAGGCGACCATGGCGAAGCGCCTGGTCCGGGCGAAGCAGAAGATCGCCGCCGCGCGGATCCCGTACCGGGTGCCGCCGCCGCACCTGCTGCCGGAGCGGGTCTCCGGGGTGCTGGCCGTGCTCTACCTGCTGTTCAACGAGGGGTACGCGGCCACCGGCGGCGCCGACCTGGCCCGGCACGAGCTGTGCGCCGAGGCGATCCGGCTGACCCGGGCGCTCGTCGCGCTGCTGCCCGACGGCGAGACCGAACCGGCCGGGCTGCTCGCCCTGATGCTGCTGCAACACGCCCGCCGCCGGTCCCGCTCGGACGCCGCCGGTGACGTGATCATCCTGGCCGACCAGGACCGTACGCTCTGGGACCGCCCGCAGATCGACGAGGCCATCGCGCTGCTCGAACGCACGCTGCGCCGGCGCCGTCCGGGCCCGTACCAGGTGCAGGCGGCCATCGCGGCCTGCCACAGCGAGGCGCTGCGCGCCGAGGACACCGACTGGCCGCAGATCGCCGCCCTCTACGGCCGGCTCGCCACCCTGACCCCGACCCCGGTGGTGCAGCTCAACCGGGCGGTCGCGGTCGCGATGGCCGACGGCCCGGAAGCCGGGCTGCGCCTGGTCGACGAGCTGGCGGCGTCCGGCCGGCTCGGCGACTACCACCTGCTGCCCGCCCTGCGCGCCGACCTGCTGCGCCGCCTCGACCGCCGCCCCGACGCCGCGGCCGCGTACCGGCAGGCCCTCGCACTGGCGGGAAACGACGCCGAACGCCGCTACCTGAGCCGCCGACTGGCCGAGATGGATTCCGACGCAGAGCGCAGTTCAGAAGATGAATAGCCGGCCCTGATCAGGCCAGGCTGGCCTCATGTCTGACGCGATCGAACTCATCATCCCGAACATGGCCGAATACCACCTGCGCAACCCCTCCCTGCAGCTCAAGGGTGAGGAGCGGGCACGGGTGGTGCGGTTCGGCGGCACGTACGAGTGTGAGCACTCGGTCTTCTGGACCGACGCGCCGCGGGTGCTGCTGCTGCCGCAGGGCTGGAGCCAGGCGTGGTTCGACGACATCCACAAGGCCCTGGACCTGGCCGCGCCGCCGGTGGTCTCGCCGCGGATGCGGTCCGGCCTGCTCGTCGACGACCTGCTGCACGACGGCGCCGCGCAGAACGCGCTGCGCCAGCTGGTGTCCGGCTACGACGTGGTGAAGCTGACCATGGTCGGGCCGACCGCGGAGACCTACCTGCTGGCCGCGCTGGTCAGCGGCTGGGGCCACGAGGTCGAGCTGGACTCGGTGCCCGAGGACGCGTTCTGGGCCAGCCTCTACCTCGACTCCAAGGTCAGTTGCCTGGACCTGGCCCGCCAGCTGCCGGCGATGCGGGTCGCGCCCGGCGTCGTGGTCGGCAACTGGGTGGAGCTGACCGGGGCGCTGCGGGCCATGGTGGCCCGGCACGGCCGGGTGATCGCCCGTACGCTCTTCGGCGTCGCCGGCGACGGCTCGCGGGTGGTCACCGACGCGCCCGGCGACGTGGACGCGTTCCTGGACCACGCGAGCGGCGACTCGTTCTTCGCGTTCCCGATCCTGATCCAGGAGTTCGTCGAGCACGCCGCCGGTGTCGGCTGCCCGGCCGCCGACATCCTGGTCGGCCCGGACGGTGTCGAGGACGTGGTGCTCTGCGCGCTGACCGTCGAGCACGGCTACTCGTTCCGCAGCGTCGACGTCGGTGAGGGCGCGTTGCCGCCGGTCTGGGGTGAGCGGCTGCGCGCGGCGGCGCTCGAGGTCGGCGAGGCGGCCCGCCAGCTCGGCTACGTCGGCTGGATGTGCATCGACTGCGTGGCCGGCGCCGACGACCAGCTCTACATCACCGAGATCAACGCGCGGCGCAGCGGCTCGCTGCACGCCGGTGGCCTGCTGCGGTTCTGGGGTGCCGAGAAGGAGCTGACGCTCTCGGCGCACTTCATGCTGCCGGTGCTGGAGGGCACGTCCTACGAGGAGCACATCCGGCCGGTCTTCCAGCGGCTGTGGGACGCCGGGGTCAAGGCGTACCCGACGAGCATCCGCGCCCTCGGCTGGACCGACCCGATCATCGCGGTGATCGCGGCGGCGCCGACCGCGGACGGCGCCCAGGCGATCATCGCGGAGATCCGCGACAGCATCTACGCGGTCGCCGGGACGCCCGGCCAGCGCTGATCCGTACCCGGTGGCGCCGGCGCGGAAAAAAGCCGGCGCCACCGGGTCCATCCGCCGCGCGGCCGTTCGTCGTTGCACCGAAGCGAATTTCCTGGAGGTAGGAGTGCGATGAACTCGCGCCTGAAGCAGACAACCGTGGTCCGGCAGGCGGTCGCCCGGCTGGAGATCGCCCGGCTGACCGGCCTCGCCGGCGCACCACTGATCGCGCTCGCCGTCCTCGTCAACCTGGTGATCGGGCTGCTGCCGATCGCCTACGTGGTCAGCTCGTCGCTCGTGCTCGGCAAGGTGCCGGCCGCGACCAGCGCCGGCCTCGACTCGCCCGCGTACCGCACGCTGATCATGGCGTTCCTGATCACCACCGTCGTGTCGATCACCGAGATGCTGGTCGCGCCGCTGCAGGAACTGGCCGGTCAGCTCATCGCCCGGCGCGTCGACGGCCGGGTCAGCGACGCACTGATGGCCGCCGCGACCGCCACCCCCGGCATCGGCCCCCTGGAGGACCCGCGCCTGGTCGAGGACCTGCGCACCGCCGCCCGGGAGCTGGAGACCTGGGCGTTCAGCCCCGGTGAGGCCTGCGCCGGGCTGTTCGCCCTGCTGGCCCGGTACACCAAGCTGGCCGGGTACGCCGTACTGGTCGGCGTGGTGCTGTCCTGGTGGGCCTGCGCCGGCCTGGTCGTCGCGGTGCTGCTGCTGCGCTACGGCCAGCGTGGTGGCCTGCGCAAGTTCGCCCAGGTGCGCTTCGACCTCGACGACGAGGAACGCCGCAACGACTACCTGCGGGACCTCGCCACCGACGCGGTCGCCGCCAAGGAGATGCGGGTCTTCGGGCTGCTCGACCACTTCCGCGACCGGTGGCACCGGGAGTACATGGAGTGGCTCAAACCGGTCTGGGCGGCCCGGCGGCGCATCTACCTCTGGCCGTTCCTCTGGATCCTGGCCTGGGGCCTGGCCGTCAGCGGAGTGGTGTTCGCCCTGACCGGGGTGGCCGCCGCGGATCCGGCCGGCGGATTCACCCTGACCACGTTCGTCATGGTGATGCAGGCGGCGATCTTCGCGCTGCGCCTCGGCGAGTTCTACCCGGAGGCCGACCTGCACACCGCGATCGGCATGCACGCCCACGAGGCGGTCCGCCGGTTCGTCGACGGGATCCGGGCCTACGGCAGCGAGGCACCGCCGAGCGCCGCTCCGGCCCGGCCCGCGCCGGTCAGCACGATCCACTTCGACCGGATCAGCTTCCACTACCCCGGCGAACAGCGGATGATCTTCGAAGAGCTCGACCTGACCATCGCGATCGGCCGGTGCACCGCCCTGGTCGGCATGAACGGCGCCGGCAAGACCACCCTGGTCAAGCTGCTGGCCCGGCTGTACGAGCCGACCGCCGGCGCCATCCGGGTCGACGGCGTCGACATCCGGTCGATACCGCTGGCGCAGTGGCGGGCCCGGCTCGGGGTGACGTTCCAGGAGTTCGCCCGCTACGAGGTGTCGGTCGCCGACAACGTGGGCTTCGGCGCGGCCGGGCACCTCGACGACCGCGACGGCATCCGGGCCGCGATCGACGCGGTCGGCCTGCGCGAGCTGATCGACGCGCTGCCCGAGGGCATGGACACCCCGCTGGCGCGGCACCTGGCCGGGGGAGCGGACCTCTCCGGCGGGCAGTGGCAGCGGATCGCGCTGGCCCGCGCGCTGTTCGGGCTGCGCCACGGCGCGTCGATCCTGGTGCTCGACGAACCCACCGCGAGCCTCGACGTGCGCGCCGAGGCCGGCTTCTTCCAGCAGTTCACGAGTCTGACCGAGGGTGCCACCACGCTGCTGATCTCGCACCGGTTCTCCACCGTGCGGCAGGCCGACCAGATCGTCGTGCTCGCCGACGGGCAGGTGGCCGAGCAGGGCAGCCACGACGAGTTGATGACCGAGGACGGCGTGTACGCACACCTGTTCCGGTTGCAGGCCGACCGGTTCGCCGACGAGCGGCGTACCGACGCAGAGACGGTGAGGACGCCGGCATGAGGCAGACGGTGACGGGCGCCTGGCGGCTGCTGAGGATCGCGTGGCGGCTGGACCGCCGCAAGACGGCCTCCGCGATCTTCCTGATGTTCGGGCACGTCACGATGGGCCCGGTGATGGCGGCCGGGCTGGGCGTGATGACCGACGCCGTGGTGGCCGGCGACGGCACCACGGCCGCCTGGTACGGCGTCCTGGTCGCGATCCTCGTCATGATCACGCTGACCTTCGGGAACTTCGCCCACATCGCCTACACCGAGCTCTCCGAGATCGCCGAGCGCGACCTGACCGAGGAGCTGATGCTGCTCTCCAACGGCTCGGAGGGCATCGAACACCACGAACGGGCCGACTACGCCGACGAGCTGACCGTGCTGCGCCGCGACACCCGGAAGCTCACCCTCGCGCTCGAGGCCCTGTTCGGCACGCTGGGCCTGGTGCTGTTCGGGCTGCTCACCGCGATCCTGCTGGGCCGGGTCAACCTGGTGCTGCTGCTGTTGATGCCGATCGCCGCGCTGCCGCCGCTGCTGAGCGGGCGCTGGGCGGAGACCCGGATCGACCGGGCCAAGACCAGCACCGCCGAGTCGACCCGGATCGCGCTGAACCTGTTCCGGCTCGCCACCTCGGCGCGTTTCGGCGGCGAGCTGCGCGTCTTCGGGCTGCGCGAGGAGCTGCTGCGCCGGCACCGGCAGGAGTGGGGGCGCACCAGCCGGGGGCTGGCCGGCGCGTACACCCGCGGCGGGGCGATCCGGGCCGCCGGCCAGGTGCTCTTCGGGCTGGCCTACACCGGCGCGGTGCTGCTGGTCATCCGGGACGTGGTGGCCGGCAAGGGCACGATCGGCGACGTGGTGCTGGTGATGGTGCTGGCCAGCCAGGTCAACCACCAGGTGATCACGGCGATCACCCTGCTCGGCACCCTGCAGCGGGTGGGCAGCCTGCTGCAACGCTTCCGGGTGGTGCGCGAGCTGGTCACGGTCACCCACCCGGCGCCGGTGGACCGGGAGCCGCCGCGGCGGCTCAGCGACGGCATCCGGCTCGACGACGTGGACTTCGTCTATCCCGGTACGGACAAGCCGGTGCTCAGCGGAGTGACCCTGACGTTGCCGGCCGGCGCGAGCGTGGCCATCGTCGGTGAGAACGGCGCCGGCAAGAGCACCCTGGTCAAGCTGCTGTGCGGGATGTACCAGCCGTCCCGCGGGCAGATCCTGGTGGACGGCGTCGACCTGCGCCGCATCCCGGTGCACGCGTGGCGCGAGCAGATCTCGGCGGGGTTCCAGGACTTCGCGCGCTTCGAGCTGCGTACCGGTGACGTCGTCGGGCTCGGCGACCTGCCCCGGATGGGCGACGACGGCGCGGTCGCGGTGGCGCTGGACCGGGCACAGGGCACCGACGTCGTCGAACGCCTGGAACACGGGCTCGACACCCCGCTGGGCAAGAGCTACACCAACGGGGCGGAACTCTCCGGCGGGCAGTGGCAGAAACTCGCGGTCGGCCGGGCGCTGATGCGCGAGACCCCGCTGCTGCTGGTGCTCGACGAGCCGACCTCGGCACTGGACCCGCAGGCCGAACACCGGCTGTTCGAGCTCTACGCGGAGCAGGCCCGTCAGGTGCGGGCCAGCCGGGGCGCGATCACGCTGTTCGTCTCGCACCGCTTCTCCACCGTACGGATGGCCGACCTGATCATCGTGTTGCGCGACGGCCGAGTGGTGGAGACCGGCGACCACGACGGCCTGATGCTCCGCGACGGGCTCTACGCCGAGCTGTTCGGGCTGCAGGCCAAGGCGTACCGGTAGGTCCTTTCTCGAGGAACGGAGTCCGTCATGCTCGTGTTGCCAGCTCCCGCACCGCTGCTGGACCGGCGGGGAACACCGCTGCTGGACCGGCGGGGAACCGCGCTGCGCGACCCGGAGTTCCTGCGCGGTGTCGTCCGGCGGATCACCTACGTGACCCCGCACGTCAAGCGGATCACGATCAGCGGCGCGGAGCTGTGCGGGCTGCCGGAGCTGGCACCGGCCGCCAAGATCCGGCTGTTCCTGCCGCCGGCCGCCGCGGCCACGCCGGAGTTCCCGGCCTGGACACCCGAGGGCCTGCTCTGGCGGCCCGGCGCCAGCACCGCGATGCGCTCCTACACGGTGCGGCGCCACGATCCCGGCGCCGGCGAACTCGACGTGGACATCCTGCTGCACGGCAACGGGCCCGGCTCGATCTGGGCGGCGACGGCCGGCACCGGCGCCAGGATCGGGTTCCTGCGGCCAGAGGCAGGCTATTTGGTACGCGAGGACGTCACCCGCCACCTGCTGATCGGCGACGAGTCGGGGCTGCCCGCCATCGCCGCCATCCTGGAGGCGCTCACCCCGTCCGCCGCCGGCCTGGCCATCGTCGAGACCGGCGACCGGGGCTACCGCTGTTATCCCGGCCCCGGCGCGATCCGCTGGCTCGACCGCGGTGCCCAGGTCACCGGCGAGACCCTCTGGCAGTACGTGCGTGACCTGCCGGTGCCACTCACCCCGGTGCAGGCGTTCGTGGCCGCCGAGGCGACGCCCACCCGGCTGATCCGCCAGCACCTCAAGAACGTGTGGGGGCTCAGCGCACTCGACGGCTCGCTGCACGCCAAGGGCTACTGGCTGGCCGAGCGGGGCGCCCGGCGCCGCTGAGCAGTCTGGAAGATGCGCGGCCGGTGGCGGGCTTGACACCCTCGCAGGGAGACCGAGGAAGCGGAGGACACAGGTGTTCGTACATGTCGGAGATCGGGCCGTGGTGCTGGGCGGCAGCGTGGCCGGACTGTTCGCCGCCCGGGTGCTCGCCGAGCACTTCACCGAGGTCGTGGTGGTCGACCGGGACCCGTTGCTGGACGCCACCGGGCCGCGGCGGGCGGTGCCGCAGGGCCATCACATCCACGGTCTGCTGGCCCGCGGGCAGCAGATCCTCGAGGAGCTGTTCCCCGGCTTCACCGCCGAGCTGGCCGCGGCCGGCGTGCCGACCCGCGACTTCGCCACCAGCTTGGGCTGGCACTTCGCCGGCACACCGATCCAGCAGTCGCCGAGCGACCTGATCTGCATCTCGGCCGGCCGCTGGCTCCTCGAGGACCAGATCCGGGCGCGGGTCGCCGCGCTGCCGAACGTCACGTTCCGGCAGGCCGACATCGTCGCGCTGGAGTACACCGACGACCGCATCGCCGTGCTCGGCGCCCGGATCCAGTCGCCCGGCGACGACACGCCGGTGCTGGAGCGTGCCGATCTGACCGTGGACGCGACCGGGCGGGGCTCGCGGCTGCCGCGCTGGCTCGCCGAGGCCGGCTACCCGGCGGTCGAGGAGGAACGGGTCACCATGGACCTGACGTACACCTCCTGCGACTTCCGCGCGCCGCTGACCGCCGACCCGATCGGTGACGGCATCGCGGTCATCTCGGTCGCCACCCCCGGCCACCCGCGCGGCGCGACCCTGGCCCGCCTGCCGGACCGCTACTCGCTCTCGCTCAACGGCGTGCTCGGCGACCGGGCCCCGACCGACCTGCCCGGCTTCCTGGAGTACGCCCGCAGCCTGCCGGTACCGGCTATCCACGAGGCGATCCGGGACGCCGAACCGCTGGGCGAGCCGGTGCAGTTCCGCTTCCCGGCCAGCGTCCGGCGCCGCTACGAGCGGATGACCCGGCTGCCGGCCGGCCTGGTCGCGCTCGGCGACGCCGCGTGCGGCTTCAACCCGATCTACGCACAGGGCATGACCGTCGCGGCGACCGGCTCGCTGGTGCTGCGCGACTACCTGGAGCAGGGCGCGGGCGATCCGCGCCGCTACTTCCGGGCCCTGGCCAAGACCCTGGACGGCGCCTGGGACATGTCCGCCGGCGGCGACCTGGCCTTCCCGGACGTGGCCGGGCGCCGCACCCCGCAGGTCCGGCTCGGCAACGCGTTCATGCGGCGGATGCAGGTCGCCGCCACCCGCGACCGGGTGGTCGCTGCCGCGTTCGTGCGGGTGGCCGGCCTGGTCGACGCACCGCAGGCGATGATGCGCCCGCGTGTGCTGTCCCGCGTTCTGTGGCCGCGCGACGAACCCGCCGCGGCCGTGACACCGCTTCAGCACACCACAGGAGGAACAGCATGACCTTGGCCATTCCGGTGCAGGCCGGCACGGACCTGGTGGACCGCGCGGCCCGGGCCGTACCGGTGCTGCGCGAACACGCCCGCTGGCAGGACGAGCACCGCGAGCTGCACGCCGACACCCTTGCGGCGCTCCGGGAGGCGGGCATCCTGCGGATGCGGGTTCCGCAGCAGTACGGCGGACACGCCGCCGACGCCACCACGATGCTGAAAGTGATCACCGAGCTGGCCCGGGGCGACGGCTCCGCGGCCTGGCTCGCCTCGGTGTGGTCGATGTGCAGCTGGCTGGCCGGGCTGTTCCCGGACGCCGTGCAGGACGAGGTGTTCGCCGACCCGGACGGCGGCGTGTGCGGGGTGCTCAGCCCGACCGCGGTGGCGGTGCCCCGCGACGGTGGCCTGGTCGTCTCCGGCGAGTGGCACTTCATCAGCGGCGCCCGGCACAGCGGCTGGCAGCTGGTGCTGGCCATGGCGCCCACCCCGGACGGCGCGTCGCAGTGGCCGGTGATGGCCCTGGTTCCGCTGCGTGACCTGACCGTCGTCGACGACTGGGACACCAGCGGCCTGCGCGGCACCGGCAGTGTCACCACCGTCGCGCGGGAGGTCTTCATCCCGGCCGAGCGGGTGCTGCCGATGCCGGCGATCCTGCAGGGCCAGTACGCGTCGGCCCGCAACGCCGGCACCCCGCTGTTCCACGCGCCGATGATGGCCACCGGCTGCGCCTCGTTCACCGGTACGGCGATCGGCCTGGCCCAGGCCGCGCTGGAGGACTACCGGACCCGGCTCGACCACAAGATCACCTACACCGACTACGCCAGCCGCCGGGAGGCGCCGGTGACCCACCGGCAGCTCGCCGAGGCGACGCTGCTGATCGACGAGGCGCAGTTCCACGCGACCCGGCTGGCCGGCCAGATCGACGAGCGGGCCGCCGCCGGCCAGGACTGGACGCCGCTGGACCGGGTCGCCGCCCGGGCCGCCCTCGGCCGGGTGTTCCGCCTCGCCAAGGAGGCGGTCGACCTGCTGGTCACCGGCAGCGGCGGCTCGTCGATCTACGCCGCGGTGCCGATCCAGCGGATCCAGCGCGACATCCAGGCGCTCAACCTGCACGCCCTGATGCACCCGGACACCAACCTGGAGCTGTTCGGCCGGGTGCTGGCCGGACTCGCCCCCAACACGATGTACCTGTGACCCGGCGGCCCGGATAGGGGTCGCAACGCTCGGATAGGGGTCGGACATTTCGGCCCGCCCATTGTAGGATCTATTTTCTCAGGGAGCGCTCTCCGGCGCGATTGGCCGGTGGCGGAACCTATTTCCGGAAAGAGGGATGTCGCACGTGATCAAAGGACTGAACAAGATCGAGGTAATCACGTTCTTCGTTGAGGACCTGGCCGCCACGCGGGCGTTCTACGAGGAGACCCTCGGCCTCGAGGTGGTCTACTCCGACGACGTCTCGGCGGTGGTCAAGCTGGAGAACCTGATGATCAACATCCTGCACACCGACAAGGCCGACACGCTCGTCGAGCCGCGCCCGGTGGCCGCGGCCGAGGCCGGCACCCGCCAGCTGTTCACGTTCGAGGTGGCCGACGCGAACGCCGTCTTCGAGGAGCTCAAGGCGCACGGCGTCACCATCCTCAACGGACCGACCGACCGTCCGTGGGGCCGCCGGACGATCTCGTTCCTCGACCCGGCCGGCAACGTCCTGGAGATCGCCCAGGTGCTCTGACCGCTACCGTTCTCTGATCGGCCGGCATCGCGCGAAAAGCGGTGCCGGCCGTTCTTTTCTTCTGTCGTGCTCATCGATGCTGTGGCCACCCATAATGGCGTCGTCTCTCTGTTAGCGTGCATTATCTCCATGCGCCATTGAGGCTGAAAGGACAGTCGTGAGCAGATTCCCTCTCTCCAGTCCGCAACAACTGTGGTGCTCCGGTGATCAGGGCGACCAGGCGGGATTCTTCGCGGGCGCGTTCGTGATGGCCACCGCGCTGCGCGTCACCGGCCCGATCGACGTCGACGCCCTGCGCGGCGCCCTGGACGACCTGGTGGTGCGGCACGAGATCCTGCGGACCGTGGTGCAGCGCACCGCCGAGCCGTTCCAGCAGGTGCACGAGCCCGCCCCGGTGCCGCTGCAGGTGCGCGATGTGCCGGCCGACCGCCCCGGCTCCCGCGACACCATCGCCGAGGAGCTGCTCAACGAGGCCGAGCGCAGCACCCTCGATCCCCGGCAGTCACCGGGGCTGCACGCGGTGCTGACCCGCTTCGACGACGACGACGCCGTGCTCGCCCTGATCACCCACCACACCGGCTCCGACGAGTGGTCGAACCGGGTGCTGGTCCGCGACCTGGCCGCCCTCTACCGCGCCCGGGTCACCGGCGCCGAGGCCGCCCTGCCGCCGGTGGTGCAGTACCGCGAGTTCGCGGCCGCCCAGCGCGCGGCCGCCGACGGCCCGGACGGCGAGACCGCCGCCAAGTTCTGGCAGGACAAGCTCAGCGGCGTACGGATCTTCGCGGTGCCCACCGACCGGGACGTGCCGGAGCGGCACCACGAGCCGTACTCCGCGGTGAACTTCGTGGTCGGCCGGGACGTCATGGGCGCGATCGGCGACCTTGCCGCGCAGGAGCGGACCGACGTGCCGACCGTGCTGCTCGCCGCGTTCAACGTGCTGGTCCACTCGGTCGCGGGCACCACCGACCAGGCGATCGACACGCTGACCACCGGGCGTACCGAAGCGCGGTTCGACGACACCGCGGGCCCGGTGATGAACTTCGTGGTGCTGCGCACCGACCTGGGCCGCTGCGCGAGCCTGCGCGACGTGGTCGCGGCGACCCGGGACGTGTGCCGGGAGACCTACGCCAACGAGATCCCGATCCAGCACATCGAACGCGCCGTGCCCGAGCTGATGACGCCGAACGACGAGCCCCGCAAGACCAACTGCATCGTCGGGGTCTTCCCGCACCCGTCCGGCGTCGGCACGCCCGTGCTCGCCGGGGGCAGCACCGAGATCTACAAGCGTCCGTCGGTCACCCCGGTCGGCCCGTGGATCCCGCACGGCGTCGCCTGGGGCATGCACCCGCACCCCGGCGGCGAGCTGAGCGGCTGCGTCCAGTTCAACACCGAGGACCTGGACGCGAGCACGGTGTCCGGCTGGACCGGCACCTACCAGAGCATCCTGCGCGACCTGGCCACCGACCCCGGCCGGACCTGGACCGCCCGGTGACCGGCGTGCCGCGCATCTCGGTGGTGGTGCCCACCTACAACCGCAGCGAGCTGCTGGCCCGCACGCTGCGGCAGCTGACCCGGCAGACCCTGCCGCGCGACGCGTTCGAGGTGATCGTCGCCGACGACGGGTCGTCCGACGACACCCGCCAGGTGGTGGACTCGTTCGCCGACCGGCTGCGGATCGCCTACCACTTCCAGGACGATCTCGGCTTCCGCGCCGGCACCGCCCGCAACGCCGGTGCCCGCCTGGCGAGCGCCCCGCTGCTCTGCTTCCTCGACACCGGTGCGATCCCCGGCGACGACTTCCTGCGCCGGCACCTGGCCGAGCACGAGGAGGCGGCGCGACCCACGATCGTCGTCGGTTATGCGTACGGCTACGACCCGGAACACCCGGTGCACGCCCTCGACCGGATGAGCCGGATGTCGCCGGAGGAGATCGTCGACGAGCTCGGTGACGACCCCGGCTTCCGCGACATCCGCCACCCGCACTTCGACGCGTGCGGTTTCGACCTGCACCGGCGATCCCTGCCGTGGAACCTGCTGTTCACCATCAACTGCTCGATGGCCGCCGCCGACTTCCACGCCGTCGGCGGCTTCAACGAGGACCTGACCGGCTGGGGCGGCGAGGACCTCGAGCTCGGTTATCTGCTGCACCGGCACGGGCTGCGGTTCCGGATCAGCCGGGCCGCCTGGGTGATCGAGTCGCCGCACGGCCGCCCGGAGATCAGCACCCTGCTCGACACGTTCCGCGACAACGTGGAGCGCTCGCTGCGGCGCTACCCCGACTCCGCGTTCGAGGTGGGCTGGGCGCTGATCGGGATGAACCGCCCGTTCTTCACCTGGAACGACGAGTACCGCACGTTCGCGTTGTGGCGCGAGAAGGTCCAGGACGTGACCGTGGCCGACGAGATCGCGGCGGCTCGGCGCGCGGCCGGCCCGGACGCCCGGATCGTGGTGTTCGGTGCCGGCGCGGCACTGCCGCCGGACGCCGGCCCGCTGGTGGCGCTGGACTTCGACCGTGCCGCGGTGGCCGCGCTGACCCGCGACGGGCACCCCACGACGTACGCGATCGGCCTGCGCACCCCACTGGCCGCCGGCTCCGCCGACCTTGTCGTGATCACGTCCCGGCTGGCCGGGTTGTGGGAGCGCTGGCACCGCGACCTGCTCGCCGAGGCGCACCGGATCGGTGCCGCCGTCTCCACGGAAGGAATCGGATGACCGTCAGCCGCGAGATCCACCTGATCGCCCGTCCGCCCGGCCGCCTGCCGGTGCCCGGCACACTCGCCGTGGTCGAGGTCGAGCTGCCTGACGTGCCGGAACCCGGCGAGGTGGTGGTCCGCAACACCTACCAGGCCGTCGACCCGGGCCTGCTGCAACGCATGCAGGACATCGACGGCCCCGGCGAACCGGACTTCGCCCTCGGCGGCCCGCCCTGGGGCCATGCCCTCGGCGAGGTCGTCGCGTCGGCGTCACCCGACCTGAACCCCGGCGACACCGTGCTGCACAACCTGGCCTGGCGCGAGTACGCGGTGGCACCCGCCGACAAGTTCCGCGCCGTCCCGCTCGACCGCTTCCCCTCGGTGACCCACCACCTCAGCTCCGCGGTCGTCGCCTGGGTGGGCCTGAGCCTGGTCGAGATCCACCCCGGCGACACCGTGCTGGTCTCCAGCGGCGTCGGCGCGGTCGGCAGCGTCGCCGGCCAGCTCGCCCGGGTCCGCGGCGCCGGCTACGTGATCGCCAGCACCGGCTCCCCGGCCAAGGCCAAGCTCGCCACCGAGCAGCTCGGCTACGACCGCGCGTTCGACTACCACGACGGCTGGCCCGACGACCTGCCCGGCGTCGACGTCTACTACGACAACGCCGGCGGCCGGCAGCTCGAGTCGGCGATCACCGTGATGAACACCCACGGGCGGATCGTCAAGTGCGGCGGCACCGACCAGATCCGCACCGGCGAGCCGTACGGCATCCGCAACATCGAGCAGTTCGTGCACCGCCGGCTGTCGATGCACGGGATGGCCACCATGGACCACGAGGACCTGTTCGCCGAGTTCGACCGGGAGTTCCCGCCGCTGGTCGCGGACGGCCGGGTGGTGCTGCCGGAGACGATCGTGGAGGGCGGCCTGGACCGGCTGGTCCCGGCCGCGGAGGCGCTGCTGACCGGCGCGTACTCGGGCAAGGTCCTGCTGAAGTTCTGACCACGCGACAGCGCGAGGGCGGCGGTCCGGTGGGACCGCCGCCCTCGTCGTGCCCGGTCGCTCAGCTCCACAGCACGGTGGTGCGGTGCAGCAGGCGCTGGTGCTTGCGCCGGTCACACGCGGTACGGGTGTGCATCGTCGCCTCGTTGTCCCAGATGACCAGGTCACCGGCGGCCCAGTGGTGCCGGTAGACGTACCGGTCGGCGGTGGCGTGCTCGTGCAGCTCGGCCAGCAGCTCCGCGGTCTGCGCCTCGGGCAACCCCTCGATGCCACTGATGATCATGCTGCCGAGCAGCAGCGAGCGCCGGCCGGTGACCGGGTGCACCCGGACCAGGGGGTGCGCGACGTCCGGCATCTTGGCCCGCTGCTCGGGGGTCAGCGACGCCTTGTGCGGGTTCACCTTGCGCTCGGTCTCCACCAGGTGGTTCATCGAGTGGACCGCCCGCAGCCCGGTGATCCGCTCGGCCAGCCGCACCGGCAGGTCGTCGTAGGCGGCGGTGGAGTCGGCGAACAGCGTGTCCCCGCCGGTGGTCGGCGCGACCAGCGAGTAGAGCAGGGAGGCACGGCTTGTCTGCTCCTTCCACGAGTAGTCGGTGTGCCACTCCTCCTGCTCGTCGCCGTCGTAGAGACCGATCGGCTTGCCGTCCACGAAGATGTTGCTGATCTTCAGGACCTCGGGGTGCTCCGGCACCACGTAGGTGGACACCGGGTACACGTCGAGCGGGCCGAACCGCCGGCTGACCCGCACGTGCTCCTCGTTCGTGAGCTGTTGACCCGGCAGCACCAGGACACGATGCTCGGTCAGGTCGGCGACCAGCGCGTCCACCGTCGCCTGCCCGGCGGTCCGCAGATCGAGATCGGTCACCCGGGCGCCGAAGGTCTGCCCCAGCGGCTCCAGGCGGTAGGTGGTCGTGGGTGTCGTCATGGCGGTGCCCCTTGTCTGCCGAGGGATGGATGGGTGCGACGACGGCGGCGGCCGCCGGGGGAGGGGCGGTCCGCCGCCGTCGCCGGGCTATCGGGTGACCGCGTAGGCCCGGATCGGGAAGCTGCCCATCCCGGCGATCGGCACCGGCGCCGCGTGGAACCGGAAGTCCCGGTTCAGCAGCTCGTGCAGGTTGTGCAGGTGCTCCACCACCGGGATGCCGGCGCCGAGCAGGCCGGTGTGCGCCGGCCGGGTCATGTCGGCCATGTCGTCGATGTTCACCGAGTCGATGCCGACCAGCGCCGGACGCTGCCCGATCAGCCAGTCCACCAGGGCGGCGGTCACGAACGGATGCTCGGCTGCGCCGTACTCGGAGGTGCGCCAGTGCCGGTCCCACCCGGTGTGGATCAGCACCGCCCGCCCGGTGACGTCGATGCCGTCGAACAGCTCCGGGCCGACCGCGCGCCCGGCACCGGTCGCGTCGATCACCACGCCGGGGACGTCGGCGAGCCGGTCCAGATCGATTCCGGACAGGTCCACGCCCTCGGGATACCTGTGGAACGGGGTGTCCAGGTAGGTGCCGGTGTTGGCGATCAGGGTGACCGCGCCGATCTGGAACTCGGTGCCCACCGGATAGCGGTCCCGGGACGCGGCGCGGGACAGGTGATCGCTGATCACCGGTCCGGGCAGCCCCGGGTAGGTGACCATGCCCGCCTCGATGAGGTGCGACAGGTCGACGATGTGGCTCATGGGTCCTCCTCAGCGTGGCAACAACGTGTCGTATTCGGGTTTCTGCTTCCAGGCGGGCTCCGGGGGCGTGTACTCCGGGCGCGGGCAGTGCGCGGAGTGCGTGCCGGTCGCCGGGTCGTGCAGGTAGCGGGGGCAGTTCTCGAAGACCTGCTCGACCCGGATCCGCAGCACCGCCTCGGCGCCCTGGTGGCCGCCGGCGTCGCGGCTGACCGTGCTGGTGCCGTTCACCCGCAACTTCGCGGGCAGCTCGGGGAAGAGGAACAGCAACCCCACCCGGCCCGAGGCCGCGGCATTGCCCAAGGTCCGATACATCCCGTTGCCGTCGTAGCTGGGTATCTCCAGCGTCCGCTGGTCGACCACCCGCACAAAACCCGGCAACCCTCCTTTGTACGAACAATCAGGCTGCCCGTCCGGGCTGACCGTCGCGACGAACACCGCGTCGGCGCCGCTGATCCAGCGCACGTGGTCGTCCTCGAGCGCGTCGGTCACGTACTTGCGGGCCAGGTGCCCGGCGAGCTCCCGGGTGCCGAACGCCTCCTGCAGGCGCCGGCTGCCACCGTGGTAGAAAGCGGCCGGCTCCATGACTAGCGCAGCGCCTTCATCTGCTGCCACACGCGCTGGTAGTACGCGTTGGCGACCCGCTCCCGGGTCAGGATGCCCAGGCAGATCTCGCGCAGCAGGGCCGGCGACGTCTCGACCAGCGGGGTGAGGACGTTGTCCAGCCACTCCGCGCCGTGGTCCTCGTCGACGTGCACGTGGATCCGCTGGTAGGTGATCACGTCTTCCGGCACGCCGAGCCGGGTGCAGCCGGCCACCATCGCGGTGAACCGCGGCGGGGCGCTGTGCTCCATCAGGCCGAGCGCGCCGACCGAGCGGGGGATCAGGTGCCGGTGGATGCCGTACATCAGGGTGAGGCTGGCGTTCTCGAAGATCTCGGCGCAGATCACCTCGTCGGCGTCGTAGCCGTGCTCGGCCAGCCGCTCGCGCATGTACCGCGCGGAGTGCTCGAACAGCACCGTGTGCATCCGGTCGAGCGAGCCCTGGCCCATCTCGTCCCAGTAGTTCTCGCCGATCACCAGCTTCATGGCGCCGGACGAGCCCAGCTGCGCCAGCGCCACCAGGTCGTCGAAACGGCTGTCGACGAGCTCCTCGGCCAGGAAGAACAGCGCCAGCTCGGCGATCGTGGCGTCCTCGGCGAGATAGCGGCAGAACTCCGGCTGGACGTGGTTGGCGCTCAGCGCGCGGAACCAGTCCGGGAACTCCTCGGCGGTGCGCGGCAGGCGATCGAGGTCGACCTGCGCGTCCTCCCAGTCGAGCCAGGTCTGTTCCAGACGGGCGATCGCCGGATCGGTGTTGAGCCGGGGGATCTGCGTGAAGTCCTCCGGCGCCGACAGGTAGGCGGCGTAGTGCGCGTGCAGCGTGCGGAACAGGTCCTGGCGCACCGCCTCGAGGGCGTTCCCCTCCGCCGGGACGGCCGCGAGGTCGGCCGGGAAGGCCGTCGCGAGGTTCTCGTCGGTGATTACGGTGGTCGTCGCCATGTCAATGTCTCCTTGATGATGGGGCGGGGTGATTGTTGTTTCAGTGGTTATCGGCGAGTGGCGACATTCGGGGCCAACGGGGTCAGCGCACGGGGATCCGGTTCGGCCAGGAATTGCGGCCGCGGATCGGTCACGTCGTGCGGGACGTTGTCGACAGCGTTGTAGACCAGAATGACCATGGCGCGCCGGCCCGGCGACATGTTCCGGGTCGAGGCGTGCAGCAGATTCGGATCGAAGAACAGTACGCAGCCGGTCGGCCCCTTCGGGCTGACCATGCCGTTGCGCTGCGCCATGCTCGCGATCACGTCGTCGCTGACCTGGAACTTCTCGTCGGCGGTGAGCGTGGCCACCCACTGCGGCGCGTCCTCGTAACCCAGCGGCATGCCGTCGCGGCCGGTGGCGGTCAGCACGCCGTCGCGGTGCGAGCCGGGGATGAACGTCAGCGGCCCGTTGAACTCGTTCACGTCGTCCAGGAAGATCGCGACGTTGACCAGGTCGGGGCGGGTGATCCCGTCGTCCTGCAGCCAGTAGATGTAGTCCTGGTGCCAGTCCCACTGGTCACCGGCGAACGCCGCCTTGATGTTGACTTTGGACTGGTGCACGTAGACGTCGTTGTGCAGGATCTGCTGCACCGCGCCGAGCAGTGCCGGGTGCCGCATCAGGTCGGCGAAGACGCCGTCCTGCTGGTGGATGCCGTAGACGGACCGCGGCGTGACACCGTCGCGCTCCATCACCCGGGCCGGGCTGTCCACCTCCAGCAGCCCCGGAACGGCGCCGATGATCTCGGCGAGGGTCTCGGCCGGCAGGAAACCCGGCGGCATGAGCAGGAAACCGTCCTGGCGATACTGCTCCAGCATCACCGGATCGAGAATTCCCGGCGCCATTCTGGTGGTTCGTTCCATGTCGCAGCCTCCTTCATCGTCAATTCACGATGGGCCATTGTTTGTGCGTATCGCTCAGCCGTCCGGTGTGGCGGGAAAGCGGCGCCCGGTGCGTTTTACTAAGGCAAGCTTGTCCTCTGTCCGCGACGCAGGCATCTCCCAGGGTGCGCTCCCCCTATCCGCCACCCGGACCCCCTATCGTTTGACAGGGAGACCCCTTCGGCGCCGAGGAGTGTGGGCATGGTCGACCGCATGGCACTGTTCCAGCGGATGGCGAAGAGCGTTCCGGCGTACGCCGAGTTCCTGGCCGGCCAGCGGGTGGACCCGGATCAGGTGGTCACGCCGGCGCAGATTCCGCTGATGACCAAGGCCGCCTACATCAACACGTACGACCTGCCGTCACGCTGTCTCGGCGGCACCCTGACCGGAAGTGACATCGTCGCGGTCTCGTCCGGATCCTCCGGCCGGCCCACCGTCTGGCCCCGGTCGGTACGCGACGAGGCCGCGGTCACCGCCCGCTTCGAGCAGGTCTTCGCCGGGGCGTTCCAGGCGGCCGAGAAGTCCACGCTCGCCGTGGTCTGTTTCGCGCTCGGCAACTGGGTCGGTGGCATGTACACCACCGCGGCCTGCCGTCACCTGGCCGCGGAGGGCTACCCGATCACGGTGGCCACGCCCGGCAACGACGTCGACGAGATCCTGCGGGTGGTCGGCGAGCTGGGGTCCTACTTCGACCAGGTGGTCCTGCTCGGCTACCCGCCGTTCGTCAAGAACGTGATCGACGTCGGGGCGGCCCGGGGCACGCACTGGCCGTCGTACCGGATGAAGGTGGTCCTGGCCGGTGAGGTCTTCAGCGAGCAATGGCGGGATCTGATCACGGCCCGGACCGGGGCGACGGATCCGGCGGAGAGCTCGGCCTCGCTCTACGGCACGGCGGACGCCGGCGTGCTCGGCAACGAGACCCCGCTGAGCATCCGGATCCGCCGGTTTCTCGCCGACCGGCCGGACGCGGCGACCCGGCTGTTCGGCGACGCGCGCCTGCCGACCCTGGTGCAGTACGACCCGGCCACCCGGTTCTTCGAGACCGTCGACGGCACCCTCGTGTTCTCCAGCGACGGCGCGGCGCCGCTGCTGCGCTACCACATCGCCGACGAGGGCGGCGTGATCGAGCACGACCGGATGATCGATTTCTGCCGTGAGCACGGGTTCGACCCGGGCAGCGGGCCGGACCTGCCGTTCGTCCACGTCTTCGGTCGGTCGCTGTTCACCGTGTCCTACTTCGGCGCGAACATCTACCCGGAGAACGTGACCGTCGGCCTGGAACGCCCGCACGTGGCACCGCACGTCACCGGCAAGTTCGTGCTACGCACGGTCGAGGACGCCGACCGCGACCGGCACCTGTCGGTCGTCGTCGAGCTGGCGCCCGGCGAGCCGGCCACCGCGGACCTGGCCGCGTCCGTCGCCGCCTCGGTCCGCACCGAGCTGCTGCGGCTCAACAGCGAGTTCGGCCACTACGTGCCGGCGGCCTACCAGTCACCGCAGATCCTGCTGCGCCCGTGCGGCGACCCGGAGTTCTTCCCGCCCGGCGTGAAGCACCGCTACACCCAGCGACCGGCGCCGGACGAGCCCTGAGCTCAAGCGCAGCCTGCGCGAACAGCCGCAGCTGCCGTCGTGCGGCGTCGCGGCCGAGGAGCCGGGCACGACCGAGGACTGGCACGCCGCAAGCCGCCGTCTCAAGAAGTGAGCGCGAGGTCGGGGCTCGGACCCGCAGACTCGCCGCGGCGTCGTGGTCCTGGCGGTCACCGCCCCTGCGCCGCGGCGCCGAGGGGCGGGGCGGCCCAGCTGCGGAGCAGGTCGACGCGTCGTTCACCCGGCTCGGCACCGACTACGTCGACCTGATGCAGATCCACCGCTTCGACCCGGAAACCCCGGTGGAGGAGACCATGGCGGCGCTGCACGACGTCGTCAAGGCGGGCAAGGTCCGCTACCTCGGTGCGTCGTCCATGGGGGCATGGCAGTTCGCGAAGCTGCAGCACGCCGCCGAGCGTCACGGCTGGACGAAGTTCGTCTCGATGCAGGACCAGTACAACCTGGTCCAGCGCGAGGAGGAGCGGGAGATGTTCGGCCTGCTCACCGACGCTGTCGCCGCGCTCGACCTGACACTGACATCGACGCAGAAATCGACGCAGAAGAGGTTTGCCGGCTCGCTCCCGGGTAGTTGATGAGCAACCCCTTCTAAGGAGAATCTCGTGACTACCGTGACCGAGTCCGTGGACGTGAACGTGCCGATCGGCACGGCCTACAGCCAGTGGACGCAGTTCGAGGACTTCCCGCAGTTCATGGACGGCGTCGAGTCGATCACCCAGATCGACAGCACCCACACCCACTGGGTGACCAAGATCGCCGGTCAGACCCGCGAGTTCGACGCGGAGATCACCGAGCAGCACCCGGACGAGCGGGTGGCCTGGAAGAGCACCAGCGGCGACACCAAGCACGCCGGCGTCGTCACCTTCCATCGGCTCGCCGACAGCGAGACCCGGGTGACCGTCCAGCTCGACTGGGAGCCCGAGGGCTTCATCGAGAAGGTCGGCAGCGCCATCGGCGTCGACAGCCACCAGGTGAAGGCGGACACCAAGCGGTTCAAGGACTTCATCGAGAGCCGCGGCGCCGCCACCGGCACCTGGCAGGGCGACGTGGCCCGGCCCGACGCCTGACCCACGATGCGAAAGCCGGAGTGGAGCGGTTGCTCCACTCCGGCTTTCCCGTCCGTGCGGTCAGTCGTTAGCGTTGACGTCAGGTGCACGGCACGGGGGAGGACTGTCGGTGATCATTCTGTGCGCGGTGTTCGGGCGCGACGACCCGGCGTCACCGCTGCGACGCATGGCCGGGACGGCCCTCGCGGAGCACGTCGAGGCCGGATCCGACGACGCGTGGCGCGACGACGTGCTGATCGCGGTCAGCGAGCTGGTGCAGAACGTGGGCCAGCACACCGGCGGTGGCGGGGAGCTCACGCTCTCCCTCACCGCGGACGGTGTCCTCGTCGAGGTCGCCGACACCGCGGTCGGCGCGCCGCAGGTGCGGCATCCCGGTGCCCGGCAGGCCGGTGGCCGGGGCCTGCTCCTGATCGACGCGATGGCGCTGGCGTGGGGCACCCGATCCGGTGAGGCCGGCAAGACGGTGTGGGCGTTGATGCCCGCACCGGTCACCGCCGTTGCGATCCGGGCCGCCGTCTGACGACCCGTCCGGTCAGTGCGCGTGGTGGTACTGGTGCACCACGGCGTGACCCTTGCCGCGTGAGATCATCCAGCGGTTGACCGGGGTGGTCAGCAGGAACGCCACGACCAGCGAGCCGGCCAGCGACGCCCAGAACAGCGCGCTGGTGAGCCCGGCGTCCATCGCGCCCGGCACGGCCACGATGACCGCGTTGTCCAGCAACTCCATGATCGCGATGGAGACGGTGTCCGCGGCCAGCGCCACCTTCAGCGCGGTCCGGACATCGACGCCGGCACGCAACACCCCGCGCATGGTCAGGGCATAACCGAACACAAAGGCCAAAAAGATCGACAGTACGACGGTGGCGGCGTTGTGCAGGCCGGCGGCCGTGCCGATCACCATGCCCAGCACCTCGCCGATGGCGCAGCCGGTCAGGCAGTGCACCGTCGCCGAGGCTGCCATGCCCCACGTAGCTGTCGGATGTGTCTGGTGCGGATCGACGCTCATGCGCCCACCATACCCCTAGGGGGTATTAGCGCCAAGGTCTGACGGCCGACGCCGGCCCGACCGGTCGTCCGCGCGGGACACCGCGGGCAGCAGCGCCGCCAGCACCACCATCACGGCGGCGACGATCACGATGCCGAGGAAGATCCGGTGTACGGCCGTGGTGAGGCCCGCCGCGGTGACCTCGCCCGACCCCAGCACCGCGTTGGCGACCGCGCCGAACACCGCCACACCCAGGGCGCTACCCAGCGACCGCAGGAAGATGTTGTTCGCCGTGACCACGCCCCGCTCCGCCCAGCCGACGCTGGACTGCGCCGCGATCAGGGTGGGCGCCGCCGTGAGTCCCATGCCCAAGCCGATGATCAGGCAGAACGCCGCCACCTCCAGCACGCCGGAGTGCTGTCCGAGCAGGAGCAGCAGCGACGACCCGAGCAGCACCAGCGAGGTGCCGATCAGCGCGCAGGTCCGGAACCCGAAGCGCAGGTAGACCCGGCCGGCCTGGCTCGCCGAGATCGGCCAGCCCAGGGTCAGCGCGGCCAGGGCCAGCCCGGCGACGAGCGGCCCGGCCCCGAGCACCTGCTGGGCGTAGGTCGGCACGTACGAACTGAGCCCCATCAGGATGGCGCCCACCCCGACGGCGAGCTGCCCGCTGGTCACCAGCAGCCGGCGCCGGAACATCCAGAGCGGCAGGACCGGCTGGGCCGCCGTGCGCTCCACGAACCCGAACGCGACCAGGAGAACGGTCCCGGTGCCGAGGATCGTGACGCCGGCCGGTGACGCCCAGCCCCAGGCCTGCCCGCCCTCCAGGACGCCGAGGATGAGCAGCGTCAACCCACCGGTGAGCAGGGCCGAGCCGGTGTAGTCGATCACCGGGCGGGCCCGCTCCGGCTTCTCGTGGAACTTCCGCATGATCATCCAGGCGGCGAGCAGGCAGAGCGGCACGTTGACGAAGAAGATCCAGCGCCAGCTGACGTACTCGCTGAACACGCCGCCCAGGGTGGGGCCGACGACCGAGGAGATGCCCCAGACGCTCGCCACGTAGCCCTGGACCTTGGACCGCTCCTCCATCGAGTAGAGGTCGCCGACGATCGTGATCGTGGTGGGCTGGATCGCGCCGGCGCCCAGGCCCTGCACGACGCGGAATGCGATGAGCACCCAGATGTTCCAGGCCAGCCCGCAGAAGATCGACCCGAGCAGGAACAGCGCGATCCCGAACAGGATGACCGGCTTGCGGCCGAACATGTCGTTGAGCTTGCCGTAGACCGGCACCGACACGGCCTGGGCGAGCAGGTAGATCGAGAAGAGCCAGGGGAACTCGTGGAACCCGCCGATGTCGGCGACCACCGACGGCACGGCGGTCGCGATGATCGTCGAGTCGATCGCGATGAGCCCGGTGGCCAGCATCATCGCGCCGAGGACCGCGCCCCGGTCGCCGCGCAGCCCGATCCTGTTGTCTGACATTTTTGTCACCATAATCGCTGGTCCGGCCCTCGTCCCAGCAAAGCAGGTCGGCTGACCGCGCCGCGTCGACGCCGGGCACCGTGATTTCGGGCCGCCCGGCGTCGACGAGGGTTCAGTTGAGTTGGCTCTCGTCGGCCTTGTCGTAGGGGCGGATCTCGGCCAGCCGGCCCTCGCGCAGCTTGGTCGGCCAGGCCGGCTCGGAGAGCAGGGCGCGGCCCAGCGCGACCAGGTCGAACTCACCGCGTTCGAAGAGCTCCAGCAGCGGCGCGACACTCAGCGTCGAGGCCGGCTCCTCGCTCTCGCCGCGGAAGGCCTGCGCCACGCCGACCGAGCCGATCGCGACGACCGGCAGCCCGGTGACCTTCTTCGTCCAGCCGGCCAGGGTCAGCGACGAGTCCTCGAAGGCCGGCAGCCAGTACCGCCGCGTAGACACGTGCAGGCCGGTGATCCCGGCGTCCACCAGCGGGGCGAGCAGCTGCTCCAGCTCGCCGGGCGTCTGTGCGATCCGGGCGTCGAAGTCGGCCCCCTTCCACTGCGAGAACCGGAAGAGCACCGGGAAGTCCGGCCCGACGCTCGCCCGGATCGCGGCCACCACCTCGGCGCCCAGCCGGGCCCGGTTGGCCGGGCTCCCGCCGTGCCGGTCACCGCGGCTGTTCATCCCCGACCAGAGGAACTGGTCCAGCAGGTAGCCGTGTGCCCCGTGGATCTCCACGCCGTCGAACCCGGCGAGCTGGGCGTCGCGGGCCGCCCGCGCGAACGAGGCCACCACCGCGTCCAGGTCGTCGGGCGTCGCGGGCTCACCGACGACGGTGCCGTCGGCGCGCCGCCCGGACGGGCTCAGCACCGGCGCGTCGGGGTGCGGCGGCGCGCCCGCGGCCCGGGTGGCGCCGAGGTGCCACAGCTGCGGGACGATCCGCCCGCCGGCCGCGTGCACCGCCTGCGTGACGGCGCGCCAGCCGTCGAGGGCGTCCGCACCGTAGAACCGCGGCACCCGATCGCTGGACCCGGCGGACGGATGGTCCACGTAGGTGCCCTCGGTGACGATCAGCCCGACGTGCGGTGCCCGGCGCGCGTAGTAGGCCGCCACGTCGGCGCCGGGAACCCCGCCGGGCGAGAACTGCCGGGTCATCGGCGCCATCACGAAGCGGTTGGCCAGGTCGACACCACCGAGGGTGTACGGGGCGAACAGGGGCGCGGGATCCACGTCGATAGTCACATCACGATCAAATCAGCGGCCCCCGCCGTTAATCCGGCTCGCGTGCAGGTGTGGCCTGTCTCATGCGGAGGGGCAGGTGACCGACGAGACGAAGTGCATCTCCGGGAAGTCCGGGTGCGGGCCGTCCAGCAGCCGCTGCCGCTGCCCGCGCAGGTGCCGGTCGAAGAACGCCAGCGGATACGCCTGCTGGATCCGTACCGCCTGGGCCGGGTCCAGCGGCGCGGCGGCGCGCGCCGCCAGCTGGGGGAGCAGCCACGCCTGATCGCAGAACGACCCGTGGTCCGCGCCCTCCGCGTGCACCTGCCGCCGCCACCCGTGCAGCAGCGGCCAGAGCTCGGCGACCCCGGACTCCTCGGCGCAGGGCGTGAACTCGGCGGTCATCAGCATGAACGGCCGGTCGATCGCGGCAGGTCGCGGCTGGGACAGCATCGGGCCGTCGAAGCTGAGCCCGGCCCGCACCCGCCGATCGGTGTTCATCACCAGCGCGGTCGCGGTCGCACCCTTCGACCAGCCGAACATGCCGATCCGGTGCAGGTCCAGCGCTCCCGCCAGGTTCGCCGGGAGCGGCCGCCGCTGAAGGTCCGGGTTGCGGCCGCCGGCCAGGTCCGCGATCCGATCAAGCAGATTTCGTACGTCGTGAGCATGATCCCAAGGAGTGCCGTTGTCGTCCTCGCTGGGCACGGTGACCCGCCCGTCGGGGAACTCGCTGAACGAGTCGTCCGGATGGTCCACGGTGACCACCACGTAGCCGTGACTGGCGAGTTCCTGCACCACGATGGTGGTCTCGGACCGGTGGCCGTTGGAGCCGTGCGAGAACACCACCACCGGTCGCGGCCCGCCCGTCAGCACCGCGGCGCCCTCGTGCCCGGCGGTCAGCGGCGAAGCGATGTCGGGGTCGAGCCCGTTCGCGGCGAGCAGCTCCCGCAGCGGCGCGGCGGCCAGCCACGGCGCCACCGGATGACGCCTGACGTCCCGCGCCGGATACCAGAAGCTGGCCATCATCTCGCGCCCCGGCCGTCCTCTGTCGCCGAGGTGCATGGACACCGTGCCGACCGGGTGCGGCCCGGTGGGCGCGGGCAGGGTCAGTCGCGCCGGTGCCGCCGCGGCCCGGCCGGCACCGAGGGGTAGGGCGACCCCGGCCGCGAGTGCCGTGGTCAGCAGGTGTCGACGGGTCAGTGCGGTGGTCATCGGTCCTCCGGGTTGTCGGTGGTTTCCACGCGGGCGATGAGCTGTTTGAGCCGGCGGATCTCGTCGGTGAGCGCGGTGGTGCCGGCCGCGGTCAGGGTGAGCCAGGTGCGGCCGCGCCGGCCCTCGTAACCCTTCTCCACCTCGATCAGCCCGGCCTGTTCCAGGACGCTCAGGTGCTTGGAGAGGTTGCCGGCGGTCAGCTGCAGCTGGGTGCGCAGGTAGCCGAACTCGACCCGGCGCGCCTCGTGCGTGATGGTCAGGATCCCCAGGCGTACGCGCTGGTGCACCACCTCGTCCAGGCCGTGGGCCGGGTGCGCGGCGTCCGGCTCCGGGGTGCCGGTCACGGCGGTCACCGGTGCTGCCGGCGGGCGGCTGCCCGGAACCCGGCCGCGCCCAGCAGCAGCACCACCCCCCGCGATGAGCTGCGGCACCGCCAGGCCGGCCCGGATCTGCCAGTGCGGCGGCCCGAAGCCGAGGTTCATCGGCAGCACCAGCAGCACCAGCGCCAGGTAGGCCAGTACGGCAGCGGGTCGATCGGTGCCGGATGGCTCGGGAAGTACAGCGCCGCCGCCACCCAGGCCGCGGTGAACACGACGGTGGTCACGGCACCGGTGATCGCGTAGGGCATGACCCGGGCGCCGAGCCCCCGGGTTCGGGCTGTCCGTACGTACCAAAAAGTGATTGTCGCGTAAGCCGACAGCAGCGCCGGCGGCCAGTAATAGAGCACGCCGCGGCGCGCGAACTCGCAGCTGCCGTCGGCGTGACAGGTGAGGTGCATGCCGAAGTGCAAGCGCGGTCGGTTCGAGAGTGCTCAAGCGACGTCCATCGCGTTGAGCGACTTGATGGTGCCCACGACCGGGCCCTGGATTCCGCAGTTCCCGCACGTGAAGTCGGCCGAGGCGCCGACCCAGCACCCCAGCTCGGCGCAGCTGCCGCAGCGCACGAAGTTGACCGCCGCGCAGCCCGGACAGCCGGTGTAGCCGGGCGCGAGGCCGAATTGCCCGGTCATCGCGATCCGCCCGGGCATGGCGCCACCCTCCGGCAGCGGCTCGGCGGACACCTCCGCCAGCTGCCACTCGGTGCCGTTGTGGTGAAAGGTGGCGAGGCGGGTCTGTTTGTCGGTCCCGCAGTGGAAGGTGAGCCAGGCGCTCTCAGCCATGCGCGAACTCCTATCCCGAAGGTGTGCCGCCAGCCCATCGAAGCAGAGGCATACAACCGGATCGCGGGAGCCGGTGAGAAGCGATGCCGCCGCCTTCCGGTCCGCAGCCGCCGCCCTCCTTGCCGAAAAGGTTTTCGTAGGTCAGAGTGGCCCGCAATCGACATTCATCGATTGCGATGAGTGGGCGTGCTTGCCGACGCCGCGCCCGCGACGCTGCGCTCTGGCGCTTCGCGGGGCGGCGCGCACCCACCGTGGCATCCGACCGAGTTTCCGCAAGGAGGCGATGATGTTCCACCGAGCACGCCGCACCCCGCTCATCGCGGCCACCCTGGCCGCCCTCGCCGGCGGCACCACAGCCGCCACCGTCACCACGACCGCGCACGCCGCCGCCTCGGGCTGCCGCGTGCAGTACACGATCGGCTCGTCATGGTCCGGCGGTTTCTCGGCGACCGTCGCGGTGACCAACCTCGGTGACGCCGTGACCGGCTGGACCGTGCGCTGGTCGTTCACCGCCGGGCAGACCGTCACCCAGGCGTGGAACGCGACCACGACACAGAGCGGCGCCGCCGTCACCGCGGTCAACGCCGCCTGGAACGGGCCTCTGGCCACCGGCGGCAGCACGTCGTTCGGCTTCAACGGCGCGTGGAACAACACCGCCAACCCGGTACCGGCGAGTTTCACGCTCAACGGCGTGACCTGCACCGGCGCGACCACGTCACCGACCGCCACCACGTCACCGACCGCCACCATGTCACCGACCGCGACACCGTCGTCCTCGACTCCGCAGACACCCCCGGCGCGAACCGTGCGCGTCTTCTGGCTCAAGCCCACCGACGTGGCCTACGACCAGCGCTACCCCGACGGGATCGCCGGTGTCATGCGGGAGGCGCAGAGCTTCTTCCGCCAGCAGCTGGGCAAGACGTTCACGCTGAACAGCCCGGTCGTGGAGGCGGTCGACGGCCTGCACGACACGAGTTGGTACATCAACAACAACTGCGATCCCAACGGGGACCGGTACGCCTGCGTCATCTTCAACATGCAGGGCGAACTTCAGCAACGGTACGGCCTGAGCAACCCGGACAGCCGCTGGCTCTTCGTCGCCGAAGTCAGCGCCGAGGAAGCCGGCAAGTCCGGTGGCGGAGGCCAGCCCGGCTGGGTGCTGCTGAGCGGCCACGACGCCGACGGGGCGGCCGGCAAGACCGAGCCGATGCCCCGTTGGTACGGCGGCATGGTCCACGAGCTCGGCCACGCGTTCGGCCTCCCGGACGCCACCTCCACCGACGGCACCTGCATGTCGGCGTCCTTCTACGGCTACCCGAACTGCACGTTCAGCCAGGCCCAGAAGAACGGCATCCTCAACGGCCCGTACGGCAGCTTCCTGTCCTGACCCGCGGTCAGCGCGGACTGGGCGCGAGGGTGGCCCGCGCCGGTGTGGACCTGGTCGGCGTCGGCTCGGCCGTCGACGTCGTCCGGGTCGCCGCGGACGGGGTGACCTCCGGCGCCACTGTCGCCGTCGGGCGCGGCACCGGCGAGGCGGGTAACGGCGACGACGACGGCGAAGCCGGTGCCGCGGGCGGGGCCGGCGTCGGATCCGCGGGCCGGAGCAGGGCGAACGCCGTGACCGACACCGCCGCGGCGGCGAGGCCGGCGGCGATCGGCAGCGACCACCGGGCCACGGTGCTCCGGCCGGCGGTCCGGGACGGCGCCGACGCGGGGCGCAGGTCCCGGCTCGTCACCGTGGTGGCCCGGGCGGACAGCGCCTCCCGCAGGCGCCGTTCCAGATCGGTCTCGGTCATCTCTCCTCCAATCGCGTGCGGAGCAGGGTCAGGGCGCGGTGTGCTGTCGACTTGACGGTCCCGGCGGAGATCCGCAGCGTGCCGGCGATCTCCTGCTCGGACAGCCCGGACCAGTAGCGCAGCACGATCACCTGTCGCTGCCGGGCGGTGAGCCGGCCCAGCGCCTGGATCACCTCGCGGTCACCCGTACCGAGAAGGGCTTCGTCCTCGGCGGCCGGCGCCGGTTCCGGGCGCGGCGGCAGGTAGGCGCGGGCGATCCGGCGCCGCCGCAGCGCCGACCGGGCCGCGTTCATCACCGCGGACACCAGGTAGGCGTTCGGGTTGGCGACCGCGTCCAGGCCGGTGCCGTGCCGGCGGTAGAGCCGGGTGAAGACGTCCTGGACGATGTCCTCCGCGGTGGGCAGATCATCAACCATGAGTACCGCGAGCCGGACCAGCGGCAGCCGGCGCTCCCGATAGAGCTCGTCGATCGCGGGCGCCGCGGCCGCCGCCGTCACGACACGGCTGGACGCGGCCCCGCGCATCCAGCGCAGCAACGACGGGGGCATCGGGAGCACGAAGATCAAAAGGGCCTCGCGGTGTGGGTCGGGGAGACGGGCGGACGGTGGCGCGCCGGCCGCACGGGGCGGCCGGCGCGCGATACCTCAGGAAGCGGCCGAGGCGCTGGGCGTCGGCGCGATGGTGGGCCGGCGGGTGACGGGCGACCGCGTCGGCGCGGGGGTCTGCTCCCGGGTGGAAGCGGTGGGGACCGGCGTGGCGGTCTCCACCCGGGTGGGGACCGGTGAAGCGGTCTGCACCCGCGTGGGGACCGGCGAGGCGGTCGGCTTCCGGGTGGAAGCGGGGGGCACCGGCGCGGGTGAAGCAGTGGCGGCGGTGCGGGTCGGCGCGACGGACGCGGTCGGAGTCGGGGCCGGAGCCGGGGTCTCCTCGTCGGCGAAGGCCGCCGCGGCGGACACCCCGCCGATCGCGATGACGGCCACGGTTCCGGCGGTGACCGCGAGGGCCCGGGTGGTTCTGCGCATCTCAAGCTCCAGCACTGTGTCGGTCGGTGCACTGTCACCTGGGAGGACGCGCCGGCCCGGAAAAGGTTGGCGGCTAGGCTGTGACCCGCGCCACATCCGAGCGATGACCGGTCAGGAACTCGGTCAGGTTGCGCCACCGCGGCTGCATCGCCCGGGCGGCACCGGTGCCCCGCAACCCGAGCGCGTGCTCGGAGAACTCCGCGTAGTACTGGAACATGTTGCCCAACTCGTCCGCGCCCGGGAAGCCCAGCCCCCGTAGCTGATCATGCGTCGGCGGCCGGTAGACCACCAACTCGCCGAGCGTCCTGGCGAACGCCACCGCGATCTGCTCGCCGGTCAGATGCTCGGTCGCCACCGGGATGGTGGCGCCGATCGTCTCGGCCGGCCGCCGCAGCGCCCGCGCCGCGATCGCGCCCAGGTCGTCCAGGGCCACCCCGGCGATCGCCGCGTCCCCGATCGCCAGGTGCAGCGCGAGTTTCCCGTCCGGGTCACGCTGCGGCGCGAGGTCGCCGAGCAGGTTCTCCCAGTAGAACGACATCAACAGGTACGTCACCGGCAGGCCGGACTCCGCGAACAGCGCGTCGGCCGTTCCACCCTTCACGTCGAAGTGCGGCACCCGATAGCCGCCGTCGAGCAGCGGCATCCGCTCGTCGCCCGCCGGGATGGCCGCCCGGGTGTCCTCGAGCGTCGACCACAGCACGTGCCGCAGCTCGGCGCCCCGGGCCGCCCCGATCAGGTTCTGCACCTCGGCGATCTCCCGTTCCGGCGAGCGGTGCTCCCAGTACGGCGTGACCAGGAACGCCCCGTACGCCCCGTCGAACGCCGCGCGCAGACTGTCCCGGTCGTCGAGCGTCGCCGTCACCACCTCGGCGCCGAGCTCGGCCAGCGCGCGGGCCTTCGGCGACCCGGCGTCGCGCGTCACCGCCCGTACGGTGAACGTCCCGTCCGCGAGCAGCGCCCGCGTGACGCCGCCGCCCTGGGCGCCGGTCGCGCCGACCACGGTGATCAGTTTCGGGCTGGACATCAAGGTTCTCCTGTTCCGAATTCGAAGCAAGTAGGATGGCCGGCGTGACTGACGAGACGCCTGGCCTGAGCCCCGAGGAGCTCGGTGCGTATTTCGCGGTGATGGAGGTCAGCAGCCTTCTGCAGTACGCGGTCGACGCGCACCTGCGGGCCGAGGGCGACCTCAGCTACGTGCAGTTCCAGATCCTGGCCCGGCTGGTGGACGCCCCGGACGGCCGGCTGCGGATGACCGATCTGGCCGACGGCGTGGTGTACAGCCGCAGCGGCCTGACCTACCAGGCCGGGCTGCTCGACAAGCGGGGCCTGATCACCCGCTCGTCGTCACCCGACGACGAACGAGTGATCGTGGTGACCGTTACCGACAGCGGCCGGGCCCTGGTCGCCCGGGTGCTGCCGGGGCACGTGGCCGACGTGCGGCGGCTGCTGTTCGACCCGATGGCCACCGGCGACCTGGCAGCGCTCAGCGAGGTGCTCGGCCGGGTCCGCGCCCACATGCGGGCGACACCGCCCCGCTCCGCGAAACCCCGGGCCAAGCGCCGGGGCGCCGGCTGATCAGGAGCCGACAACGATCACGGTCTTGCCGGGCACCGCGCCCGGCTCGGCGTGCACGGACGCCAGCGCGGCCAGCGGCACCCGCCGCGCCACGTCGACGTTCAGCTTCCCCGCGTCGACCAGCGCCACCAGCCCGGCCAGCTGCTCCGCGTCACTGCGGACGAACAGGTTGACGCCACGCACCCCGCGCTCCTCGTCACTCGGTGCCGGCATCCACACCGTCGTGTTCACCAGCACCCCGCCGGGCCGGATCAGCGTGACCAGCGCGGCCAGCTGCTCCGGCGCGACCGGCGCGAGGTTGACCACCACGTCGACCGGCTCGGCCTTCCCGGCACTGTCCGGGTCGAGGACCTCGTCCGCCGCCCGGACCCGGCCCGCGCTGCGCGCTCCGGCGACACCGATCACGTACGCGCCGGCGTTCTTGGCCAGCTGCACGGCGTAGTCGCCGACCGCGCCGCCCGCCCCGTTGATCAGCACCCGCTGCCCGGCGGTCAGCTCGGCGTGGTCGAACAGCGCCTGCCACGCGGTGAGGCCCACCGTCGGCAGCGCGGCCGCGTCGACCAGCGGGATGCTGCTCGGCGCGGCGGTCAGGATCTCGGCCGGCGCCAGCACGTATTCCGCGGACGCACCGAGCCCGGTCATCGGCAGGAACCCGATCACCTGGTCACCGACGGCCACCGTGTCCACGTCCGGGCCGAGCGCGTCGACGGTCCCGGCGACGTCGAGGCCGGGGGTGTGCGGCAGCGTCACCGGGATCGGGCCCTGCATGAACCCGGCGCGGATGTTGCCGTCGACCCCGTTGAACGACGTCGCGGCCACCCGGATCCGGACCTGTCCGGCGGCGGGAACGGGCTGCTCGACGTCCTCGTAGCGCAGGACGGACGGGTCGCCGTACTCGGAGAAACGCACTGCCTTCATGACGACTACCTACCTTGAGGAGAGATGTTTTGCTTCGAACTCGAAGCACTTTCTGACCGTAACATGCTTCGGATTCGAAGCACAGTGGAAGAGGTGTGACGCCGGAGACGCTTAGACGGCGGCCAGCATCCGCAGCTTCTCCTGGCTCGGCGAACCGGGCACCGCGGTGAAGACCAGCAGCTCGTGCGACTGGTCGCGGTCCAGCACCGGCTGGCAGTAGAGCTCCAGCTCGCCCAGCTCGGCGTGCCGGTAGCGCTTGAGGTCGTGGTGGTGGACCACGTCCACCTCGTGCCGCCGCCAGATCGCGGCGAACTCCGCACTGACCTCCAGCAACGCCGCGACGATCTCGCCGGCCTTACCGCCGGGATCCGCGCTGTACGCCGCCCGGATGTCCGCGACGAACACCCGCCCGCGCAGCGGATGGTCCTCGATCGGATAGAGGTCGCGCATCGCCGGCTCCACGAACCAGCGATACACCAGATACCGCGACAGCCCGCTGAACCGCGTCCAGTCCCCGCCGAGCAGCGCCACGGCCGGCCGCGTCTGCAGCAGCACCTCGCCGAACTGCGAGAACAGCAACGCCGGCACGTCCGCAAGACTGGCGACGATCCGCATCATCACCGGGCTCGGATGATCGTCCCGGATCCGCCGCACCGGCGCGGCATGCCCGGCGAGCCGGAACAGATGATCCCTTTCGGCCAGCGTCAGCCGCAGCCCCCGAGCCAGCCCGGCGAGCATCTGCTCGGACGGCATCGACCCACGTTGCTGCTCGATCCGGTTGTAGTAATCCACCGACATCCCGGCGAGCACGGCGACCTCTTCGCGCCGCAACCCGCTGGTCCGCCGCACCGGCCCGCGCAGCAGCCCGACGTCCTCCGGCTGCAACGCCTCCCGCCGCGCCCGGAGAAAATCCGCCAGCTGTGCCCGATCCATCCGCCCCACCTCCGATCAACACGGTCAATGATGCGGCAGCGCTCCAGCCAGGCGAAGGCCGCGATCATCCAGGGAGAGGTTGTCCCTGGATGATCGCGGCACCCTTGCAAGATCAAATTCAAATGCAGGATGTCGTGCGTCCGCTGGGGTACAGACCGCCGCTCCCGCCGGGACCCTCCAGGCTTCGCTGGCCGCTACGCGTCCAAAACGCCAACCCTTCCGGGCGACATCCGCGCTCCCTCCAGGTCACCCCAACCCCACCCGGCCCGGTCACCCGAGTGCGTGTGGTTCAGGGCGCGCGCCGCCCTGTTCACTGCTTGCGTGGGGAGTTTGGGTGCGGAGCGCACCGCAACTCCCCACGCTCGCTGGGTTCACTGCTTGCGTGGGGAGTTTGGGTGCGGAGCGCACCGTAAGTCCCCACGCTCGCTGGGTTCACTGCTTGCGTGGGGAGTTTGGGTGCGGAGCGCACCGCAACTCCCCACGCTCGCCTGGTTGCTTGCTTGCGTGGGGAGTTTGGGTGCGGTGGGGTCAGCTTGGGGTGCTGGTCAGGGACGGCCAGGGGAAGCGGGCGGCGAAGCTGGTGAGCATGTCCACCCACATCGCGACCAGCTTGGGGTTGGCGGTCTCGCCGTCCGAGGTGGCGCACAGGTAGGTGCCCTCGATCCACCAGCGGCGCGGGAAGTCCGGTGCGGTGGTGGCCTGGCGTACCTCGGGGGTGAGCAGCACCCGGCCGAACCCGGAGTGGTCGGTGTGATCCTGCGGCTGGCCCGGGCGGACCGCGGGCAGTCCCAGGATCTGCCCCAGCAGGGCGGCGGTCGGTTCCGCCTCACCCGCACCCTCCTCCTGCTGCAGGTAGGGCAGGTAGGACGAGATCAGGTAGGGCAGCGCGACCGGCAACTGGATCAGCCACACGGTCTGCGGGTGACCGGTGCGGTCGTTCGGGCGGCGCCGGTCGAACACGATGAAGTTCAGCCCGTTGACCGCGCCGTAGACGACCTCCTGGCCGGTGGTCGACGTGGCGTCGTTGGGCACGGCCACCAGCCGCGGGGCGGTGCGCGGGCCGGGCACCGGGACCTCGGCCTCGTGGGCGTAGGTCCAGCCCTTCTGCTGGGCGAGCCGCTGGCGCAGCAGACTGCCGGCCTGCCCGGCGAGCTTCCGGTAGCCCTTCATCACGCCGATCAGCAGCGCGATCTCGACGATCAGGGTGCCGATCCCGATGATCCATCCGTTGACCTGCGGCACGGCCTGCACCATGGCGGCGATCCCGGCGATGGCACCGAACGACAGGAACGTGACGCCCAGGACCGGCGAGTCCCGGCCGGTCTTGCGCTCGACGGCCAGGGCCACCGCGCCGACGATGACGAGGGCCAGCGTCGCGGCCGCGGGCACCGGTAGACCGGTCGACGCGAGCGCCGTGGCCAGCCCGAGGGTGACTCCGAACAGGAGGATCGCCATAAAACGTACGCCGTACGACATGTTTTTTCTCCTCTGCCCGGTCAGGGGCGCATTTTGCCCACGTAGGGGCCGCTGTCCACGACCGGGCGGCCGAGTTGGGCGACGATCTGTTCCAGCCGGGGGCCCAGCGGTTGCTCGCCCTTGCCGACGGCCGACTCGACCACGACCTTGCGGCCGTCGAAGGTCACCACGTAGTAGCTGAGCAGGTTGCCGGCCAGCGCGGTGTTGCCGCCGGCCTTCCAGAGCCAGAGCTCGTCCACCTCGGTCCACGCGACCGCGTCGACCTTCTTGTTCTTGGTGTGCACGAGACCGTTCTCGAACAGGTATGTGGCGGTGAAGCCGGCGGCCAGCGCCATCACGGCGTAGACGATGACGACCAGGCCGATCACGATCATCGGGCAGGCCAGCAGCGCCAGCGGCCGGAAGTCGATGAGCGAGCCCACCCAGGCGACCAGGGCGCCGCCGGCGATCAGCGCGATGCCGCCGCCGAGGCCGAAGGCCAGGTTGCCGAACGGGTTGGTGCCGCGCTGCCCGGCGATCAGACTGCCGAACTGGCGGCTCGCGGCGGCCTGGAGCACTTCGTCCGGCGGGGCCTGCGGCGGCGGTGCGGCGAAGCCGGGTTCGGGCGTGGCGGGAGGGTAAGTCATCGATACCTCAGCATGTGGCGGAAATTGACCGCGTTGATGCTAGTCAGACCAGCCCCCGCGCGCCGCCCCGCGCTCGTCAGGCAGGCTTGGCGACGTGGTCCTTCGTGCTGCCGGCCGTGGGCAGGGCGACCGAGGCGAGCAGGGCCAGCTTGTCGGCGTCGGCGGAGCCGGCGTCCGGGTGGTAGACGACAAGCATCAGGTCGTCGGTGCCGCTGATGGCGAGCCGCTCCCGGTTGAGGGTCAGCTCACCGACCTGCGGATGGTCGAGCCGGATCGGCCCGCCGCTCTGCCCCCGCACCTCGTGCCGGGCCCAGAGCTGCCGGAACCGCGGGCTCGCCAGCGTCAGCTCGCCGGTGAGCTCGATGAACCGTGGATCGTCGAGGTGGGTCCCCACGGCCTGCCGCAGGTTGGCGACGAAGCACTCCGTCACGTTCTCCCACTCCGGGTGCAGCGCCTGCGTCGCCGGGTCCAGGAACAGGTCCCGCAACTGGTTGCCGCCGGGGGCGTGGCCGGGCGACAGCGCCGCGGCCAGCGGGTTCACCGCCAGGATGTCGAAATAGCGGTCCTCGATGAAGGCCGGCTGCGCGAGGCTGGCCAGCAGCTTCAACGCTCCGGCCGGCGGCGTCTGCTTGCGTGGCCGGCGACGACGCCGCCGGGGAACGTCCGCGACCAGGGTCAGCAGGTGGGCGAAGTGGTCGTCGTCGAGCTGCAGCACGCGGGCGATCGCCTCGAGCACCTGGACGGAGGGGTTGCGGTCCCGGCCGCGTTCGAGCCGCAGGTAGTAGTCGGCGCTGATGCCGGCGAGCATGGCGACCTCCTCGCGCCGCAGGCCCGGCACCCGCCGCACGCCGACGTCGGGGATGCCCGCCTGCTGCGTCGTCACCAGCTCGCGCCGGGCCCGCAGGTAGGCGCCGAGGGCGTTCGTCGACTCGCTCATGGCCCGACATTAGCGCTGTGCGCACCGGGCGAAGGGGGTCCTGTCACACCCCAGGCTGCACAGGACTCCGGGTGTGCCGGTGCGTCGCTCGTAGCGTTCATGACGGCCCGCTGGGGGCCACGGAACGCGGAGGAAAACATGACCGTCAGCCTGATCACCGGTGGCAACAAGGGCATCGGCTACGAGACCGCCCGGCAGCTGCTGGCGCTGGGGCACCAGGTGTACATCGGCGCGCGGGACGCCGGGCGCGGCGCGAAGGCCGCCGCCGAGCTCGGCGCGCGGTTCGTCCAGCTCGACGTGACCGACGACGCCTCGGTCAGCAGCGCCCTGGCGACGATCGACGCGGCCGAGGGCCGGCTCGACGTCCTGGTGCACAACGCCGGAGTCCTGGAGACTGCGCTCGACGGCCCCGCGGCGCTGCGGTCCTTCGACACGAACGCGGTCGGCATCGTCCGGGTCACCGAGGCGGCGCTGCCGTTGCTGCGCAAGTCCTCGCACGCCAACGTGGTCACCGTGTCCAGCAGCGCCGGGTCGTTCTGGGCGGTGACCAACCCGGAGCGCCCGGAGTTCGGCCTGCCGCTCGCGCTGTATTCGGCGTCGAAGTCGGCGGCCACCATGCTGACGGTGCACTACGCCAAGGCACAGCCGGGCATCCGGTTCAACGCCGTCGAGCCGGGCCCCACCGCCACCGACATGACCGCCGCTTTCGGTATCGGGCGACCGGTTGAGCAGAGCGCCCGGGTCGTGGTCGGGATGGCCACTCTCGACGCCTCCGGTCCGACCGGCACCTTCCAGGACGAGACGGGTCCGCTGCCGTGGTGAGCCGCCGGCCCGTCAGGGGTCGGCGCGTAAGAGCTTGCCGAACAGGCGGTGGGTCTGCTCGGCGCGCAGGCCGACGAACGTGCCGGTCGCGGTGACCAGGGGTGTGCCGGGGTCGGCCTCGGTGGCGATGGTGCCGGTCGCGGTCACCCGGCGGCCGGCCACGTCCTGGACCTGGGCGGTCAGCAGCAGCGGGGTCAGCAGGGGGACCGGCGCGCGGTAGGTGGTGTCCAGCCGCACGGTCATCCCCGGATTGCCGGAGGCGACCACGGCGTGGCCGAGGATCTGGTCGAGCAGCATGGCGCTGACCCCGCCGTGCGCGAACGTCGGCGGGCCCTCGAAGGCCCGGCCGAGCGTGCACCGGCCGGTCGCCACGCCGGCCACCACCTCGATCTGCAGCGGCGGGGCGAGCGCACTGCCGGCCCCGGTGACCGGGTTGAACATCCGGACACCGCCGAGCAGGTCGTCGGCGCTGGACAGGGTCGATCGGTCGCGCACCCGGTCGCCGAGCCGGGCGGTCACCTCGCGGATCTCGGCGGCGGCCCGGAGCAGGTCGCCGGTCGGCACCTCGGTGGTGGTGGCGTGCTCGACCAGCGTGCGCAGGGCGTCGCCCAGCTCGGTGATCGCTTCGCGTCGATGGGCCCGGCCGGTCTCGTCTGCGGTCACCGCGTGTCCGTCCACCACCACAGCATCGCCGTCGCCGGGCGACCGACGCTAGTGAATCAAGTCACACTGCTATAACCTGTTCTAGTTGCTCTACTCGAGGAGGAGCGCGATGGCCAAGGTGACCGTTGAGGCCGATGCCAAGGCGGATCCGCAGCGGATCTGGGACGTGGTGTCCGACCTGTCCCGGGTCCCGGAATGGAACACGATGCACGAGGGTTTCGCCGGCGACGTGCCGGCGGTCCTCGGCGAGGGCGCGACGTATCGGCAGAAGGTCAAGCTGATGGGCATGCCCGCCGAGATGGCCTGGCGGGTGACCGCCGCGGCGGCGCCGGGCCGGCTCGAGCAGGACGGCGACGGGCCGATGGGCGTCAAGGCGAAGAACCTCTTCGTGATCACGCCGGCCGACGGCGGCTCGCACATCACGTACGAAATGGAGTTCATCGGTCCGGCCCTGAAGGGCCCGATGGCCGGCATGCTGGAGAAACAGGCCGGCGCCGCCGGCCAGCAGGCCTTGGCGAAGCTGGTCGCGCTGACCGAGTGACCAGCGCGAGCACAACGGCGGAGTGATCAGCGCAGCAGCAGGCGGCTCGCCAGCTCCAGATGGTTGATCACGTCGTTGGCCGAGGCGCGGCGGGTCACCCAGGCGACCAGGTTGGAGAGCCACACGTCGCCGATGACCCGCGCTTTCGCCCGGTCGTCGGCGGTCGGCTCGCCGTCGTGCATGGCCCGGGTGAACATGTCCTCCATCAGCCGCGCGACCGCGTTGACCTCGGCGCTCGCGGACGGATCGGCGAACATGAAGGCCCGGGTCATCGCCTCGGTCAGGTGCGGTTCGCGCTGCATCGCCCGGGTCACCCGGCTCAGCACGAACTGCATGCGCTCGTGCGGGGTGTCGCCGGGGATCGGCTTGCGCTCCAGCTTCTCCTGGATCTTCTCCAGCTCGAGCGCCAGCGCCGAGACCAGCAGGTGGATCTTCGACGGGAAGTAGCGGTACAGCGTGCCGAGGGCGACGTCGGCGCGCTCCGCCACCGTGCGCATCTGCACCGCGTCGTAGCCGCCCTTCGACGCCAGCAGCAGCGTCGCCTCGAGGATCCGGCGGCGCCGGTCGCGCTGTGCGGCGGAACCCTGCTCGCTGTCGAGAGTGCTGCGTGCCGCGCCAATACTGGAATTTGTTCTCGGTGCCGCCATGGTTGCCCCTCATGACCCGGTGGTTCACTCCAGCCTAGCAACGGGTTGTTGACGACCCGTTACGGCCACCGATCTCCACCCGGAAGTGAAACGTGTTCTAATGGCTGGCATGGGTCCGGACTTCGCGCTCGACGACGCCCAGGAGGCGATCGTCCGCCTCGCCGGCGAGGTGCTGAGCGACCACGACAGCGCGCCAGGACGCGGCCTCGGCAGCGCGCCAGGACGCAACCACGACAATGCGCCAGGACGCGGTCTCGGCGGCGGGCCGGCAGGCGGTCACGACGGCGCGGCGGCAGGCTTGTGGAAGTCGCTCGGCCAGGCCGGGCTGCTCGGCCTCGCGGTGCCGCGGGAGCTGGGCGGCGCCGGGCTCGGCGCGCTGGAGACCGGGCTGCTGCTCACCGAGATCGGCCGGCATGCCGCCGCGGTGCCGGCCTGGTCGACGCTCGCGCTCGGCGTGCTGCCGGTGGCCCGGTGGGGCACCCCGGCGCAGCAGCGCGACCTGTTGCCGGGCGTGTTGGAGGGCCGGGTGCTGACCGCCGCGCTCGGCGGTTTGCACGGGACCGGGCCGCGAGACCAAGGCGCACCGGTCCCGGTCGCCGACGACGGGCGGCTGAGCGGGACGTGCCATGACGTTCCCGACGCGGACCAGGCCCATCGCATCCTGATCCCGGTCGGTGAGCGGGTCGTGCTGGTCGATCCGGCCGCTGCGGGTGTCACCGTCCGGCGCACTCCGGGCGGATTCGCGGTGCTGCTGGCCGATGTGGCGTCCGAGCCGCTGGGCGACGGGAAGGCAGACATTCACCGGTACGCGGTGTCCGGCGCGGCTGCTCTCGGCGACGGTGCGCTGGCCGGCGCGCTGCGGATGACGGCCGACCACGTGCGGGACCGGCACCAGTTCGGCCGGCCGCTGGCCACCTTCCAGGCGGTCGCCCAGCAGATCGCCGACGTGTATGTCACCTCCCGCACCATGCACCTCGCCGCCCTGGCCGCCGGCTGGGGAGTGGACGACGGCGCCGAGGACGACAGTGACCTGTGGACCGCCGCGTACTGGATGAGCAGTGAAGTGCTGCCGGCGCTGCGGACCTGTCACCACCTGCACGGCGGGCTCGGGCTGGCCGCCGACTACCCGCTGCACCGGCACACCGCGCTGGTCCGTGAGCTGGTGCGGCACCTCGGCGGCGCGGAGCAGTGCCTCGACCGGCTGGGAGGCCACGGTGCGCATCGATCTGACTGACGAGCAGCGGGGGCTCCGGACGCGGCTCCGGTCGTACCTCACAGAGGTCTTGAATGAACAGGAACGCGCAGCGGTCCTGCGCGAGCGGCACGGCAGTGAGTTCCGCGGTCTGGTTCGCCGGCTCGGCCGCGACGGGTGGCTGGGGATCGGCTTTCCGGAGCGGTTCGGCGGGGGTGGGCTCGGGGCGGTGGAGCAGCAGATCTTCGTGACCGAGGCGGCGCGCGCCGACGTGCCGCTGCCCGCGGTGACCCTGCAGACCGTGGCACCGACGCTGCTCGCGCACGGTACGCGGGAGCAGCAGGAGTTCTTCCTGCCGCGGATCCTGGCCGGGGAGATCCACTTCGCGATCGGGTACACGGAGCCGGAGGCGGGCACCGATCTTGCGGCGCTGCGCACCCGGGCGGTGCGGGTCGGCGACGAATACCTGGTCAACGGCGAGAAGACGTTCACCACGGGCGCGCACGACGCCGACTATCTGTGGCTGGCCTGCCGCACCGACCCGGACGCGCCCCGCCACCGCGGCCTGTCCATCCTGATCGTCGACACCACCGATCCCGGCTACGCGTGGACGCCGATCATCACGTGCGACGGCGCGCACCACGTGAACACGGTCTATCTCACCGACGTGCGGGTGCCCGCGAACCGCCTGGTCGGCGCGGAGAACGGCGGCTGGCGACTGCTGACCACGCAGCTCAACCACGAGCGGGTGATGCTCGGGCCGGCCGGGCGGTTCGGGGCGTTCATCGATCGCGTCGGTGCCTGGGCGGCCGATCATGATGCTCCGGACGTGCGGCGGGCGCTGGCCCGGGCCGAGGCGTACCGGCGGGTGAACGAGCTGCTCAACTGGCAGGTGACCGGTGGCGAGCCGGGTGCCGCCGACGCGTCGGTGACCAAGGTGTTCTCGTCGGAGCGGCTGCTGCGGATCGGCCAGGAGCTGGAGGAGGTGGTCTGGCGGTATGGCGACCCGGCCGACCCGGCGACCGCGGAGTTGCTGGTGTGGCTGGATCTGCAGGCCAAGCGCAACCTGGTGCTGACGTTCGGCGGCGGGGTCAACGAGATCCAGCGGGAACTGATCGCGTCGGCGGGTCTCGGGCTGCCCCGGGTGCCCCGATGAGCGAGACGATCGAGGCGGCAGCGCGGCGGATCGCTGAGGCCGGTTTGTCGCCGGCACGGCCGGCTCGGGATCCGGTGCACCGGCCGGCGATCCGGGACTGGCTCGCCGCGATCGGCGACGACAACCCGCGTTACGAGCGCGAGGGCCTGGCGCCGCCCGCGATGGTGCAGGTGTGGACGATGCGCGGGTTGCGCCCCTCAGCGCCGGACGACGCCGACCCGCTGCGCGTCATGTCGGACGTGCTGGACGAGGCCGGCTTCACGTCGGTCGTGGCGACCGATTGTGCACAGACCTACCACCGCTACCTGCGCGAGGGGGAGACCGTGGCGGTCCGCAGCCGGCTCACCGGCGTGGCCGGGCCGAAACGGACCGCGCTCGGCGAGGGCTGGTTCGTCACCACGGCGAGTACCTGGGAGGTCGACGGCGAGCCGGTGGCCGAGATGCGGTTCCGGGTGCTGAAGTACCGGCCCAGCGCGACGGCGGCCCCGGTGCGAGCGGACCCGATCCGGCCGGTGACCGGCCCGGACTCCGCGTTCTTCTGGGCTGGTGTCGAAGCCGGTGAGCTGCGCATCCAGCGTTGCGGCAAGTGCGGCGCGCTGCGTCACCCGCCCGGCCCGGGCTGCCCGGCCTGCGGCGCCTTCACCCCGGAATACCTGGTCGCCGCCGGCACCGGGACCGTACACAGCTACGTCGTGCACCACCACCCGCCGCTGCCCGGCCGCCGCTCCCCGGTCACGGTCGCCCTGGTCGATCTCGACGAGGGCGTCCGCATGGTCGGCGAACTGCGCGGCACCCGCCCGGCCATCGGCGACCGGGTCCAGGTGACGTTCGCCGACGGCCTGCCGGTGTGGCGGCCGGCCGGGGTCGAGCTGCCACGCTGGGACCTCGCGGTCACCCCCACCGTGATCATCAGCAGTGCGCTGGCCACCAGGGACTTCCAGGACGTGCACCACGACCGGGACGCGGCGGTGCGGCGCGGCAGCCGGGACATCTTCCTCAACATCCTGGCGACGACCGGTTTCGTTCAGCGCTACGTCACCGACTGGGCCGGCCCGGACGCGGTGCTGCGCGGCATCGAGATCCGGCTCGGTGCGCCCTGCCACCCCGGCGACACGCTGACCTTCACGGGATACGCGCACGGCGACGAGGTGGCGGTCGCCGGCCGCACGGCCACCGGCGAGCACGTCTCGGGCACCGTGCGGGTGACGTCGTGAACGCCGCGATCGCCGGCATCGGTGCCACCGAGTTCTCCAAGGACTCCGGCCGCAGCGAGCTGCGCCTCGCCGTCGAAGCGGTCCGCGCCGCGCTCGACGACGCCGGGCTGCGCGCGTCGGACGTCGACGGGCTGACCACGTTCAGCATGGACGACAACGCGGAGATCGCGGTGGCCCGGGAGATCGGCGCGGGCGAGCTGACCTTCCTGAGCCGGATCGGGTACGGCGGGGGAGCGGCCTGCGCGATCGTCCAGCAGGCCGTGCTCGCCGTGACAGCCGGGATCGCCGAGACCGTGGTCTGCTACCGCGCCCTCAACGAACGCTCCGGCCGCCGGTTCGGGCAGGCGACCGTGCCGCCCGGGCTCGACGCGAGCTGGCACTACCCGATGGGCCTGGCCACCCCGGCCGCCCAGGTGGCCATGGTCGCCCAGCGCTACCTGCACGACTACGGCGCCACCACCGACGACTTCGGCCGGGTCACCGTGGCGGCCCGCCGGCACGCGGCGACCAACCCGGCCGCCTGGTTCTTCGGCCGGCCGATCAGCCTCGACGACCATCGGGCGTCGCGCTGGATCGCCGAGCCGCTGCGGCTGCTCGACTGCTGCCAGGAGAGCGACGGGGCGGTCGCGCTGGTGGTGACGTCCGTCGAGCGGGCCCGTGACCTGCGCCGGCCGCCGGCCGTGGTGCGCGCGGCGGCACAGGGCAGTGGACCGGACCAGTTCGTGATGACCAGCTACTACCGCGAGGAGGTGGCTGCGCTGCCGGAGATGGGGGTGGTGGCCCGCCAGCTGTGGGGGCGGTCCGGGTTCAGGCCCGCCGACGTGCGCGCGGCTGTGCTCTACGACCACTTCACGCCGTACGTGTTGATGCAGCTGGAGGAGCTGGGCTTCTGCGGCCGGGGGGAGGGGCGGCATGTGGTCGCGGAGGAGCGGCTGCCGATCAACCCGCACGGTGGGCAGCTGGGTGAGGCGTACATCCACGGCATGAACGGGATCGCCGAGGCGGTGCGGCAGGTCCGCGGCACCGCCGTCAACCAGGTCCCGGGCGACGGCCCGGTGCTGGTCACGGCCGGGACCGGAGTGCCGACCAGCGGCCTGATCCTCAGCGGAGCGTGACGACCGCGTCCGACAGCGCCGGGGCGTCGCCGCGGTCGGCGACCGTGGCGGTCAGGACCAACCGGTGGTCCTCGCGCCAGATCCGGGTGCGCAGCGTCTCGCCGGGGAAGACCACCCCGGCGAAGCGGGCGCGATATCCGGCCACCCGCTGCGGGTCCGTGCCGATCGCGGCTTTCAACACCATGGCGTACGTGCAGAGTCCGTGCAGGATCGGGCGGTCGAACCCGGCCCGGGCCGCGAAGACCGGGTCGACGTGCAGGGGATTGCGGTCGCCGAGAAGCCGATACCAGAGCGCCTGCCGCGGATCGGTCCGGCTGAGCACCTCGGCGTCCGGCGCGCGCACCGGCGGTGGCACCCGGGTGTCCGGCCCGCGATCACCGCCGAAGCCGCCCGCGCCCTTGACGAAGATGCTGATCCGGCTGGTGAAATACGGCGTGACGGTCTCGGTGACGACGATCGCGGCGCTGCCCTTGTCGTGCACGGCGACGATCCGCGACCGCGCCGTGCAGCTACCCGCCACCGGGAGCGGCCGGTGGATCTCCAGCTCCTGCCGGCCGTGCACCACCCGGGCCAGGTCGACGTCGACGCCGGGCATACGCACCGCCGGCGGCTCGGTGTCGCGCAGCGTCGACGCCACCGTGGCGAAGCTGGGCAGCACCCCGCACAGGGCGCCTTCGTAGACGTAGGACAGCTCGTCCGCGCCCACGGCCAGGTGATAGAGCAGCACATCGGTGCTGTCCCAGCGCAGCTCCCGGCCGGGCAGCTCAGCCCCGACCGCAACCTCCGGATCAATCAGCATCAGCTGGCCCCCAGGGGTCCCTGATCATGGTTGAGGCACCCCTGTGGGCCAGCCGGGTCGTGGGCATCAGCTGGTCTCCAGGGGTCCCTGATCATGGTTGAGGCACCCCTGTGGGCCAGCCGGGGTTGTGCAGTCGAGGGCGGCGAGATAGCCGAAGGTCAGGGCCGGGCCGAGGGTTGCGCCCGCGCCCGCGTAACCCCGGCCCATCACCGCGGCGCCGGCGTTGCCGGCCGCATACAGCCCCGGGATGGCCGTGCCGTCCGGGCGCAGCACCCGCGCCCGCTCGTCGGTGCGCAGCCCGCCCTTGGTGCCCAGGTCGCCGGGGACCATCCGGAACGCGTAGAACGGCGGCCGGGCCAGCGCGCCCAGACACGGGTTGGGGCGTTGCCGCGGGTCGCCGTAATACCTGTCGTACGCCGAATCCCCGCGACCGAAGTCGTCGTCGTGCCCGTGCGCAGCGAAGCCGTTGAACCGCCGCACGGTGCTGCGCAAGGCGTAGGCGGGCACCCCGATCCGCCCGGCCAGCTCGTCGAGGGTGTCGGCCCGGTGCGCGATCCCGGCCGCGAACCATCGGCGCGGCAGCCGGGCGCGCGGCCCGTGCCCGGCGAACAGGTACCGGTTGCGGTACGTCTGATCCGCCACCAGCCAGGCCGGCAACTGCACGCCCGGGGCGAGCATCGCGTGCACGGCATCGACATACGGCGCGGCCTCGTTGACGAATCGCCGCCCGCTGCTGTCGACGAGCAGGCAGCCGGGCTGGTTGCGTTCGGCGAGGCAGAAATACGGCCCGCCGGGCAGCGGGATCGACGGCCCCCACCAGGCCTCGTCCATCAGGTCGAGCGCGGCGCCGAGCCGCTCACCGGCCTCGATGCCGTCGCCGGTGTTGCCGCTCGCGCCCGCCGTCCACTCCACACCGAGGTCCTGGTATTTGCGGCGCATCGGCTCGTTGTGCTCGAACCCGCCGCTGGCCAGCAGCACACCCCGCCGGGCCCGGAACGTCAGCCCACCGGCGCGGACCCCGGCGACCCGGCCGTGCTCGACGAGCAGGTCGGTCATCGGTGTGCCGAGCCGCACGTCGACTCCCGCCGTCCGCAAACCGGCCCGCAAACCGGCGGCCAGCGCCTGACCCATCGTCAGCTTCCGCCGGGTCAGCGCCCGGGCGGCGAGCCGCGCCACGGTCAGGAAGGCCCGCGGATGCCGGGTGCCCAGCGACAGCCACCGGAAGTCGACCTGGGTGACGGCGATCCCTTTGGGCGCCGCCCGGTACGGCCTGGCCAGGGTGGCCAGGTCCGGCCCGGCCAGCCGGGCGTCCAGCGGCCGCGGCTCGATGCTGCGCCCGCCCGGACGGCCGCCGGGCGCCTCGGGGTGATAGTCGGGATAACCGGGCACCCAGGCGAAGTCGAGCGGGGTGTGCGCCCGGACGAGCGCCAGCATCGCCGGCCCGGCGGCCAGGAACGCGTGCTGCCGCGCGGCCGTGACCTCTGCCCCGGCGACGTGCGCGAGATAGGCCCGCGCCTCCTCGGCACTGTCGCGCACGCCGGCGCGGCGCAGCACCTCGTTGCCCGGCAGCCACAGCCCGCCGCCGGAGCGGGCGGTGGAACCGCCGTAGGAGCCGGCCTTCTCCAGCACGATCGCGCTCAGCCCGTGGTGCGCGGCGGTGAGCGCCGCGACCATCCCGGCGCCGCCGCTGCCGGCCACCACCAGATCGAATTCGCCCTCGGCCTCCGCCACTAGAACAGGTTATAGTTATGGCCCATCCGGCGCCACTGGAGGAGGAGGTTCCGTGACCGGCTCGTGGGACGTCGTCGTCGTCGGTTTCGGCGCGGCCGGCGCGTGCGCCGCGATCGAGGCCGCCGACGCGGGCGCGCGGGTGCTGGTGCTCGACCGGTTCGGCGGCGGCGGGGCCACCGCGATCTCCGGCGGGGTGGTTTATGCCGGTGGCGGCACCCGGCAGCAGCAGGCCGCCGGGGTCAGCGACACACCGCAGGAGATGGCCGACTACCTGCGCGAGGAGGCCGGTGACACGGTGTCGGCCGGCACGCTGCGCCGGTTCTGTGAGCAGAGCGCCGGGATGCTCGACTGGCTGGCCGAGCTGGGGGTGCCGTTCGACGCGCGCCGCTGTCCCTACAAGACCTCTTACCCCACCAACAGACATTTTTTGTACGTCTCGGGCAGCGAGACCGCGTTCGGCCAGTCGGCGCCCCGGGGCCACCGGGTGCTGGCCCGTGGCACGTCCGGCCGGGTGCTCTTCGCCCGGCTCGCCGCTGCCGTGCGCGACCGCGGCGTGGACGTGTTCCCGCAGACCCGGGCCGAGCGGCTGGTCACCGACGCAGGCGGGCGGGTGACCGGTGTGGAGTGCCGGACCCTGCGCGGCGCGCCCGGCTGGGTGCGGCTCGCGTTTCGGGTGCTGCACCGCTGGTCGGTGACGCCCGGGCTCTACCTGCCGGGGCTGGGCCGGGCGCTGCACCGGCGGGTGGCCGCGCTGGAGCGGCGGTACGCGCGTCCGCTGCGGGTCTCGGCGACCCGTGGCGTGATCCTCTGCGCGGGCGGGTTCGTCTTCAACCGCGCGATGATGCGCGAGCACGCGCCCGACTATCGGGGCGGGTTGCGGCTGGGCACGCCCGGCGACGACGGCTCGGGCATCCGGCTCGGTGTCGCGGCGGGTGGCTCCACGGCGCATCTCGATCGGGTGAGCGTCTGGCGGTTCCTGAGCCCGCCCGCGGCCATGCTCGACGGCCTGCTCGTCGACCGGGACGGCCGGCGGGTCTGCGACGAGTCCCGCTACGGTGCGGCGGTCGGCGAGGCGATCCTGCGCTCGCCGGGGTCGCGGGCCTGGCTGCTGCTCGACGCAGCCACGCTGGCGCGGTGTCGCCGTCAGTGGTGGGGGCAGACGCTGTGGTTCCAGCGCTGGCCGGTGTTGTGGCTGCTCACGGCGGGTCGGGTCACCGGCGCCACGCTGGAGGCGGTCGCCCGCAAGGCCGGTGTCGACCAGGCCGGTCTGGCCGCCACGGCCGGGCCGCATGCGGGCTCCCCGCCGTACTCGATGGTTGATGTGTCGATCCGGAAGCGGACCGCCTACCCGGCGCCGATGCTCACCCTCGGGGGTCTGCGGGTCGACGAGCAGACCGGGCAGGTGGTGGGGGTGTCCGGGCTGTATGCCGCCGGGCGCACCGCGGTCGGGATCTGTTCGCGCAGCTACGTGAGCGGGTTGTCGCTGGCCGACTGCGTCTTCTCCGGGCGCCGGGCCGGCCGCAGCGTCGCTGTCCAGGACCGGGGAGGCGGGCAGGCTGACTTCCCTGGCCATCGTCCGGGGTCGGGAGGCCAGCAGGCTGACTTCCCCGGCCATCGTCCGGGGCTGGGGAGGCCCGCATGCTGACCGAAGCTGATCGTCTCGCGCTCGCCGAGTGGCTGCGCGTGGCCGAGCGTGACCGCAAGCCGATCCCGCCACTGACCGAGGAGTGGCCCGACCTGACCGCCGCCGATGCCTACGCGATCCAGCTCGTCAACATCGGCCGCCGGGACAGTGCCGTGGTGGGGCACAAGGTCGGGCTGTCCTCGGCGGCGATGCAGCAGATGATGGGCGTCGACGAGCCGGACTACGGGCACCTGCTGGCCGACATGCAGCTGTCCGAGACCGATCCGGTCGACGCGGCGCGCTACTGCTATCCGCGGGTTGAGATCGAGGTGGCGTTCCTGCTCGGCGCGGACCTGCCCGGCGAGGGCTGCACCGAGGAGGATGTGCTGGCGGCGACGGAGTGGTTTGCGCCGTCGATCGAGCTGATCGACAGCCGGATCGCGGACTGGAAGATCGGTCTGGCCGACACGATCGCCGACAACGCGTCGTCGGCCGGGTTCGTGATCGGCGCCGGGCGGGTGCGGCCGACCGATATCGACCCGCGGGGGATCGACGCTGTGCTGTTCCGGGACGGCGAACCGGTGGTGGGCGGGCGCTCCGACGCGGTGCTCGGCAACCCGGTGACCGCGGTGGCGTGGCTGGCCCGGACCGTCGCCGGCTTCGGGGTGCGTCTGCGCGCCGGCCATCTGGTGCTGCCGGGAGCGTGCGCCCGCGCCGTCGACGTGCAGCCGGGCTCGTCATACCGGGCGGCGTTCACCGGCCTCGGCGAGGTGCGGCTGTCCTTCCGGGCCGACGCGCACCCCACCGGCACCGAGGCGGCGCGGTGACGAGCGGAGGCGGCGCGGTGACGGGCGCAGGGGCCAGGCCGCAGCGACGGGCGGAGGCGGCGCGGTGACGGGCGCAGGGGTCGCAGCGACAGGCGGAGGTGGCGGGGTGGCAAAGCTGACCGCGGCGATCGTCGGGTCCGGCAACATCGGCACCGACCTGCTGCACAAGCTGCGGCGCTCGGCCTGGATCGAGCCGCTCTGGATGGCCGGCATCGACCCGGACAGCCCCGGCCTGCGCCGCGCCGCCGACCTCGGCCTGGCCGTCAGCGCGAAAGGCGCCGACTGGCTGCTCACCCAGGACCCGCTGCCTGACCTGGTCTTCGAGGCCACCTCGGCGGCCGTGCACCGCGCCGCCGCGCCGCGCTACGCCGAGGCCGGGATCCGCGTGATCGACCTCACCCCGGCCGCCGTCGGCCCGCTCGTCGTGCCCGAGGTCAACCTGCGCGAGCACCTCGACGCGCCGAACCTCAACCTGATCACCTGCGGCGGGCAGGCCACCATCCCGATGGTGCACGCGGTGTCCCGGTGCGCGCCGGTCGCCTACGCCGAGATCGTCGCGACCGTGGCGTCCCGCTCGGCCGGCCCGGGCACCCGGGCCAACATCGACGAGTTCACCCGCACCACCGGGCGCGCCCTGGCAACGGTCGGCGGCGCGGAACGGGGCAAGGCGATCGTGGTGCTCAACCCGGCCGACCCGCCGCTGGTCATGCGGGACACGGTGTTCTGCGCGATCGGGCCGGACGCCGACCACGACGCGATCCGCGCTTCGATCGTCGCGATGGCCGCGGCGGTGGCCCGCTACGTTCCGGGCTATCGGCTGCTCAACGAGCCACAGTTCGACCGCGGCCGGGTGGCGATCTTCGTGGAGATCAGTGGGGCCGGGGACTTTCTGCCGTCGTACGCCGGGAATCTGGACATCATGACCGCGGCGGCGACGCGGGTCGGGGAGGAGCTGGCGGCATGACCACCGACATCCGGATCACCGATTCGTCGTTGCGGGACGGCTCGCACGCCAAACGCCACCAGTTCACCGTCGCCGAGGTCACCGCGGTGGTCGCCGCCCTGGACGCGGCCGGGGTGCCGGTGATCGAGGTGACCCACGGCGACGGACTGGGCGGGTCGTCGTTCACGTATGGGCTGTCGCGGACGCCGGAACAGGAGCTGATCACGGCGGCCGTCGCGACCGCCACCCGCGCGAAGATCGCGTTTCTGATGCTGCCCGGGATCGGGCTGTTCGACGACATCCGCGCGGCCGCCGCACACGGTGCCACGGTGTGCCGGATCGCCAGCCACTGCACCGAGGCCGACATCACCGAGCAGCACTTCGGGCTGGCCCGCGAGCTGGGCCTGGAGACCGTCGGCTTCCTGATGATGGCCCACTCGCAGCCACCCGATGTGCTCGCCGCGCAGGCCCGGATCATGGCGGATGCCGGCTGCCAGTGCGTCTACGTGGTCGACTCGGCCGGCGCGCTCGTGCTCGACCAGGTCGGTGACCGGGTCGCCGCACTGGTCGCCGAGCTCGGCGACGACGCGCAGGTCGGCTTCCACGGCCACGAGAACCTGGGCCTGGGCGTGGCCAACTCGGTCCTGGCCGTGCGGGCCGGCGCGAAGCAGATCGACGGCAGCACCCGCCGGTTCGGGGCCGGCGCCGGGAACACGCCGGTGGAGGCGTTCGTCGGCGTCTGCGACAAGCTCGGCATCCGCACCGGCGTGGACTTCTTCGCGATCGTCGACGCCGCCGAGGACGTGGTGCGCCCGGTCATGCCGGCCGAGTGCACACTCGACCGGATGGCTCTGATCATGGGTTATGCCGGGGTGTACTCCAGCTTCCTGACCCACGCGTTCACGCTGGCCGAGCGCTATCGGGTCTCCGGCGCGGAGATCCTGGTGCAGGCCGGGCAGCGCCGGCTGGTCGGCGGCCAGGAGGATCAGCTCATCGACATCGCGATCAGCCTGGCCGCCGCACACTGAATCAGTTCATCGTGGCGCCGATGGTACTGCTGCCGGTGGTCAGGAACGTGGTGGCGGGCAGGGTGCCGCTCGACGACCGCGCGTTGTAGGTGGTGGTCGCGTTGGTCGAGACGAACGACGGGGTGCTGATCCCGCTGTCCCAGTTGTTACCGGACGAGACCACCGACGACCCCTTGTTCACCAGGCCGCTGCCGTTGCCGACCGCCAGGTTCTTGCCGAGCTTCGCCGCACTGGTGGCGAAGTAATAACCCCAACTGCCATTGGCGTACGCGGTGGTCCGGTTGATCACGATCGCGCCCTTGTTGGAGTTCTCGGTGAACCCGTTGCCGGCGTCGTCCCAGGCCGCCGAGTTGTTCACCACGTGCGCCACCGTCTCGCCGTCCCCGCCGAGCTTGTAGCCGTTGCCGTCACCGGCGAACGCCGAGTCGCTCCAGCGGTTCTTGCCGTTGCCGAACGACCAGGTGTGCTCGATGGTCACCGGCGAGGAGAACGACCACAGGTCGATCCCGTCGTCGGAGTTGTTGTAGACCCGGGCGCCGGTGATCAGGTTCCCGGTGCCGGAGCCGAACTTGACCGCGATCCCGTCGGCGTTCTCCCCGTGCTCGGCGGCGTCGTAGTTGCCGTACGAATCGATGTTCTTGACGGTGTTGTTGCTGGTGCCGTCGCCGGTCAGGGTGAAACCGGAGTCGCCACCGTTGATCGTCTTGATGTTGTTCCAGGTGGTGCCGATGCAGGACTGGCAGACCACCGCGCTGTCCGGCGAGTTCTGGAAGGTCAGGTTCGAGACGTTCCAGTAGTCGGCGGTCAGCTTGAAGATCCAGGAACCGCTGGGGAGGCTGGTTCCGCTGATCTTGACGCTTTCCGATCCGTACGCGGTGAGCGTGATCGGCGAGCCGGACGTGCCGTTGACCGTCGACTGCAGTGTGGCGGTCGGGTAGTAGGTGCCGCCGCGGACCTGGATCACGGTACCGGCGGTGGCGTTCTTGATGGCGTTGGTCAGGTCGGTCACCGTGCTGACCACGACCGTGGCCGCTGTTGCCGGTGCGGGCAGCAGCGCGAGGCCGACGGCGGCGACGGCCGACGCGGCCAGGATGTTCCGGATGGATCTCATGACGCTTCCTTTCGGAGGGGATCGGCGCCGTCGTTGGGGGGCGACGACACCGGGCGCGTCATGGAATCGAAACATGGAAGTCTCTGGATTGAAAGCTTACAACTCAGTAGTACGTGACCGACACGTGCTCGCTGCGGGCCACCGACTGGCAGGCCAGCACATACCCCTCGGCGAAATCCTCCTCCTCGAGGATCTCGTTGTTGATCATCTCGACCTCCCCGCTGAGCAGCCGGCACGCGCACGCGCCGCAGTGCCCCTGCCGGCACGAGAACGGCGGGTTGAGCCCGGCCTCGATCACCACGTCCAGCATCCGTGTGCCGGTCGGCCACGCCAACCGGTGGGTCTGCCCGTCCAGCTCCACCTCGAGGGTCGCGTCCGCCGTGCGGACCTGCTCGAACGCGAAACGCTCGACCCGCACGCGATCATGCGGGACTCCGGCCTCCTGCAGCGCCTCGCGGGCGATCGCCACAAAGGGCTCAGGACCGCAGATGTACGCCATGAGCCCCGCCCACGGCGTCACGACCGCGGCCAGCGCGCCCGGGTCGGGGGCGCCGCGCTCGTGGTCCAGCCAGTGCGTCACGCGCAGCCGGTCACCGTGACGCCGCCCCAGCTCGGCCAGCTCGCCGGCGAAGATGATCGACGACTCGTCGCGGTTCGCGTAGACCAGCGCGAGCCGCCCGTGCCCGTGGGCGAGCACCGACTTGATGATCGCCATCACCGGGGTGATGCCGCTGCCCCCGGCGAGCAGCAGCAGGTCGTCGTCGAGCGAGCCGGGCGTGAACTCCCCGGCCGGCGGCAACAGCTCCAGCTCGTCACCGGCTTGGACGTGGTCGCAGAGCCAGTTGGACGCCTGCCCGTCGCGTACCCGTTTGATGGTGATCTTGGGGTTGGTGTCGGTGTGCGGCGAGCTGGACAGCGAATAGCTGCGGGCCACACTGCCGCTGCCGTGCGGCACCAGGACGGTCAGGTATTGCCCCGGCAGGTAGGAGAACGTCGCGGACAGCTCCGGCGGCACGGCCAGCACCAGCGAGTGTGCCTCGGCCGTCTCGGCGATGACCTCGGCGACCCGCAGCCGGTACGCCATCAGGGAATGTCCAGGCGGCCGGCCCGCACCGCGTCGTCGATGCTGGCGTGCAGCGCCGGGCAGCGGGGCACGAGCGCGCCGAGCGGGGTGGTGCACTGCCGGACGGCCGCGGTGCTCCACTGCACGCTGGTCTGCTGCGGGCTGGACTTGCGGACCCGGACCACCGCGGCACAGCGCTCACAGGCCAGCTCCTCGAGGCCGCCCTCGAGGTATTCCTGCCGCTCGGTGCGGGTGCCGGCCCGGGTCACGGCGCCGACCCGGCCTGCCGTTGCAGGTTGGCCTCCACCTCGGCGGTCCAGGTCTCGACGGCGCGGGTGGTGTCGACCTCGAACTCGTAGCGGGCCACCATGTCCTCGGTGACGTCCTCGGTGTCGACGTAGAACTGCTCATACCACCGCCGGAGCTGGTAGACCGGGCCGTCCTCGGCGCAGAGCAGCGGGTTGTCGACGCGGCTCTTGTTCTTCCAGATCTCCACGTCCTGCTCGAAGCCGATCCCGATGCTCTTGGCGAACTTCGTCGCGGCCCGGGCCGCCTGCTCGGTGGTGAGGCCGGGCAGCCGTTTGACGATCACACCCCACTGCAGGACGAACGACGTCGGCGTGACCGGGTAGTGGCAGTTGATCAGCACCGACTCGACGTTGAAGCCGCGGTAGTCGTTGAACAGGTAGTCGATCATGTAGGACGGGCCGTGATAGGCCGCCTCGGAGCGCAGCGTCGCGTCGCCGGCCTGCCGCGCGGTGACCGGCACGTCCGGCCGGGGCCGGGTCTGCAGGAACTGCGCCGCCACGTGACCCTCCAGCACGTTCTTGAAGAGCGTCGGGAACGCGAAGTGGATGTAGAAGAAGTGCGCCATGTCGACCACGTTGTCGATCACCTCGCGGCAGTTGGCGCCGTCGATCCGGATCGAATCCCAGGTCCAGGTGCTCCACTCGTCGGAGAACGCGCCCTCGATCCGCGGGATGGTGACCTCGGGCGGTGGCGGGGCGCCCTGCGGGTCGTGCCAGACGAACAACTGCCTGTTCTGCTCCAGGGTCTGCCAGGAGCGGGTGCGGGCGCGCAGCGGAACCCGGCGCGCGTAGGGCACCGCGGCGCAGCGGCCGTCGCCGTGCCAGCGCCAGTCGTGGAACGGGCAGGCGATCTCGTCGCCCTTGACCGTGCCCATCGTCAGGTCACCGCCCATGTGCCGGCAATACCCGTCGAGCACGTGCAGGGCGCCCGCCGAGTCGGCGAAGACCACCAGCTTGGTGCCGAACGCCTCGATCGCGTGCGGCGCACCGTCGCGGAACGAGTCGGCCAGGCCCAGGCAGTGCCAGCCGCGGGCGAACCTGAGCGGCGGCACCCCGGTGTCGATCGTGCGTGCTGTCGCGCCGTCGGTCATCTTGCGCTCCCCAGCTCTCGGGGCGGTAGCCCGTCAGGTAGAACGTGTTCTAGTATAGGGACCGTTGAGTGCGCGAGCCAGGCCGATGAGAGGGGATCTCATGCAGGGCGCCATCGCCGTCGCACGCGGGGTTCAGGAGCTGGTGCCGGTCCTGCGCGACCGCGCCCAGGAGGCGGAGGACCGCCGGACGATCTCCACCGAGAGCATCAAGTCACTCGCCGCCACCGGCTTCTTCCGGCTGCTGCAGCCGGCCCGGTTCGGCGGCTATCAGGCCGATCCGGTGACGTTCTTCGGCTGCGTGCGCGACATCGCCGCCGCCTGCGGGTCCACCGGCTGGGTCGCCTCGGTGATCGGGGTGCACAACTGGCAGCTGGCACTCTTCCCCGACCAGGCCCAGCAGGACGTCTGGGGCGACGATCCGGGCACGCTGATGTCCTCGTCGTACGCGCCGACCGGCCGGATCACCGCGGTCGACGGGGGTTATCGGGTGAGTGGCCGCTGGAGCTTCTCCTCCGGCTGCGAGCACGCGAGCTGGGTGCTGCTCGGTGGCATCGTGCCCGGCGAGGGCGAGACGCCGGCCGACTTCCGCACGTTCCTGTTGCCGGCCGACGACTACACCGTCGAGGACGTCTGGCACACCGTCGGGCTGCGCGGCACCGGCAGCAACGACATCGTGGTGGCCGACGCGTTCGTCCCGGCGTACCGGTCGTTGAGCTTCGGTGACACCGCCCGCTGCGTCTGCCCCGGCCAGGAGCTGAACACCGCGCCGCTCTACCGGATCCCGTACGGGTCGATCTTCCCGTACACGATCACCACCCCGATCATCGGTATGGCCACCGGGGCGTATGACGCGCACGTCAGCTACATGCGCGAGCGGGTCCGCGCGGCGTATGCCGGGGTGCGCGCCGCCGAGGATCCGTATTCGCAGGTGCGGGTGGCCCGGGCGGCCGCCGACCTGGACGCCGCCTGGCTGGCCCTGACCGCCGACATGACCGAGCTGATGACGCTCGCCAGCGCGGGGGAGAAGCTGCCGGCCCGGCTGCGCCTGCGGGTGCGCCGCGACCAGGTGCGCGGCACCGAGCTGGCGATCCAGGCCGTCGACCGGCTGTTCGAGAATTCCGGCGGCCGGGCGATCTACTCCAGCCACCCGATGCAGCGGTATTGGCGCGACGCGCACGCCGGCCGGGTGCACGCGATCAACGATCCGGAGCGAGCCCTGTCCATGTTCGGCCGCGGCGAGTTCGGCCTCTCCGTCGCCGACGCGATGATGTGAGGCGGCCATGACTCTCGCGTTCCACCGAGCCGGGTCACCCGGCGCGCCCCCGCTGGTGCTGCTGCACGGCGGCGGGCCGGGCGCGTCGGCGATGAGCAATTTCGGGCGGTCGGTCCCGGTCTTCGCCAAACGCTTCGACACCCTCGCCGTCGACCAGCCTGGTTACGGCGGGTCCGAGCTCGGTGAGCTGACCGGGCACTACTTCACGCACGCCGCCGACGCGCTCGCGGAGCTGCTCGACGAGCTCGGGCTCGACCGGGTGGACCTGGTCGGCAACTCGCTCGGCGGGGGCACCGCGGTGCGGTTCGCGCTGCGGCACCCGGCCCGAGCCGGGAAGCTGCTGCTGATGGGGCCGGGCGGGCTCAGCCTCAACGTGTTCGCCGCCGACCCGACCGAGGGGGTCAAGCGACTGGGTGCGTTCGGGGCCGGGCCCAGCCGGGAACGGTTGGCGGCTTTCCTTCGTACCCTCGTGGTCGATCCTAAATTGATCACCGATGAGTTGATCGACGAGCGGTTCGCCGCCGCCTCCACCCCCGCGGCGCTGCAGGCCATGCGCGCGATGGGGGCCTCCTTCACCGACCGCGCGTCCTTCGAGGAGGGCCTGCTCTGGCGCGACGCGCACCGGCTGCGCAACGAGGTGCTGCTGGTGTGGGGCCGCGAGGACCGGGTCAACCCGCTCGACGGCGCGCTCGTCGCGCTCAAGCTGATCCGCCGCTGCCGGCTGCACGTCTTCGGCGGCTGCGGGCACTGGGCGCACCTGGAGAAGTTCGACGAGTTCCATCGCCTGGCGTTCGATTTCCTGTTCGATTCGCTGGAAGGGGACCGGTCATGAGTCTCATTCGATCGCTCGGCTACCTGCGGGTCGAGGCCACCGACGTGCCCGCGTGGCGGGAGTTCGGTGTCACGGTGCTCGGCATGGTCGAGGGCCGTGGCCCGGACGCGTCCGCGGTCTACCTGCGGATGGACGAGCTGCCCGCGCGGATCGTGGTGGTGCCCGGCGAGCGTGACCGGCTCGCCGCGAGTGGTTGGGAGCTGGCGTCACCATCTTCTTTTGCGCAGCTCGCCAGCGCCCTGGAAGCGGCCGGCGTCGGCTTCAAAGCGGCCGGCGACGACGAGCTCGCCGCCCGGCGGGTGGATCGCATGATCAGCGTGGACGATCCGGCCGGCAACCGGCTCGAGTTCTTCTGTGGCGCGGCCCTCGACACCCGGCCGGCACTGAGCCGCTACGGGACCAGCTTCGTGACCGGTGCGCAGGGGATGGGGCACGTGGTGCTGCCGTCCTTCGACGACGAGGCCGGGCTGCGGTTCTGGACCGAGGTGCTCGGCTTCCGCCTGCGCGACTCGATGCGGCTGATCCCGGAGACCATCGGGCTGCCGCCCAACGACAAACCGTTGTGGATGCGGTTCCTCGGCTGCGGGCCGCGGCACCACAGTGTCGCGCTCGCGCCGATCCCCGCGCCCAGCGGCCTCGTGCACCTGATGACCGAGACGGCGTCGATCGACGACGTGGGCCGGGCGATCGACCGCTGCGCGCGGCACAAGGCCCCGATGATTTCCACGCTCGGCCGGCACGCCAACGACAACATGATTTCTTTTTACGTACGCACACCGAGCGGCTTCGACATCGAATACGGCACGGCCGGGCTCACCGTCGACGACGACACGTGGGTGGCCCGGCAGACCACCGCGCACAGCGTGTGGGGCCATCGGTTCGCCGCGGGCGGCCACGGGTGACCGTCGCGGTGGAGGTGGACGCGCGCGAGTTCCGCCGGGTGTTCGGCCACTTCTGCACCGGCGTCACCATCGTCACAACGGCGTCATCCACCGACCCGGTGTCGTCTGGTGGCCCGGCGTCGTCTGGTGGTCTGGGGTCGGCTGGCGGCCCGGCGTCGTCGGGTGGTCGGGCGGCTGGCGGTGCGGCGGGTGGTCTGGGGTCGGCTGGCGGTGCGGCTTTGGCGGGTGGCCGGGCTTTTCCGGCTGGCTTTGCGTGTCAGGCTTTTGTGCCGCTGTCGTTGGATCCGCCGTTGGTGCTGTTCTGCCCGCAGGCCGGTTCGCAGACGTGGCAGCGGATCCAGGACACCGGGCTGTTCTGCGTCAACGTGCTCGGCGAGGACCACCACGAGTTGTCCCGCGCGTTCGGCACGAGCCGTCCGGACAAGTTCGACGGCGTCGCGTGGACCCCGTCACCGGGCGGCATGCCGATCCTGCGCGACGCGCTGACCTGGGCCGAGTGCCGGGTCGAGGCCGTGCACCCGGGTGGCGACCACGTGATCGTGGTAGGCCGGGTGCTCACCCTCGGCGAGTGCCGCGACGGCGGGCCGCTGCTGTTCTTCCAGGGCCGGTACCGGACCGCCGCGCCCCCACCGCCGTCGGCCACCACCGAGGTGGTCGACACCCTGCTGGCCTGGCCCCGCCACACCGACTGGATCTGAGCAGCGGCCCGCCACGCACCGAAAGTCCCCACGCAACGCCCGAAACAGCGGAGCGTGTGAAGTTGTGGTGCGGAGCGCGCCGAAAGTCCCCACGCAGCGCCTGAAACAGCGGAGCGTGTGAAGTTGTGGTGCGGAGCGTTGTGGTGCGGAGCGCGCCGAAAGTCCCCACGCAGCGCCTGAAACAGCGGAGCGTGTGAAGTTGTGGTGCGGAGCGCGCCGAAAGTCCCCACGCAGCGGTCGGCGCGGTTGAGCGGGGAGCTGGCTTCGCACGGTCGGGAGCCGCCGGGGGCGCGCTGACCGGATCTGATCAGCGCGGGCCGCTCACTTGCGCAGCGACTTGGTGAGGCCGCCGCCGGAACGATAGGCGAAGCAGACGATGTCGCGGTCGCGGCTCCAGGTCGACTCGGTGGGCACCGCGAAGATCGGCTCGACGTCGGCGGATTTGCCCGCGTAGGACTCCAGCTGCTTCGAGCACTCGGTCGTCGCGGTCTTGTCGACTGCGTCCTCGCCCGGCCAGTCACCCTTCGGCATGGTGTGGCGCGCGACGACCTCGGCGTTGTGCGTGCTCGTGCACGGTGTCACGTCGACGTTGCTGTCCTGGCGGATGAACGGGTTCAGCTTGGCGCAGTCGCCGACCCGGACATCGGCATAGGTGATCGACCGGTCCCCCCGCACGTTGCCGGCGTCGTCGCGATCGGGGTCGATGACGTGGGTGTAGAACACGCCACCCGCGAACGCCACGACGATACCGACCCCGATCAGCGTCTTGATCGTGCCCCAGACGGTGCGCGGGCTGCGCGGCGGCTTGCTGGGGGACCGTTCCGCCGAGTCAGGCCAGGGCTGTCCGAACTGCACACCCGGCTCGGGCACCGGTCCGACCTGCGGCGGCCCGGCCTGCGCCGGGTAAGGCTGCGCCGGGTAGGCCTGCGGCGTTCCGGGCTGCGCCGGACCCGGCTGGCCCGGGTAAGCCTGCGGCGCTACGGGCTGCGCCGCGTAGGGCTGTGCCGGGTAAGCCTGCTCCGGGTAGGGCTGCGGCTCGCTGCTCTGTGTGCCGTCGGACGCCTGCGGCACGAAACCCCCGTGTTGACCATTCACGGCGGTCAACTTAGTGGTCAGTGCCGCGTAGGACCAAACGGCTCTACTCGCCGTGCGTCGGGATGAGCATCGCGCCGACGACAGCGCCCAAGGTGATCAGGAAGTCGGCGGTCATCAGCTGCCGGGCGCGTTCCGCCTTTCCGCTGGAACCGGCCGCCAACGCCAGCACACCGCAGACCACACCCGCGCCCGCGACCAGCGCCGCGAGCAGCGCCAGGACCCGGCTGCCGACCTCGAAGGCGCTGACGACCAGAGCGAACAGGGCAACGCCACCGGCCGGCACCAGCAGCAGAGCGAAGGCGACACCCAGTCCGACCATGGACCGGGCCTTTGACGGCCGATCGGGCTCTTCCATCGAAGGATCGTATGCCCCGCGGGCGAGTCAGGTGGGCAGCAGCGTGCCGGACAGGCGGTCGAGGTGGACGGACGGCGCGCCGAAGAGCTGCGCGTCGGCGTAGGCGCGGCGCAGGTAGCGGTGCGCGTCGTGCTCCCAGGTGATCGCGATGCCACCGTGCATCTGGATCATCTCGGCGACGATCGCCTGCAGCGCCTCCGAGCAGTGCACCTTGGCCATCGCGGCCAGCGTCGGGGCCTCGGGAGAGCCGGTGGCCAGGGCTTCGGCGGCGGTCCAGGATGCGGTGGTCGCGGTTTCCAGCCTCAGGTACGCCTCGGCCAGGCGGTGCTGGATCACTTGGAAAGACCCGATGGTACGACCGAACTGCACCCGTTGGCGGACAAAGTCGTGGGTCAGCTCGAAAGCCCGGGCCGCGGCGCCGATCTGCTCGGCACTCAACGCCACGCAGCCCAGGTCGCGCAGCCAGGGCAGCAACCCGGCATCGCCACCCAGCCGCCGGGCGGGCGCGTCGTCCAAACGCACCACGGCGAGCGGCCGGGTGGGGTCGAGCAGATCGCAGTGCTGCACGGTGACGTCCGCGGCCGCCACCTCCCAGAGCGCGTCCCCGGTTGCTACCAGCAGGACGTCGGCCGTCTCGGCGTCGAGCACCTGGCGGGCCTCGCCGGTCAGCCGCCCCCCTCCGGAAACCGCGTGATCGCCGAGGAGCAGCAGTGCCGCCACCCGCTCACCGGCGCACAGCGACGGCAGCAGGTCGGTGGCACCGGCGCGCAGCAGCGCCTGGGTGGCCAGGACCGCGCTGCCGAGCATCGGCGACGGGGTGAGCTGCCGCCCCAACTCGGCCAGCACGACCTGGGACTCCAGCAGGGTGGCACCGGCGCCACCGTGCTGCTCGGGCACCGCCAGCCCGGCGACGCCGATCTCCTTGCAGAGTCGTGGCCACAGCGGATCGGGGCGCGCGGCGAGCAGTCCCCGCGCGGCGTCACGAAGCGCCCGATGTTCGTCACTCAGTTCCATCCGTCCTCCTTGGCCAGCTCGGCCAGCACACGCGCCCGGTGGTCGGCCGGGGTGCCCCAGGACAGGCTCAGCGCGCGCACCTTTGTCAGCCAGCGGCCGAGGCCGTGCTCCTGGGTGTAGCCGATCGCGCCGTGCACCTGCAGCGCCGCGCGGGCGGCCCGGTTCGCGGCGTCCGAGCAGGCCACCTTCGCGGCCGAGACGTCCCGGGGCGTGACGGTCACCGCAGCCGCGTAGAGGAGCGGCCGCGCGAACTCGAGCCCGACCGCAACGTCGGCCAGCCGATGCCGCACCGCCTGGAACCGTCCGATCGGCCCGCCGAACTGGGCCCGGCTGCGAGCGTGCGCCACCGCCACCTCGAGCAAGGCCCGCCCGGCGCCGAGCAGCTGTGCGGCACAGACCAGGGCGCCGAGGTCGAGGGCCCGGCCGACTGCGGGGCACGCTTCCAGCGGTCCGGCCGGAACCACCTCGAACAGCCGCCGCGTGCGGTCGAGCGAGGAGTGAGCCGCGCCGATCCCGCCCGCCCCGACCGCGCCCCGATCGGCGAAAAGCACCACGTCAGCAGCGTCCGCATCGACGGCATACGGCAGCCACGGCGGCGCGGCAAGCGTGCCCAAGACCTTCCCCTCGGCCAGCGCTCGCAGCCACCTGCCGGGCTTGCCGAGCCCGGCCAGCAGGGCGGGCACGGCGGCGAGAGTCTCGGCCACCGGCCCCGGCACCGCGTGGTGCCCCAGCTCTTCGGCGGCGATGACCAGGTCGGCCGGCCCGGCGTCGAGTCCACCCCACCGCTCCGGCACAGCGAGCCCGGTGACCCCCGCCCCGGCCAGCCGTTCCCACACCCGCCGGCCAGGCCCGTGATCCCCGTCGGCCCACCTGTCCGCGGCCGCCGGCACCTCGGCCCCGGACAACAGGTCATGCAGCGAGCCGGCAAACGCGGCCTGCTCCAGCGACGGAACCAGCCTCATCGCGGCCACCCCAGCGCCCGGCCAGCGACAACCGAAGATTGGCGGATCATCGCGGCAGGCCCAGCGCCCGGGTGGCGACGATGTCGCGCTGGATCTCGTTGGTCCCCGCATAGATCGGCCCGGCCAGCGCAAACAGATATCCGTCGGCCCACGCCCGGTCGATCTCGGCTCGCGGCCCGAGCACCTCCAGCGCGGTCTCGTGCAGCCCCACATCCAGCTCGGACCAGAACAGCTTGACCATGCTGGGCGACGCGGCGACCCCGGCGAACGCATGCATCCGATACGCCTGAGCCCCGATCCAGGCATCCGCTACCCGATCCCGCAGACCCGGATCCCCGCCCTCCTGCCACGCCGCCACCAGCCGCCGTGCCGCCGCGCTGAACCGTCCCGGGCTCCGCAATCCCGGCCCGCGTTCATGCCCGGCGGTGCTCATCGCCACCCGCCACCCGTCACCGGGCGCGCCGATCACGTCGGCATCCGGCACGAACACGTCGTCCAGGAAGATCTCCGCGAACCCGGCCTCCCCGCCGAGCTGCCGGATCGGCCGCACCGTGACCCCTGCCGCGCGCAGGTCGACCATCAGATAGGTCAGCCCCCGGTGCCGTTCCGCGCGTGGATCACTGCGGAACAGCCCGAACGCCCGATCGGCCACCACCGCCCGTGAACTCCACGTCTTCTGCCCGGTCAGCCGCCAGCCGCCCTCGACCCGTTCCGCGCGGGACCGGATCGCCGCGAGGTCACTGCCCGCCTCCGGCTCCGACCAGGCCTGCGCCCACACCTGATCACCGCGCGCCATCGGCGGCAGGATCCGCTCGCGTTGCTCCGCGGTACCGTCCGCGAACAGCGTCGGCGCCAACAAAAACAGCCCGTTCTGACCGATCCTGATCGGCGCCCCGGCGGCGTGGTACTCCTCCTCGAACAGCAGCGCGTGCAGCGCCGGCGCGTCCCGCCCGCCATACCGCGCGGGCCAGGACACCACCGCGAGGCCGGCGTCCGCGAGCCGCCGCTCCCAGGCCCGGTGCGCCGCGTCGCCGTCCGGCGTGTCCACGTGGGGCAGTGGCTCGGCGGGTACGTTCGCGGCGAGCCAGTCCCGGACCTCGTCACGGAACGTCAGGGCATCGGGTGGCAGGTCGAGGTTCACCGCTTCATGGCCTTCTGATCGAAACCGGCCAGGGGATCGCCGGTGACCTCGGCGTTGTGCGCGTGCGCGAGGTGGTGCAGGCCGAACACCGCGTCCATCCCGGCACGCATGCCCATCAGGTCCTCGCACTGGTTCAGGCCGCGTTTGGCCAGCGCGAGACCGAACGGCGGCATCGCCGCGATGCGCTCCGCGAGCGCGATCACCTCCGGCTCCAGGTCCGCGCGGGGCACGACCCGATTGACCATCCCTATGTCGTACGCACGGTGAGCCCCGAACCGGTCCCCGGTGAACAGCACCTCCCGGGCGAAGCGCGGCCCGAGCGCCCACGGATGCGCGAAATACTCCACGCCAGGGATGCCCATCCGCAGCACCGGATCGGCGAAGAACGCGTCCTCGGCGGCGACGATCAGGTCGCACACCCAGGCCAGCATCAGCCCGCCGGCGATGCACGCGCCCTGCACCATGGCGATCACCGGTTTCGGGATCTCCCGCCATCGCCGGCACATGCCCAGGTAGACCTCTGTCTCGCGGGCGAACCGCCGGTCGGCCCCGGCCCGGTCGGTGTGGTCCCACCACAGTGCCGCCCGGCGCGCGAACGGCGTGTCCGCGTCCCGTTCCGGTGTGCCGATGTCGTGCCCGGCCGAGAAGTGCTCACCCGCGCCGGCCAGCACGATCACCCGCACCTCGCCGTCGTCCACGGCCCGGCCGAACGCGGCGTCGAGCGCGTACGTCATCGCGGAGTTCTGCGCGTTGCGATAGCGCGGCCGGTTCATCGTCACCACCGCGAGCGGGCCCCGCCGCTCGTAGAGCACCTCGTCAGCCATCGGCCGCCTCTTCGCGCAGCAGGTATTTGAGGACCTTGCCCGAGGCGTTGTGCGCCAGCCCGCCCCGCAGCTCGACACTGCGCGGCACCTTGTAACCGGCCAGCCGCTCCCGGCAGAAACCGATCACCTCCGCCTCGGTGATCACCTGGCCCGGGCGGCACACCACGAACGCCTTGCCGACCTCGCCGAGCCGCTGGTCGGGCACCCCGATCACCGCGGACTCGGCGACCTGCGGCAGCCCGGCCAGCACGCGCTCCACCTCGGCCGGATAGACGTTGAAGCCACCGCAGATGTACATGTCCTTGAGCCGGTCGGTGATGGTCAGATAGCCGTGCTCGTCGAGCCGCCCGACGTCACCGGTGTGCAGCCAGCCCTCCGCGTCGATCGCCTCAGCGGTCGCGGCCGGGTCGTCGAGGTAACCGAGCATCGTGTTCGGCCCACGCAATAGGACTTCACCGGCGTACCGATGGATTTTGATCTCGAAGCCGGCGGCGGCGCGGCCGCAGGTCTCGGCCACGGTCCGGGCGTCGTCCCCGGCGCGGCACATGGTGGCCACGACCGCTTCGGTCAATCCGTACGCGGTGAGCACCTCGGCGCCCAGCTCCTTGCGCATCCGCTCGACCAGCGCGGGTGGCACGACGGCAGCCCCGGTGACCGCGAGGCGCAGGCTGGACAGGTCGTGCTCGCCGGCCCCGGGATGGTCCAGCAAGCTGGTGTAGAGGGTGGGCGGGCCGGGCAGCACGGTGATCCGCTCGCTGCCGATCAGCTCGCGCGTGCGCGCCACGTCGAACACCGCCTGCGGCACGATCGTCGCGCCGCTGACCAGGCAGGCCAGGATGCCGGCCTTGAGGCCGAAGCTGTTGAAGAACGGGTTGACCACCAGATAGCGGTCGTCGGTGCCGAGCCCGGCGATCCCGGCCCACGCCGCGGCGACGTCGAGTGACTGCCGGTGCGCGCTCATCACTCCCTTGCTGCGCCCGGTCGTGCCCGAGGTGAACAGGATGTCGGCGACGTCGTCGGGCGTGACCGCTTCTGCCCGCGCGTCGGCCTCGCTCGCCGGGACCGCGTCACCCCGAGCCAGGAAATCGGCCCACCCGTCGGGAATCGACACGACCAGCTCGGGGAGGGCACCGGCCTGTCGGGACTGGCCACGCTCGTCGGAGTCGGAGTCGGAGTCGGAGTCGGAGTCGGCGGCGGCGCGGAGCAGCGCCAGCCGGTCGGTACCGAGGAACGGGCCGACCACGACCAGACCCCGGGCCCGGCTGCGCCGGATCACCTCCAGGGCCTCGACCGCGGTGAACCGGGTGTTGACCGGCACCAGCGTGCCGCCCGCATAACTCACCCCGAGCGCGGTCAGCACCCACTCCGCCGAATTCGGGGCCCACAGCGCGAGCCGATCACCCGGCCGCAGCCCACCCGCGATCAGTGCCCGCGCCACCCGCCGGACCATGACGAGCAATTCTCGGTACGTCAGCGCGCCCACGGCCGGCGTCGAGCCGAAGTCGTGGGCGGCTCGGGCCACCGCCGCCGGGATCGTCGAGGCCATCGCACCCTCCGCTCGCTCGTGGCCGACCAAGCAAGTGCTTGGTAGGGTGAGCTTACGTGCGAAGCGGGAGGCGTCGCCAGTGGACGACAATCAGGATTTCCGGCGCGAGGTCCGGGCGTGGCTCGCCGCGACCGTGACCGACGACCTGCGCGGCGCCGGCGGGGCGGGCCGGGAGAACGAGGCGTTCGACAGGCGCCTGGCCTTCACCCGCCGGCTGGCCGCCGCCGGCTGGTCCACCCTGGCCTGGCCGGTCGAGCACGGCGGGCAGGGCGCGTCCCTGGAGCGTCAGGTCATCTTTCACGAGGAGTGCGCGAAGGCCGGCGCCCCCAGCCGGGTCGACCACATCGGCGTCACCATGGTCGGTCCCACCCTCATCCAGCTCGGCACCACCCGCCAGCGGGAGCGGTTCCTGCCCGGCATCGCCGCGGCCACGGAGTTGTGGTGCCAGGGCTATTCCGAGCCCGGCGCGGGTTCGGATCTCGCTGCCGTCGCCACCCGGGCCCGGCTCGACGGCGACCAGTGGGTGCTCACCGGTCAGAAGGTGTGGACGTCGCTGGCGCACGTGGCCGACTGGTGTTTCGTGCTGGCCCGCACCGCGCCGCCGCCCGAGGGCGCCTCCCGGCACGCCGGCCTGTCCTATCTGCTGGTGCCGATGCGCCAGCCCGGCGTCACGGTCCGCCCGATCCGCCAGCTCACCGGCGACAGCGAGTTCAACGAGGTCTTCTTCGACAGCGCCCGCACCGACCGCGACCTGGTCGTCGGCGAGCCCGGCCAGGGCTGGCGGGTGGCGATGGCCACGCTCGGCTTCGAACGCGGCGCGGCCACGGTCGGCCAGCAGGTCGGCTTCCAGCGCGACCTCGACGACCTGGTGGCGCTGGCCCGGCGCACCGGCGCGGCCGCTGATCCCGGCGTGCGCGAGCGGCTGACCCGATCCTGGATCGACCTGACCGTGCTGCGGGCGCACACCTTGCGGTCGCTGTCGGCGCCGCCGTCCGCCGGCACCGCCACGGTCATCAAGCTGCTCTGGTCCCGCTGGCGGCAGGGCCTCGGCGAGCTGGCCATGACGGTCCTCGGGCCGGCCGGGGTGGCCGCGGTTCCCGGTGACCCCGATGTCGACAGGTGGCGCAGACTGTTTCTGTTCAGCCGCGCCGACACCATCTACGGCGGGTCGAACGAGATCCAGCGCGGCATCCTGGCCGAGCGAGTCCTGGGATTGCCCCGCCAGGACCGCCGATGACGCCGGGCCAGCCGCCGAGCTCAGGTCCGTGGACGGGGCCGGGACCGCCGCGGGAGCCTTCTCCGGCCGGGCCGCCGGTGATCGGGCCGCCGGCGGGACGCGGGCTGCTGCAGGACAAGGTGGTCGTGGTGACTGCGGCAGCCGGGACCGGGATCGGTGCCGCGATCGCGGAGCGCTGCCTCGCCGAGGGGGCCTGCGTGGTGCTCAGCGACCGCCATGAGCGCCGGCTCGGGGCGGCGCGCGATCGGCTGCTCACGTCGTACCGAAAAAGGGTCTGGTCCTTGGTTTGTGATGTCACCGACGACCGTGAGGTGACCGCCCTGGTGAGTGGCGCGGCGGCGGAGTTCGGCCGGGTGGACGTCATGATCAACAACGCCGGGCTCGGCGGCGAACGGCCGGTCCACGAGATGACCGACAATGAATGGTCGAGGGTCCTCGATGTCACCCTGAGTGGCACGTTCCGGTGCACGCGGGCGGCGCTGCGGCAGATGATCGCGCAGGGCGGCGGGGGAGCGGTGGTCAACAACGCGTCGGTTCTGGGGTGGCGGGCGCAGGCCGGGCAGGCGCACTACGCGGCGGCGAAGGCGGGCGTCATGGCGTTCACCCGGTGCGCCGCGCTCGACGTGGCCGCGCACGGCATCCGGGTCAACGCGGTCGCGCCCAGCCTGGCCACCCACCCGTTCCTGAGCAAAGTGATCAGCGAACCGGAGCTGGCCGAGCTGGCCGGGCGCGAGGCGTTCGGCCGGGCCGCGCAGCCGTGGGAGGTCGCGACCGTGGTGGCGTTCCTGGCCAGCGACTACGCGTCCTATCTGACCGGCGAGGTGATCTCGGTGAGCAGCCAGCACCCATGAGGACGGAAACTGGCCGGAATGACGGCTAGTTTTTCCGGACGCATTCCGTTCGGAGAGGAGCCATCCGATATGTCTGTCAAGGCGATCCCCGAGGGCTATACGACCGTCACGCCGTGGATCGTCTCGCGTGACGCGGCCGCGGTCATCGACTATCTCCGCGAGGCGTTCGGTGCCGAGGAGCTGGGCCGGGTGATCGACGCTCGGGGGCTGATCGGGCACGCGGAGGTGCGCATCGGCGACGCGATCGTGATGCTCTTCGACGCTGACCCGCGATGGCCGGCGACGCCCGCGTTTCTCCGGCTCTACGTCGAGGACGCCCACGCCGTGCACCGCCGAGCGGTCGAGGCGGGCGGTGTGTCGATCTCGGAGGTGACACATCTGGCGTTCGGCGACCTGGTCGGGCGGGTGCGCGACCCGTTCGGCAACGTGTGGTGGATCCAGAGCCGGATCGAGGACGTGACGCCCGAGGAGTTGGCGCGGCGCTTCGCCGACCCGCAGTTCACGGCGGCGATGGAATACCTGCAGCGGCCCGAGACCGAGTTCTTTCCCCGAGGAGGAGCCTCCGGGCGAGGTTGACGAGATCCGGTACGGCGGGATGGCTCGGCGGTTGCCTCCAGGTCAGGTGGACCGGGACGGCCGGTACGTCGATCAGCGGGAGGTAGGTGACGGCGGGGTTCGGATAGGTGGCCGCGGTGGCGGTGGTGGTGACGCCGACCGCGTGGCCGGCGGCGATGGCGGCGATCCAGTCGTCGGTGTTGGCGACCTCGACGGTGGCGTTCGGCGCGTCGTCGGCCGGCCAGAGGTCGAGGGTCGCGGTGCCGGCGATGGTGTTGACGGCGATCGGCTCGGCGACCAGATCGTGCAGGGTGAGCCGGGCTTTCCGGGTGAGCGGGCTGTCGGCGGCGACGGCGGCGACGCGCGCCTCGAACAGCAGGAGCACGGTGTCCACCTCGGCGGGCAGGTCGGCCTCGCCGCGGATGACGGCGACGTCGACGGTGCCGTGTCCGAGCCCGGCCAGGCGATCGTCGACGCGCAGGAGCTGCACAGGCGTGTCCGGGTGCTCCTGCTTCCAGAGCCGCAGCAGGGGCGTGGTGTGTTCGCCCAGCGCCGACCAGGCGTGGCCGATGCGCAGGGGCCAGGTCCCGGCGCGGGTGATCGTGCCTTCGGCGGCGATGGCCAGGAAGGCGCGCAGATGCCGCAGCTCGACGGTCATAACCACAGAGCATAACCGCAGCAAAATCGGCATTTCCGTGGCCAGCGGGGTGACTCCTAGCGTCGAAAAGCATGACTGAAGCTCGTTACTCCACCGAGGCGGTGGGGCTGGTCTTGGCAGCGCTGTTGTCAGGCCCGTTCGGCGGCGCGGTCGCGGCGCTGCTGTTCCCCCGGGTCGGGGTGGACGGCGTCGTGACGCTGCGGCTGACGATCGCGGCGCTCGTGCTGCTGGCGGTGTGCCGGCCCCGCGTGCGGGGCTATCGGCGCGCGGACTGGCTGTTGATCGGCGGGTTCGGTGTGGCGCTGGCCGGCATGAACACGCTGGCCTACCACGCGATCGCGCGGATCCCGCTCGGTCCGGTGGTGATGCTGGAGGTGCTGGGGCCGCTCGTGCTGTCGGTTTTGACCGCCCGCCGCGCGGCGAGCTGGCTGTGGGCCGGCCTGGCCGCGGGCGGGGTGGCGTTGCTGACCGGCACCGGATCCGATCGGCTCACCCCGGCGGGGATCGGCTTCGCGGTCGCGGCGGGCGCTGTCTGGGCCGGATACATCATGGCCAGTGCGCGGGCCGGGCAGCGCTTCCCGAAGGCTGACGGGTTGGCCCTGGCGATGATCGCCGCCGCGGTCATCACGCTTCCGCTCGGGGCCGGCACCGCGCTGGTGAATCCTTACGTTCTGGCGATGGGTGCCGCGGTGGCGCTGTTGTCGTCGGCGCTGCCCTACACCCTGGAGCTGCTGGCACTACGCCGCATGCCCACCGCGACCTTCGCCGTGCTGATGAGCCTGGGGCCCGCGGTTGCGGCGATCGCCGGTTATGTCGTCCTGCACCAGCAGCTCACCGCGGTGGAAGGGCTGGCCATCGCGCTGGTCATCGCCGCCAACATCGGCGCCGTGCGGACGCGGCCCACGGAGTGACTGGTCGTCGGCACCGTCGTGCCGCCGAGCAGGCCGGCCAGAACCGACCCGGCGCGGTCAGGGTTTGCGGCCCACCGCGCAGTAGACGTCGAGGGCCTCCGGTGTCGTGCCCGGCTGCGGCCGCCACAGCGAGGTTGACACCACACCCGGTTCGAGCAGGTCCAGGCCCTGGAAGAAGCCGCCGATCTCCTCGGGTGTGCGCAGGTTGTAGGGGTGGCCGTTCTGCTTGGCGACCCGCTGGCTCTCCACGCTCTGCGCGCTGGTGCTCGTCCCGTCGCTCACCACGAGATAACTGCCCGAGGGCACGGCGGCGAGCAGCCGCTCGACGATCGAGCGGGCCTCGGCGTAGTCGGCGACGTTGCCCAGGATGCCGATCATCGTGAGCGCCACGGGTTCGCTGAGGTCCAGCGTCCGGGCGGCCTCGGTCAGGATCCGCTCCGGGTCGTGCACGTCGGCGTCGATGTAGGCGGTCTCGCCCTCCGCCGAACTCGTCAGCAGCGCGCGGGCGTGCACCAGGACGAGGGGATCGTTGTCCACGTAGACGACCCGGGATCCGGGTGCGACCCGCTGCGCGACCTCGTGGGTGTTGTCGGCCGTCGGGAGTCCGGTGCCGATGTCCAGGAACTGCCGGATGCGCTCCTCGCCGGCGAGAAGCGTCACCGCCTGGATCAGGAACCTCCGTTGGGCCTGGGCGACCGCCGCGATCGCCGGGTTCGCCGAGCGGAGCGCGTCGCCCAGCTCCCGGTCGATGGCGTAGTTGTCCGTGCCGTCCAGCAGGTAGTTCCACACCCGCGCGCTGCTCGGCCGGTTCACGTCGATGCTGGGATCGGTCATAGCTGGCGATCCTAGGCACTGCCCGCGGGCTTCGGGAGTGGCGCCGGTCGATGAATCGGGCCGGGCCGGCATCAGTGACCGGCGGTCAGTCCAGCGGGGTCGGCGCGGTGTCGAGCCAGCACCTGCCGGATCACGGCGACGCCCGAGTCGAGGTCGCCGGTGACGCCGATGCTGACGCCGGCTGCGGTCTGCCCGCTTCCGGGTATCACCGTGGAGCCGCTGCTCTCCGCCCAGCCGAGATCCGCCTGCCGCAGAGCCCGGTTCAGATCGGTGCGCACCTCCACCGGGTAGTCCTTCGACCGGCCTGCCACGGGCAGCTTCAGGGTGAACAGGTAGCGGCGGGAGTCGCGCAGCGGGCTCGGACCGTTGCGGGCCGCGACGAGTGATCCGCGGGGCGCGGCGGTGCGCTCCTCGTCGATCCAGCATTGTTCGATCGGGCTCTCCGGGGTGGGCAGGTCGGCCGTCTTCAGGGTGGCTTCGGCCGCGGCCATCAGCTCCTGCCAGGCGGCGAACGGGAAATCGCCGTCGGGCCCGCGCAGGCTGTACAGGTCACGGTCGATGTTCTCGGCCTCGTCCTGGTGAACCGTCCAGACTCCGGCCTCGTCCTGCTGCCACACCACCCCGTTGTACCGGCCGTCGATCCGGTGCAGCCAGTCCCGGGTCCGGGGCCACCACGTCTCGACGGGCCGGGGCGGGCCGAAGTCGACGTCCAGCATCGGAACCTCCGGGTCCACATCGGCCTGGGGTGCGGGCGGCGTGCCGAAAGCGGCGTCCATCATCGGGGTGACGGCGTCCAGATCGTCGCCGGAGCCGAGAACGACGAACCGCCCGGCGAGGGCCAGGACCGGTCCGGGATGCCGGAGCGTGTGGTCGAGCACGGCGGCGGCGCGGGCGATCAGGTCGAGCTCGGCCCACCGCAGGGCGTCAGGGTGCCAGTGCGCCTGATCATCCCAACCCAGGTCCAGGGGCTCGGAACTGTCCGGCGTACGCATCGCCAGGTTGATCGACCGGAGCCCTACGCAGATGTCGAGGACCAGGCCGTAGCCACCACCCACCGAGAACTCCACGACGATCGAGGAGTCGTCGTAGTCGTCGTCGTCTTCGTCCTCGGTGGTGTCGTTCTCGAAGAAGTAGGCGCGCCAGAAATCCGGGTCGGTCAGGCAGGCGCGGAGGTCAGCGGGCAGCGGCATGCGCGGCAGCGTAATACAGGCGGCGGGATCGTCAGCCCGCCACCGGGCTGCGGAGCTGCTGGTGGAGCTGCCCCGCCACGTTGACGACGACGGAGAACCGGAACACCTGGATCTCGTCAGCGGCAAAACTGCCGGTCACGATGGGCGGTGGCGCGTAGGCGTACACCTCGTCGTCGTTCAGCCGCAGACCGCGCCGGTGGAATGCGGCCATGGCCAGGGTGCCCAGCAGGTACTGGTCCTGGCCGTCCTCCGTCTCGAGGTCGGCGATCAGGTCGGCGTAACTCACCCATCCGGCCAGGAGCTCGCCGCCGATCGTGTCGAGGAACCACCACGTGCCCTGTTCGTCCTCGAGGAAGATGTTCCCGAACAGCGAGGCGAAGCGGGGCGTCTTGCCCCGCAGGTCCAGCCACGACCATGACTCCAACGCCTTGGCGTACTGGTCGTCGCTGAACCGCTTGGTGAGCTCCGTGCGCGTATCTGATCAGACCGGTGGGCAGTCCCGGCGACCGCCTCCGCTGATCGCCCACGGAGACGGTCAGCCGGTCATCACCATCAGCATGGTCATCATGCCCTCGTCCTCGTGCACGGTGTTGTGGCAGTGCAACATGTAGCCGAATGTGTTGTCCGCATAATCGGTGAACTGCATGGCGATGACATTCGTGCTCTGCGGCGCGATCAGAATGGTGTCCTTCCATTCAGCATAACCGCCGGTCGGCGCGACTCCGTTGACCGTCAACACCTGGAACGGTACGTCGTGCAAATGGAACGAGTGGGTCAGCCCGGTCGCGTTGGTGATCGTCCACACCTCGGTCGCCCCGAGCGTCGTCATGATCCCGGCCGCTTCCATCGCGGCCATCGTCGTGCCGGCCACCCCGTTGATGAGCATGCTGTTGCCGCGGTTGGACAACGCGATCGTACGAGTGGCGTCCGGACTGCTCACGTCCAACGCCGTGAACGTGGCGAGCGAGCTCGGCAGCTCGTCGGCCGCCGCCGTGGCGCTCGAGGTCAGGGTCACGATCGCGGACGTGCCGCTGCCACCCCGCGCGCCCCCGGCGGTGACCGTCGCCTGCAGGGTCACGCTGTCCCCGCTGGTGACGTCGATACAGATCTCGGCCCGTTCGCCGGCCACGAGCTGCAGACCGGCGACCGAGAGCGGCTTCGACAACAGCGCCGCATCCGTCGCCACCTGGGTGAAGGTGGCGCCGTCGGAGCGGGTGACGGTGATGATGTCCGCGATCGAGGCGTTGAGGACGTGGAAGCGGACCCGGCTCGCGTCCACGGTGAGCGTCGGCGTGCCGTCCACCCCCACGTTGGACCCGTTGACCAGCAGCGGGAACGACGTTGTACTCGCGGTCTCGCCGGCGGTCGTGAACAGCAGCGCCCCGGCCGTGCTGACCGGGTTCGACTGCACGATCAGCGGGAACTGGTCGGTGCCGTAGGTGCTGGGCAGCGCGGCCGCGCCGTCGGTGTCGTCGTCGACGATGAGCATCCCGGCCAGTCCGCTGGCGACCTGCTCGGCCGTGGTGCCCAGTGCGTGCGGGTGGAACCACAGCGTGCACGCCGCCTGATTGATCTCGAAGGACGGCGAGAACGTCCCGCCCGCGTCGATGGTGTTCTGCGGGCCGCCGTCGACCGAGGGCGGGATGTGCGCGCCGTGCCAGTGCACCGTGCTCACGTCGTCGAGGTTGTTGGTGATGTCCATCTGCACGGTGTCGCCCTGGTTCACCTTGAGCACCGGGCCGAGGAACGCCTGGTTGAAGCCGCAGGTCGCGCTCGTGACGCCGCTGAGGATCTCGGTGGTGCCGGACTCCATGCTGAGCTTGAACACCTTCGTCCCGCTGCTGTCGGTGGTGGATTCGAGCAGGGGCGGGACGGTCAGGCTGCCGGAGGCGGTGGCCGCCCGGGCGGGGGCGGCGAATCTCAAGGAGGCGCCTGCGACGGCGAGCGCGCTGATGCCGCGCAGGAAGCCGCGGCGGGTGAGGGCGGTGTGGGCCGGAGCCGATCGTTCGGTCATGGTCGATGAAGCTAGGAATAGACACTGTGGAATGGCTATGCGGGAGATATCAAAATCCACAGATCAGATACAGGAAAGCGTCGCTAATTGTGTGCGGGCTGAATGAAAAGCGTCCCGCACAGCCTCCTGACAACCGTCTCACATGGATCTCAGAGAATGTCTGTCCACGGTGAACGGCGTCAGTTCGGCTTCTCGGAAAGGAACACTCATGCGCAGACGTACCCTGTTCAACGGCGCGATCATCACGACCTGCCTGCTCGCGGTCACCGGTCTCGGCGTCGCGATCGCGAACGCCGCCTCCACGCCGGGGAGCACCACGGCCGCCGGCGGCAGTCAGTGCGAGGCGGTCTTCCTGGTCACGGCCCCGGCCGGCGACGAGGTCGGCAAGCTGTGCACGACGGTCGACGCCGCGGACACCACGATCAACGGGGTCACGGTGGTCTTCACCCCCTCGTCGACCTGCACCGGCAAGGTGATGCTGCGCGTCTCGGGCGCCGACGCGACCGGCGCCGAGTTCGGCAACGTCGAGACCAGCGCCTGCACCTCGGGCGCCGCGAGCGCCGCGTTCACCCCGGTGGCCGAGGTCGCCGCGAACACCTTCCTCTGCGGCACGCTGCTGGCCGACGAGTACACCGCGGCACAGGCCTGCGTCGCGATCTCCTGAGGTGACCTGCCCCGGGGGCCGGTACACCTGACGCGCATTCGGGTCATTGCCTTCCGTAATCAATCGATTACGTTCGATACATGGTGCGAGCGCGATGGATCTTTGTGCTGATGCTCCTGGGGCTGATGGTCACTGTGCCGAGGCCCGCACTCGCCGCCGCGAACGGGTTCACCGACCCGTACGGCCGCGAGCTCACCTTCCGTGGTTTCAACGTCTCCGGCAGCACCAAACTCCATGAGAGCAGCCTGCTGCCGTTCCGCACCACCGCCGACGCGGCCACCTCGGCCACGATCATGCGCGAGCAGACCGGCGCCAACGCGATCCGCTTCCTGATCAGCTGGGAGGGTGTCCAGCCCACCGCGACCACGATCGACACCGCCTATCTGAGCCGGGCGGCCGCCCAGATCAAGCAGTTCACCGACCGCGGCATCCACGTGCTGCTCGACTACCACCAGGACCTCTACGCGTCGTACCTGTTCAACACCGGCAGCTGGTACACCGGCGACGGCGCGCCGAAGTGGGTGATCGACAAGGGGAGTTACCCGGCCGAGTCGTGCGGGATCTGCGTGCTCTGGGGCCAGAACATGCTGACCAACAACGCCGTCCGCAAAGCCGCCTACGACTTCTGGCACAACAACTACGGCGTGCAGGACGCGTATCTCGCCCAGGCGTCGTCCGCGCTGACCTACCTCGGTAATGCGCTGCCCAAGAGCATGTTGCTCGGCGTCGACCCGTTCAACGAGCCGTTCGACGGCGGCCTCGACGGCGCGTCCGGCACCACCTGGGAGCAGAATTTCCTGCTGCCGTTCTACCAGAAGTTCCGCACCGTGATGGACGGCGCGGGCTGGTCGGCCCTCCCGCTCTACGCGGAGCCGTTGGTGTTCTGGAACACCACGTTCGGCGAGGCCGGCGGCCTCTCGACGATTCCCGCGCTGGGCGGCCGCTACGTCTTCAACAGCCACTACTACGACGGCGCCCGGATCACCGTCGACCCGACCGCGGCCGGCGACGGCACCTACTCCGCGGCGATGAACCGCATCCGTGACCGTGCCACCGGCCTCGGCACCACCGGCTTCGTGTCCGAATTCGGCAATGCGATGAGCAGCTCCCGCACCCCGTGGATGATCCGCGCCATGTACCAGGGCCTCGACTCCCGGCTCTCCGGCGCGACGTTCTGGAACAACGCGGCCACCTCCGGCGCCGTCCTCTCCGCCACCCAGTGGCACTGGGACGTCTACAGCGGCCGGCACTCCGAACTGATGAACGGCAATCCGAACAAGGTGCAGACCAGCGGCGACGCCTGGAACGGCGAGGACCACTCGGTGATCGCGGCCGGTGCCCTGCGCCTGGACCGCCGCGTGCTCGACCGCCTCTACCCGTCCGCGGTCGCCGGGCACACCCTGGCTTTCGGCTACGAGGACCTGGCCCGTGACGGGTTCGCCGGCGCCGGCACCCAGCGAGCCTGGCTGACCGTTCCGGCCCGCCTCACCACGATCGCGTCGCTGGTCGCCGCCCGTCAATACGGCGTGCTGGTCTGGCGCGACACCGGCATCACCGCCCCGACCGAAATTCATCTCCCCGGCTCGTTCCTGCCGGCCCGCACCACGGTGGTCAGCGACCTCGGCGCGGTCTCCGGCATCCCGGCCTCCGGCGCGATCACCGCCACCACCGAGACCGGCGCCAGCACCGCCCAGCGCCTCCTGCTGACCGCGCCGGGTTCCGCGTCCGGCACCATCCACGTCGCCCTGATCGTCAACACCGCCGACACCACGAGCATCCCCGCCGCAACACTCACGTCCGCCCGCACCGAACTGCTGAGCTGGGCTTCCAGCAGTTTTTAACCCCAGATCTACCGAACCCCGGCCGGGTTGGTCATCAGCGGCTTCGTGATCGCCGGCGTCGGACTGCTGGTTTATGGCGCAACCGTGCCCGGCATCGCACTCATGGTGGCGGGCCTGGCCGGCGCCCGCTCGGGCGTCGGCTGAGCGCTACCTGGCGGCGGGAGTGGTCTCGCTGACTCGATGGCTGTGGTGGTGATCCTGGTGTTGTGGGCCAGGATCACCTACGACGTCGACGTGTCCTCGGACAGCCGCGCCGGGGTGGCGACGGTGCGGCTGTCCGTCGATCACCACGTCCGGCCGCTGCCAGTGAACTCCGTGGTCCCCGGTCAGTAGATGTTCCACCGCTGGTTCCAGGCCCAGCCGCAGTCCCACACCTGTAGCTTCGCGCCGTCGGTGTGACTGGCATTGGTGACGTCGAGGCACCGGCCGTCGGACATGTTCTCCAGACGGACCCAGTTCAGGTTCGTGTCACCGGTCTGCTGGGGGATCATGTGGGCGCGCCACTGCTGGTTCTTGCTCGAGTTGTTGCAGGTGTACTGCTGCACCACGTCCCCGTTGTCCAGCGAGCCGTCGAGGCGGCGGTCCAGGCACTTGTTGCTCAGCGCGTTGCGCAGGTGGTAGACGCCCATGCCGGAGTCCTTGTACATGAGGTCGACATACCAGCGCTGGTTACGCACCTCGTCCTGGTTCCGGTAGATCCACAGCTGCGCCTGGGTCAGGTTGTCCATCGACCAGCCGGTCATGTCGAGGACTCGGGTCGGGCTGGTGCTGGTCGGCTTGAGCACGCTGATGTAGATCGGGCCGGCGGCCTGCGCCGCCGCCGGGGCGACGAGCAGGGTGAGCAGGGAAAGGGCGACGGTGGCGATCGCGGTGGGCAGTCTGCCGATACGCATGGCTCTCCTCAATAGATCGACTTCGATCACGGTGAGGCTATGAGACGCGCCCGCATCGGACTGTCATCCATCGGACGGCGTCGGATTGGCGTATCGAGCGCTCGGACGCTGGCTGACCGCTACATGGCGGCAGCCGGTCCATGTTCTTTCACGACCGCTTGGGCGGTATCTACGCTGTCAGCGACGTTAGATCTCGCAAGATCTCCGAGGTGGTCACCGGGTCGAGCCGCCCCAGCACGGCGCCTCCCAGGCTGCCCGAGCCGAGGGTCTGCTCGGGGAAGAGGTCCACCGCACCGACCGCAATGCCCGGCGATAGCGTCAGCGAGAAGATCCGGCCATCGCCCACCGGGACCTCGATCTCGCTCTGCACTCCGCCGTCCATCGGTGATGCCCGCCGCCAGCCGCGCCTTTCCAGCCCGAGCACCTTGCCGGTGGGCACCGTGCGGCCGTGGAAGCGGAGTAGATCCGGGCCTGCCGCCTCGTTCGCGCCGAGCTCGAAGACCTCCCGCGTCAACTGCGCAAACGGCTGCAAGATCTGGTAGTCAGCAAATACTTCGACCCAACCCGGACCCGTCGCGCCGAGATGCAGCGGATGGGCCACGCCTACAGTCGTCCCGGCCGCCGGCTCGACTCGCTCGTCATGCACATCGGCCAGGGTGCGATCCTCGGCGACCCGAACCGTGCCGACCAGCGCTCCGTCACCGTCGTAGACGCCCCACACCAGACGTTTCGCCACGTGCCAAAGCAACGGGTGTTGCACGACGAACAGCCGGAAGTCGGCCACGCTCCAGCGCCATCCGGCCACCATCGCCCGCTCCAACCGGCTCACTTGTACGGCGGCGACGGTGCGTACGTCCTTCTTCAACGCGGCAAACCGCTGGAATGCCTCCGGGGCGAGCGAAGCATCGTCACGCACCCCCGGCTTGGGCAGCGCCCGGAGCCGCTTACCGGCAGTATCCTGCACGTACGGCGTCAGGCGCTCGTCGAAGCCAACAGTGAACCGGCGGGGACCGTAGTCGAGGACCAGGCCCCCTTCAGCGGCCAGGCCGAAGTCCGGGACCAGCCGGTCGGCCAACTGCTCCGAGCTCAGGCCCAGCCGACCCGCAACGCGGGTCATCGTCTGCTCGGCGGCGACCTTGAGTCCCTTGTAGCGGCTCCGCTGAACGATGGCGGACAACTGCAGCAACGCCACCTCGGTGCCGATTTGGGCCAGGACCTCCAACCCCGTGACGGCACGAGCGTGCCCGCCCTCTCCCGGCCAGCTCAGAATTCGCGGGGTCAGCCGGCGAGCCGTCTCGTCGTCACCAACCATGCCGAGCGCCTCCAACACCCACAACTGCTTGGCGTCGGCACCGTTCGCCTGCCACAACTTGAACAGCGCCCAGCCGAACTCGGCGAGGTCGGCCGGCTCCAGCATCGCGGCGGTCGGTGCCAGCCCCGGATAGTGGTCGGTGACGCCCAAGGCGAGAACCATCGCCAGATCGGTGAGCACCTCGGCCGGCAGCACGCGCGACTTGTCGCGCAGCCGGACCGGCGGGATCAGCGCCGGTTCCTCCCACGCAGGCACGGACGGCAGCTTTGCCGGCAGCCACTGCAGCGGGTCGGTGGCCAGCATGGTCTCCAGCCCAGCGGCCGCCGCCGGGCCGTGTGAGCGGGCGACGCCGCGCACTGTGTCGCCATGCCCGCCGTCCACCAGCGCGCGCACGCCCAGTTCGGCGCGGCGCCGGTCGGCGTGGCTCGACCCAAGCGAGCGCGGCACGAGATCACCGGCGGCCGCATGTGGGTGCCGATCGAGCCAGGCCCAGGCCGCCACCCGCTGCTCCGGTCGGTGAACGAACCAGTAGTTCATCAGCCACGGCAACACCGGCGCCTCGAAGGGCTGCAACAACCCGATCACCGCGGCGGGTGCTTGTTTGGCCTGCTCCAGCAGCGCGGGCAGTGCCGCCACCCCGGCACCGAACTGGTGAAATGGTGACGCGAGGAAGTTCTCCCGCTCACCCGGCAGCCACTGGACTGACTCCGCCGGCCGGACTGGATCGAGCCTCAGCCGGACCGGTTTCACTCGGCCGCGATCCCGCCACGGCGGGGCGGTCAGCAACGGAGGCAACGACTCGATGGGCTCGGGCAGTGCGAACGACATCCCGGCAACCTATTTCATCCATCCGCTCGAAGATCAACCCCGGCTGGCGCAGAACGCTGCGAAATCGCGCGCGAGGTCGCAGTTTCGCCCGTCGGGCCGACCGCCAGCCGACCTCTGAATCAGCACCTCGACACCCTTGACTGCCGATCGGCTCGCGGGTTGGCCGTTTTCCTTCGATCAGCCTATTCGATCAAGCCAAACGGCCAGATTTCGTGTATGTCGCGCCCACAACACCAACACTGTCGGACCCCGGGAGTAGCGTCTCCGCGCGGCACCACTACAGACGGTGATCTTGAATCAGGGGCGCGAGGTGATGTGCTGCCTTCTGCCACTCCGCTATCGGTCGCGAAACGCAGCCGGTAGCAGTCACCATCGTTGAGTGCTAAAGTATGATATAGCGTCCAGGAGAAGACAAACGTGCCATATCGGAACAAGACTTACGTTGCTTTCGCCAGCGAGGACCTTCACTACTACCGGCTCATGACGGCTTGGCGCGACAACGAGCATATAAAGTTCGACCTCCTGGATGCTCACAGCATCAATACCGCTCTCGACACCAGCCAGCCAGACACAATCCGACGTCGGCTGCGTGAGCGCCTTGCGAACACCAAGCAAGCTGTAGTGCTGATCAGTGACACCACCAAACCCAAGGCTGCGCGATCAAATAGCTTTCTCTACTACGAGATCGAAGTCATTGCGAGGCTAAATCTGCCGGTCGTGTTCGTAAATCTCAACGGATCACGCAGGGTGCAATCTGCCAAGATCCCGACGACGCTTGTGTCCCAATATAGCGCCAGCGTTTCCTTTCAGCCCAAAATTGTCCAATATGCACTCGACGAGCATGTAGAGGATTTTTACGCCAACCTTGCCGCCAGGGTTCCGAAAACCGGCGCTTTTTACTACGAGGCTACAATTTACGAAAAGCTCGGCCTGTGAACCTCAAAGCATTTCAAAAGACACTGCTGTCACGTCGCACCTCCCGCCGTTGGGTAGTTGCCTTTCTGGCTGGCCTGGGATTCCTAGCGGGCGTCGCCGGCCTTCTCGCCGCCCTCTTCCCTGATGCGGCCAAGAAGCAGACCAACTGGTACTTGTGGGTGGTCATCGGCGTACCCGTTGTCTGGGGTGTCTTGGTCGCACTCCCGCGTCGTCACTATAGCCGCCGTTTCAGCCATCCCGACATGGAGATCTCCATCGTCGTAGGGGATCTCTTCGAACAAGATGGCCATGTTATTATCGGCATGAGCGACACGTTCGATACCGAAACTCCAGTCATCATCCAAAGGCGAGGAATCCAAGGGCAGCTTCTCACCCGAGTCTATGGAGATGACCTGCCGAAACTCGACCAGGATCTCCAGAAGGCGTTGCACGGGTCGACGGTCGTAGCGACAGAGACCGCTGCCAACAAGCCCGCCGGTAAACGCGATCGATATGCCGTCGGCACAGTTGCCGTTTTGGGTGACGTTGACCGTCATTTCTTCTGTGTTGCTTATACCCGCATGGGCAACAACAACGTGGCGCAAGGGAGCGTTTCCGACTTGTGGCAAAGCCTGTGCGCAGCATGGGAGGCTGTACGCAATAACGGCCAAGGCGATCCCGTCTCGATCCCTGTTGTCGGCTCCGGGCTCGCGCGGCTCTCCAGTCAAATCAGCCGGCCCGACCTCGTGCGCTTGATTCTTCTATCGTTCTTGACTGCATCTCGGGCCCAGATCGTAACGAGTCACCTGCGGATTGTGATTCACCCGAAAGACGCCGAGAACATGGACCTACGAGAACTCGCAGACTTCCTGGAGGCGCAGTAAGTGCGAGGCGAACAGGCGGTTGAGGCTCAAGGCGCTTGCGGTACGAAGGAGTTGGCGTGACGGTCGCCGCTGCTCAGACGTTCGATTACGACGTAGCACTGTCCTACGCGGGGGAAGACCGTGCGTACGTCCAGCAGGTCGCCGAACTGCTGAAACAACGAGACATACGGATCTTCTACGACGAGTACGCCGCTGCCGAGTTGTGGGGCAGTGATCTTTACGTACTTCTCGACGAGGTCTATAGAAAACGCGCACGTTTCGCCGTCGCGTTCGTATCGGCTCACTACGTCAGCAAAACTTGGACGCGACACGAGCGTCAGAGCGTGCAGGCACGAGCACTTATAGAAATCGGCCCCTACTTATTGCCGGTTCGCCTCGACGATAGCGAACTCCCCGGGCTTCGTCCGACCGTCGCGTACGTTGATGCTCGGCGAAAGTTGCCCGAACAGCTCGTATCATTAATCGAGCAGAAGCTCTCGGTCACACCGGGCGTGACTACCATTGAGCCACCCGTTCTGAGAGTGCCGCGAACGACGGATCAACAACGCGAATTGCTAGCGCAGCGCCCACCCGCCTGGGAGTACCTGCTGTATGCGGGTGTGCTCTGGCAGCGTCGTGAGGCGTTGGAGCCGAAATGGCGCGACCACGAGTTGGGCTACGCCCGCCGCACCGGTCAGCATTTCGATGACCGTGAGGTATTTGATTTCCTCGGAAATGTTTTCAATGATCTACAGGCGTTTGGCCCAAATATCTTGAAAATGCTCGCTACCCAAGCCCAGGAACGTGCCTTTGGGCCGCTCGGCCAATCTGGCGACCCAGCACTCATTGAGCACATCGCGACGCGCTTCGTAGAGGTTTACGAGGACCTGATTGATATGGCTGCAAATCTACGTGGTGCGGGTGTTTCCCGTAAACTAGCGCCATATATGGAGACTGCTGCGCACCTTACTGATACCCCGCTTCGCGAAATCCGAGAATTTATCGACCAAATTGTTGCTGTTGCAGACAGTCTCCCGGAGAGGCTTGCCACCGGCGACCCCATTGTCATTGAGTTGATGTTCACGCTGACCGTTGATGACGAAGCACTTAAGAATCATGAGCGTGAGGGAGAACGCGTTAAAACCAGGCTGCTCGAATAGGTTTGGACAGCTTCGAGCGGCAAAGATCCGTCTCAAGCGTCAGCATCCACGACGCGCCTCTTCCGCTCCCTCATCAAGATCGTCCTGATGCAGCTCGAGGTGACGCCGTACTGCTTGGCAAGCACGCGCGACGACAGGGCCGGCCCGCGACTTCTCCACGATCGCTTCCCGCTGATTCGCGCTGAGCCGTTTGCGCATAGGCCCGAGCGCGTCACTCGCAGACGCCACTCACGGAACGTCCGTTTGATCCCTTTGCAGTCCCGGCCCAGTTACCCGGCCGTCCGCCGGGGGCCGCGGCGATCTCCGGCAAGCTGTCGCGGACCGGTCCCACGGTGGCGAAGTGCATGGGCAGATCGGCGCCCGGCTGCTCGTGCTCGCCGCGTCGCAGCCGGATCAGCTCGTGCAACTGCTCGGCGGGTCCGGTTCCGTCGAAGTACCCGAAGATCTCGTCATGGCTCAGGTGGACGACGTCGTGCGGGTCGCCGATCGCGCCGCGGACGGCCAGGGCGTGACCGAGCGGGGCAAAGGTGCGTTTGGCGAACCCGAACAGTTCGCTGCGGCAGTAGCGGGAGTCCTCACGGAACCGGATGTACCGGCGTTGGGGTGGTGATCAGCCGTGCGCCTTCGTCGATGGGATGTCGCTAGAACTCATCACCCACGGCGGTAACCGTTACAGCAGCTGTTGCGGATGACGCAGCGCTTCCATGACTGCCGCGACGAGGTGGCGGCTCGCGTGCTCGCGGCCCTGCGTGCGGTGCTGGCACCGGGGACCCCGGCGTCCGCGTTCAGGCATAAGAGGCAGGTCAACGGCACTTGAGTCTTCGGCGGAGCCGGCTCACGGGACCGCGCGGTCGCGTGCTGGGCTCATTGCCAGTTGTGACAACCGATGACGAGCTCGGAACGGTCGCGGTCGGTGCCAAAACCTTTTGATCGTACGATCACAGCAGTCGCCCACCGCGAGCCGGAGCGGCCCGGAGCCGTCAGATCCGCTCGATGATCGTGGCCGTGGACATGGCGCCGCCGGCGCACATGGTGACCAGCGCGGTGCCGCCGCCGGAGCGCTCCAGCTCGTGCAGCGCCGTGGTGATCAACCGTGCGCCGGTGCTGCCCACCGGATGACCGAGAGCGATCGCGCCGCCGTTGATGTTGACCCGCTCCGGGTCGGCCTGGTGCACGCTCAGCCAGGAGAGCACCACGCTGGCGAACGCCTCGTTCACCTCGACCACGTCGACGTCCTCGATCTTCATGCCGGTGCGGGCCAGCACCCGCTCGGTGGCGGCGATCGGGCCGTCCAGGTGATAGAACGGCTCCGCGCCGATCAGGCACTGCGCCAGGATCCGCGCGCGCGGCCGCAGACCCGAGCGCCGGGCCCGATCGGCGTCCATCAGCAGCAGCGCCGCGGCACCGTCGGAGATCTGCGAGGAGGTGCCCGCAGTGTGCCGGCCGTCGGCCAGCACCGGACGCAACCCGGCCAGGCCGGCGAGCGTGGTGTCGCGCAGCCCCTGATCACGATCGGCGCCACCGACCGGCACCACCTCGCGGTCGAAGCGCCCCTCCCGCCACGCCCGGGCCGCGTTGGCCTGCGAGCGCACGCCGAACCGGTCCAGGTCCTCGCGGGTCAGCCCGCGGCGGTCGGCGATCCGTTCGGCCGCGACGTACTGATTAGGCAGGTCGATGTCCCAGGCGTCCGGGCGGGGGAGGCCGGCGTCGCCGAGGTTGGCCCGCAACGGCACGCGGCTCATCGACTCGACCCCGCAGGCGACACCGGTCTCGATGGCGTCGGCCGCGATCAACCCGGCGATCAGGTGGGCGGCGTGCTGTGCCGAGCCGCACTGGGCGTCGATGGTCGCGCAGCCGGTGGTGTGCGGCAGACCGGCGTGCAGCCAGGCGGTGCGGGTGACGTTGTTCGACTGCTCGCCACCCTGGGTGACGCAGCCGCCGATGGCCTGCTCGACGAGGGTGGGGTCGAGCGCGGCCCGGTCGAGCAGCGCGCGCTGGGCCGCACCGAGCAACTCGGCGGGGTGCAGCCCGGCCAGCAGGCCACCGCGGCGACCGATCGGAGTCCGCACCGCCTCGACGATCACCGGAACGCCCACGGTGCCCTCCCCGTACTAGAACGTGTTCTTGAATCTAAGCACAGTTGGCGTACCAATCGCCGTCGCCGCCGTGCTTGAATCGGTAGAACCTGTTACCGAGGAGGGACCGTGATCGACCTCACCGACCCGGAGATCTACGTCCACGGCATCCCGCACGAGCAGTTCGCCGAGATGCGCCGCAACGCACCGGTGTGCTGGATCCCGCAGGCGCGCGGCAGTGCGGGCTTCGACGACGAGGGCTACTGGGCGGTGACCCGGCACGCCGACGTGATGGCCGTGTCCCGCGACAGCGAGACGTTCTCGAGCTGGGAGAACACCGCTATCGTCCGATTCCAGGCCGACATGCCGCGCGACCGGATCGACATGCAACGGTACGTGCTGCTCAACATGGACCCGCCGCAGCACACCCAGCAGCGCGCGATCGTGTCCCGCGGCTTCACCCCACGCGCGATCAACGGCTTGCGCGCGGCGCTGGCCACCCGGGCCGAGCGGATCGTGCAGGACGCCGGCCGTGGTGACACCGGCGATTTCGTCACCGAGATCGCCTGCGAGCTGCCCCTGCAGGCGATCGCCGAGCTGCTCGGCGTGCCCCAGGAGGACCGCAAGAACGTCTTCGAGTGGTCCAACTCGATGATCGGCTACGACGACCCGGAGTACGGTGGCGCCGCCGACCCGCTCGAACCGGCCATGGAGCTGCTCGGTTACGCCATGACGATGGCGCAGGACCGGCAGGCGTGCCCGCGCGACGACATCGTGTCCACGTTGGTCCAGGCCGAGATCGGCGGCGAGCACCTGTCCCCGGACGAGTTCGGTTTCTTCGTGCTGATCCTGGCCGTCGCCGGCAACGAGACCACCCGCAACGCGATCTCGCACGGCATGCTGGCCCTGCTCGAACGCCCCGACCAGTGGGCGGCGTTCAAACAGTCCCGCCCGCGGACCGCGGTCGACGAGATCGTCCGCTGGGGCACCCCGGTCAACGTCTTCCAGCGCACCGCGACGCGCGATACCTCGCTGGGTGGCCAGCAGATCCGGCAGGGCGATCGGGTGGCGCTCTTCTACGGCTCGGCGAACTTCGACGAGGACGTCTTCGACCACCCGGACCGGTTCGACATCACCCGCAGCCCCAACCCGCATTTGGGCTTCGGCGGCAGCGGGGCCCACTTCTGCCTGGGAGCGAACCTGGCCCGCCTGGAGATCGACCTGATCTTCAACGCCATCGCCGACCAGATGCCGGAGATCAGCCTGGCGGGCCCGCCGGAGCGGCTGCGGTCGGGGTGGCTCAACAGCATCAAGCACTTGCCGGTCCACTACCGCTGAGAACGGAGTCGGCGCTGGTCGCCCGGCCGCAGGGGCGGTGCGGGTCCGCGGTGTCTGTTTGCGGACGTCTGCCGCCCCCCAGGTGGGCGATAGACGTCCGCAGGACGCGATCGCGTCCTGCCGCCGCCCCCAACCCCGCCGGCCGCGGATTCCTACCGCCCCGTCGGCACCAATCGTGTCCTGCCGCAGCCCTGTCGGCGCTGATCGTGTCCTCCCGCCGCCCGTCGTCTCCGATCAGCGGAATCAGAAGTCGGCTTTTCTGCTCAGGGCACTGTCGCGCGCACCCTAGGGACCCCCACCGGCAAAACTGCCCGGCCCGTGAAGCGATGTCGTCCGGCCATAAGCTAGCGTCCTGTGCTGCGCGCCGGGCAAAGGCACATGGGAAGGGTGCGTCATATTAGGTTATGTTGCCCATGATGCGGGGTTCGCTCCGTGGAGGCATGAGCCGGTTCGAGTCCGGTAGCCCGGCGCGCACCCGAGAAGGCCCCGGAAAATCAGTGACGCGCGGACGCGGCAGACCCGTATCCTGTGCTGCTGCCCACCGGAAGGCCATCAAACATTGACCACTGACCGTGTCCGTCTGCCCCAGTTCCACCAGCTGACCTGGCGTGACGTCGATCCCGCCGGCCGCCCCGATTTCGAGCCGGCTGCGGTGGCCGCGCTGGTGCGGTCGTTGCCGCCGGCTGCCGAGATCCCGCCGGCCGGCACCGACTGGCGGCTCGCCGATTTCTGGCGGGACCGGATGACGCAGGTCCTTGTCGAACGCCTCGGCGACTGGGTCGTCGGCTGGCGGAACACGGTGGTGATGGAGGACTACCCGGGCCGAGGCGTCATCCCGATCTGGTGGGACGTCGAGCTGCCGATCACCACGCCGGCCGAGACCCTCGACCGCCTGGCCGCAGCCGTGGTGGCCTGGCACGAGCTGACCGTCGAACTCGCCACCGACGCCCGCGGCCGGTTCGCCGCGGCCGCGCCGGCCGGCACCGACAGCACCGGCGACCCGGTGGCCTGGCGGGCCGTGAAGGCGCCCGGCATCGGCCGATCCCGCCCCGGTCGCTTCACCCGCAGCATTCCGCACCCGGCGAGCCTGAGCTGGGCGGACGTCGATCCGCGAGGCCGGGCTTTCGACCCGGCGACGGTGCCGGCCGCGGTCGCCGCGCTGGTCACGGCCGAGACCATCCCGGCGGAGGGCGCCGACTGGCGGCTGCGGGATCTGTGGCTGGAGTCCGTGTCGGCCGGTTTCCTTCAACGGTACGGACAATGGGCGGTCGGCTGGCGCTGGTCGGTCGGCGAAGGCGACCTCGACGGCGGCCCGGTCGGCAACTGGTGCTGCTTCTCGCACTCGGTCACCACCCCGGAGGCAACCGCTGCCGCCATCGTCGCCTCGCTGGTCGAGTGGGACGACTGGCTGGTGGACACCGCCGACCGGTTCGACCGGTTCCTCCCGCTGCCCGCCGGTGACCTGGACGGCTGGGAACGCGCGGTAGCCCACCTGGTGACCGCCGTCGGCGACCGCACCGACTATGACTCCGCCTGGTACAACTGCTGCACCACGGTTTTGCGCTGGTTCCTCGAGGCGGCCGGCATCGCCCCTGCCGAGCACAAGAAGCTGCTCGACCACGCGATCGGCGGTCGGTTCGAGAGTTGGACCGAGCCGAGCCGGGAGGTCGTCGCCTCGGTGGCCGAGCGGGTCGCCGGGCAGGTGGCCGGTGCCTGACCAGCTCACCACCTGGCAGCAGGTCCGCGAGCAGGTGCCGTGGCACGACGTGGTCCCGCACCTGCCGACCCCGATTCCCGCCGTCCGCGACGGATTCACCGCCCACGCCACGATCGGCGAGGATCGGCAGCGGCAGACGCTGCTGCTCACCGCGTACGCCGACGTGCGCTCCGCGGCAGCAACCGGCGTCGCCCTGACCCCGGCCCGCACGGCCCAGTGGAATGCCGCGCTGCGCGGCCTCCCGGCCGTCACGTTCCGTCGGGGCCCGGCGTTCGCCAAGAACGGCCGTGACCGTTACGGATTACACGCCGACACCCAGCAGCGCTACGCCTCCTGCCTGGCGGAGTCCACCGACCCGGCGATCCCGGCGACCGCCCGCGCGGCCCGGGCCTATCTCGACGTCGCGTTCTTCCATCCGTACGACGACGGCAACGCCCGCCTGGCCGGCCTGGTCCTGCACGCCGTCCTGCTGCGCGCGGGAATCGAACTCGACGAGGTCCACCCGATCCTCACCACCATCCGCCGCGCCGACGACCCGGACGGTGCGGCAGCCCTCGCCCGCCTGGTCCACGGCATCGCCACCGCCAGCCACCGCCGCCGGCTCCGATTCGTACCGGAAAGGGGTTGAGGTTGTGGGCTTTTTCTTCGACCTGCCGTGGCGGTACGCAACTCTCCCGGTGCTGCTCGTGGTGGCCTGGACGGCCCTGTGGTGGGCGAGCCGCCGGGCGCGGATGTGGTTCGCCGGGCTCGCCCCGGCCGGAGCGATCGCCGTGGTCCTGCTCGGAGCGATCCAGATGCTGTCGCCGTCGGATTCGGCCCGCTCGTGCGGCACGACCTCCTGCCCGGGCGGGCCGGCGGATCTGTCGACGCGGATCGACACGCTGGGGAGTGGTCCCGGCGCGTTGACGATGACGGTCGGGCTGCTCACGGTGATCGTCGCGACCGCACTGATGATCGTCACGCTGGTGGTGGAGACGACCCTGATGGTCCGCCGCCACGAGAAGGCCGAGCGAGCCGAGTGACGGCGCGCTCCAAGCTCCGAACTCCAGCACCACCTCGCGGGCCCGCGAGGACCGGAAATGCACAGATGAGGAGTCTTCTTGACCAAGGAACAGGGTCGGCGCCAGGACCTGGCCATGTCCGGATGGCGCTCCGATTTCCTCCCCGCACCGGCGCAGTTGCGCGCCCAGCGCGTCGGCCTGCTCGCGCTGATGGGCCGGCGGGTGCGGGCCGGCTGGACCGGCTGGGATCCGATCCGGGAACTGTGGCAACCGGTCCTCCCGCTGGTGCTGGTGTTCGACGACGGTGTTCAGTTGGAGCTCGCCTGGGAGGGCTGGGAGTCCCTGTCGATCACGTGGAACACGATCGACCTGGAAACGCCGCCCCTTCTCGTCGGCCAGCCCCACGAATGGCGTTCGTCCCACCCGGTTGTTGACGTGGCCGGCCGTGTCCTCACCGGCTGGGCGGTGACCGAGAGCCCGTACTTCGACGGAGAGTCGGACCTCACCGGCGAGTTGCCGATGGACGAGGTGAAGGGCTGGTTCATCCAGGGTTTGTGGATCCAGTTCGCCGGCCGCGATCTGCATGTCTACAACGGTGCGAATGTGACCGGGCTGTCGAACGACCCGGTCGTCCCGGGCGATGAGGGACATACCCGGCTGACGCACCGAGAGCTTCCGGACGGCGCCTTCCCGTTCAGGAACTGCTGACCACCCACATCTGGAAGAACTGGGAGCCTCCTCCGTACGCGTGACCCAGCGCCACCCGCGCCCCCTTCACCTGATGCTCCCCGGCCCGCCCCATGACCTGCATGGCCGCCTCCGCGAACCGCAACATCCCGGACGCGCCGATCGGGTTCGAACAGAGCACCCCGCCCGACGGGTTGACCGGCAGCCGCCCGCCGATCCGGGTCTCGCCCGCCTCGACCAGCTTCCACCCGTGCCCGGCCTCGGCGAAGCCGAGATTCTCCAGCCACATCGGCTCGAACCAGGAGAACGGCACGTAGATCTCCGCCACGTCGATCTCCTCGAGTGGGTCGCTGATCCCCGCCGCCTGCCACAGCGCCTGCGCGGCCTCGAAACCGGCTCGCGGGTTCACGTGGTCCTTGCCCGCGAAGAACGTCGGCTCGGTCCGCATCGCCGTCGCCCGGATCCACGCGACCGGCCGATCGGACGCCTCGGCCGCTGCCTGATCCCCGATCACCATGGCGCACGCGCCGTCCGAGGACGGGCAGGTCTCGTCGTACCGCACCGGGTCCCACAGCATCGCCGACGCTTGCACCGATTCCAGGGTGATGTCGGGTTGCCGCAGGTGGGCGTAGGGGTTGAGCGCCCCGTTGCGCCGATCCTTGACCGCGACCAGCGCCCCGATGTGGCCCGGCGCGTGCGACCGCCGGATGTAGGAGCGGATGTGCGGCGCGAAATACCCGCCCGCCCCGGCCCCGATCGGCGCGGTGAACGGCGGCTGGATCGACAGCGCCCACATCGCGTTCGACTCGGACTGCTTCTCGAACGCGACGGCAAGGACCCGCCGATGCACCCCGGCGCGGACCAGGGTGGCCGCCACGTTCGCGGTGGCACCGCCCACCGAACCCGCCGTGTGCACCCGCAGCAGCGGCCGCCCGACCGCGCCGAGCGACGAGGCCAGGAACAGCTCGGGCATCATCACGCCCTCGAACAGGTCGGGCGCCTTGCCCACCACGACCGCGTCGATCTGTGGCCACTCGACACCGGCGTCGATGAGAGCCCGATCGATCGCCTCGCGGCACAACCCCGCCATCGACACGTCGGTCCGCCGCGTGCGGTGCTGTGTCTGTCCGGTTCCGAGCACGGCCGCAAGCATCACGAAGCCTCCAGAACGCACACCAGATTCTGCTGCAGCGCCGGCCCGCTCGTCGCATGCCCGGCCGCCCGCCGCGCCCGCCCGGACATCACTTCCTCAGCCGCCGCACCGATCCGCGCCAGCCCCGCCGAGAACATCGGATTGCCGCACAACGCACCACCGGACGGATTGATCCGGACCTGCTCGCCCACCCCCAACGCCGCCCGCAACAGCAGCTCCTGATGGGTGAACGGAGCATGCAACTCGATCACGTCGAGATCTCCGCGCAGACCGGCCGCCTCACCCGCGGCGGTCGCCGACGGCACCAGGGTCAGATCCCGCTCACCGAGCCCCGGCGGATCAACCCGATGCGCCACCCCGCTGATCCACGCACGTCGCGGATGCTGTCGCGCCCGGTCACCACCCGCGAGCACCAGCGCGGCCGCCCCGTCCGAGACCGGCGCGCAGTCGTGCACCCGCAGCGGATCAGCCACATAGCTCTCCGCGAGAAGAGCATCAACATCAAAATCACCGAACACTTGAGCGTACGGATTGCCGGCCGCGTCCGCCCGGCTCCGCACGGCCACTTCAGCCATCGCCCGTTCCGTGACGATCCCGCCGTCGAGCGCGCACCGGGCCTGCAGCGCCGCCACGCTCACCGAGTCGGGCCAGAGCGGCGCGGCCACATACGGGTCGAGCTGCAGCGCGAGCACCCGGCGCAGGACTCCGGCGGACGCCTTGCCGAACCCGTACACCACAGCGGTCTGCGCCTCCCCGGCCAGGATCTTCACGTATGCCTCGTAGAACGCCCACGCCGCGTCCATCTCCACGTGCGACTCGCAGATCGGCGGGTACGCCCCGATCGCGTCGACCGCGTTGACGAACGAGAACGCCCGCCCGGCCAGGTAGTCGGACGAGCCGGAGCACCAGAAGTCCACGTCGCGCCGGTCGAGCCCGGCCTCGGCCAGCGCCCGCCGGAAGACCGGCACCAGGGTCTCGACGCCGCTGGTCGTGCCGGCCGACGGCAGGCACGGCGCCTGGGCGAACCCGACGACCGCCACCTCCGGCGTACTCATAGATGCTCCTGATAAGACTCGTAGGGCGAGTCCGGCTCGCCGGTCGGGCGGAAGTGCTCGATGTTCTCCGGGCTGGTCGTCCAGCTCGCCGGGTCGCGCCAGACCGCCGCCACCCGCATGCCCATCCGCACCCGGTCGGCGGGCAGCCCGAGGATCAGGTGCGGGATCGGGATGTCCGCGCCGTCCAGCAGGATCTGCGCGACGACATAGGGCGGGTCGAGCCGCTGCCCGGCGAACGGGACGTTGACCACGCAGAACGTGGTGACCGTGCCGTGGTCGCGGACGGTCACCTCCTCCTCGGTGGGCACCCCGTCGGCGGGGCAGACGCGCGGCGGCACGTAGACCTTGCGGCAGACCGGGCAGCGTTGCCCGAGCAGTCGTCCCTCGGCCAATGCCCGCAGGTAGCGGCTCTCGTCCTCGGAGGTGGTGTGGGTGTAGGACAGCCGGATCGGCGTCGTCATGATCGTGACGGGCTCGCCGTCTCCTTCCGCACGATCAGCCGAGTCCGCGCCGGGCTCGAAGCACGCGATGTCGCGGATGTGCCCGGTGCGTTCGGAGGCCCAGCGGATCCGGACCCGCATGCCGGTGTGCATCCGCTCGCGGGCGCCCGCGTCGACGGCGTGCAGCAGGGCGGTGTCGGCGCCGTCGAGCCGGATCAGCGCCCAGCCGAACGGCCGGTCGAGGGGCTGCCCGTCGAGCGGCCGATCGGTCCACGTCCAGCTCGTCACGGTGCCGGTGGGCCGCACCTCGACCAGGTCGGTCACCGGGGCGTGGGTCGCCGGGTCGTATTCCAGCGGCGGCACGTGCACCCGGCCGTCCGCGGTGCGGTTGCCGAGCACCCGCCGGTCGCGCAGGCCGGTCATGAACGGGCCCAGCACCGGGCCGAGCGAGCGGGTGTAGTCGAAGCTGATGTTCAGCGGGGCGGAGAGCGGCGGAGCGGTCACGCGACCAGTGAAACACGTTCTAAGTCGGCGCATCAAGGCCTGTGGTGGACGCCTGTTCGATGACTGGAACGCGTTATAGAGTGGGCGGCATGACCGACATCGGGCTGTGGACGATCGCGGGTCGGAGCCCGCAGCGGACCGCGGTCGTCGACCCGGACGGCCGCGTGGTGACCTATGGCGAGTTGGCCGCCGAGGCCGACCGGATCGGGCGTGGCCTGCAGCAGCTCGGCCTCGTCCCGGGCGACACCGTGGCGATGCTGCTGCCCAACGGCGCCGACCTGCTGGCCGTCGAGTTCGCGACGCTGCAGACCGGGCTCTATTCGGTGCCGCTGAACTGGCACCTGACGGCCGCCGAGATCACCTACATCCTGCGCGACAGCGGCGCCAAGGCGTTCATCGCCCACGAGCGGTTCGCGGCGGCGGCGGTGCCCGCGGCCGAGGCCACGGGGGTGCCGGTCTTCTTCGCGGTGGGGGAGATCGCCGCCATCGGCGCGGGCCAGGGCCGGCCCGAGCCGCGTACGGCCGGGGCGCTGATGGTCTACACCTCCGGCACGTCGGGGCGGCCCAAGGGCGTGCGCCGCCCGTTGACCGGAGCCGACCCTGACGTCGTACCCCCGGTGTCTTTGTGGTTTTTTGGGCTTTTCGGGCTTGCGCCGTGGGATGGGCACGTGCATCTGTGCTGCTCACCGCTCTATCACACGGCCGTGATGAATTTTGCCGTCATCTCGCTGCAGTTCGGGCACCCGGTCGTGGTGATGGACGGCTGGGATCCGCGGGAGATGTTGCGGCTCATCGAGCGGCACCGGGTCACGCACAGTCACATGGTGCCGACCCAGTTCCGCCGGTTGCTGGCCCTGCCCGCGCCGGTGCGCGACGGTTACGACCTGAGTTCGATGCGCGTGATGATCCATGGCGCCGCCCCGTGCCCGCAGGAGGTCAAGCGGCGGATGCTCGACTGGTGGGGCCCGGTGGTGGTGGAGTATTACGCGGCCAGTGAGGGCGGCGGCACCCTGATCACCGCGGCCGACTGGCTGAAACGGCCCGGCTCGGTCGGGCAGGCCTGGCCCGGTTCCCGGGTGCGGGTGCTCGACGCCGACGGCGCGGACTCTCCGGTGGGCCGGCCCGGCACGGTCTATCTGCAGATGGGCGACGCCACGTTCGAATACCTCGGCGACGCCGACAAGACCCGCGAGTCCTGGCGCGGCCGGATGTTCACCGTCGGCGACATCGGCTATCTCGACGACGCCGGCTACCTCTACCTCTGCGACCGCAAGAGCGACGTGATCATCACGGGCGGGGTGAACGTCTACCCGGCCGAGATCGAGAACGAGCTGGCCGGGCACCCGGCCGTCGCCGACGTCGCGGTCTTCGGTGTCCCGCACGACGAGTGGGGTGAGCAGATCAAGGCCGTGGTGCAGCCGGCGCCGGGTGCGCGGGCCGGCCCCGAGCTGACCGTCGAGCTGCTGGCCTTCCTGACCGAGCGGCTGGCCAAGTTCAAGCTGCCGCGCAGCATCGACTACACCGAGGAGCTGCCCCGCGACCCGAACGGCAAGCTCTACAAACGCCTGCTGCGCGACCCCTACTGGGCCGGCCGCGAGCGCGCCATCTGATCAGCGGGCGCCCAGCTCGCCGGCCAGGGTGCGGGCACCGGCCTGATCCAGCTGGGTCGTGATCACTGCCGTGGCGCCGGTCAGCGGTTCGAGCACTGTCGGGTTGCTGAGCACGCGGGTGCCCAGCACGATCGCGAGCTGGTTGCGCGGCTCGGGCAGCGCGCTCGCCCGCCGGGTCAGGTCGGTGAAGCGGGCGGTGTCCTGGTCGGCGAAGGTCACCGACACCGCCCAGCCGTTGCCCTGGTCGGATTGGTCCTGCACCTGGACCTCGTCCAGTTGCCGCACCGTGAACCCGCCCTCGGCCGACACGGTCAGGCAGCCACTGCCGTCGGTCGTGGTGTACTGCGGTGCCGTCGCGTTCGGCGCGCAGGCGCCCGGGGTGATGCCCTGCACCAGGTAGAAGCCCAGCGGTTCCCGGGCTGCCTGCGGCTCGGCCGACTGGTCGTCCTGCCACGGCCGGACCAGCAGCAATGCGGCTGCTGCCGCCACCACGACGGCGGCGACGACCCACACCCACCTCCGCGCCGGCCGGCCCGGCGACGCCTCGGGCGCGGGCCGATCGCTCGCGGTCAGGTGGGCGGAGCGTGCCGGGGTGCGCTGAGCGATCAGGAGCCCCACCACGCCGATCACACTGACCAGGCCGGCCACCAGGCCGAGCACCGGGATCTTCCCGATCAGGCCGATCGCCGTGCCCGCCGCCCCGCCGAGCACGACCGCCCGCCACACCGCGACTTCGCTGCTTCCTGACTGCGCCATGTCGTTTACCACCTCAGGTCAGCGGATCGAGCCGTACGCAGCGTAGATCAGCGGCACCACTGCGTGTTGATTGATAAGAATCGATGGTCCTGTCAGGATGGCGGGATGGTGACGGTGCGAGGTCTGGTCGCGGTCGTGTCCACTGTGGTGCTGACGGTGACCGGTGCGCTCGCCGTGACACCGGCCGGCGCCGCACCGCCCGGTGCCGGTGACCCGGAGACGCCGTGGCGGGCGCGGCACTGGCCGCAGACCCAGCCGTGGCAGCGCGACGAGGTGGCCGCCCCGGCCGGGCTGGCCGGCGCGCCGCAGCCGGTCGATCCGCAGCGCTACGAGCTGCCCGACACGATGACCTGGTCGGACTACCGGAAAGTGCCCGGCACCGACTGGGCGGATCCGGCGGTACGCGGCTCGGAACGGACCTTCAACGGCGCGCTCGTGCTCGTCGACTACCCGAACCAGCCGTTCGTGGTCACCCAGCCGGCGAACTCCACGATCTACGGCAACCCGTCCGGCGTGCAGAACCTGGACCGTGCCGAGGTGCCGGCGTTCTACCGGGACTTCCTCAACACGCCGGGCACGCTCAACCGCGGCCACACCATCCACGAGTACTGGATGGAGGACTCGAACGGGCGGTACGGCATCGACCTGAGCGCGTACGGCGTCTACCGGATGCCGCACGCCAGCCACGACTACGGCATCGAGTCCTCCATGCAGCGCGGCCAGGGCTGCCCGGCCGGCGACGTGTGCGGCCGTGACCTGCGTGCCGACGCGCGGGCCGCCTGGATCGCCGCGGTCGGCGAGCAGGAGGCCGCCTCGTACGATTTCGTGTTCTTCCTGTCCGCCGGGCAGGACGAGTCGGCGACCTGGCAGGAGTTCGGCCAGATGAAGTTCACCACCAAGGCGGACGTCACCGACGAGTTCGGCCCGCCGGACGAGGCGCTGCCGAACTGGAACGCGACCCGCTACGTCGAGTGGACCTCCTGGCAGGCCTCGGCGAACATCTGGCCGAACGCCGCGTCGGGCAGCTCGCTGCAGGCGGAGAGCTCGGGCATGTCGACCTACGCGCACGAGTTCAGCCACATCCTCGGCGTCGGCGACAACTACAACAACCCGTACAGCGTCCCGGCCCGCCGCGACTACAGCGGCCCGTGGGAGATGCTGAGCCGGGGCACGTTCAACGGGCCCGGCGGCCCGCACAGCCGGTGGTTGATCCCGGGCACCGCGGGATCGTCGATGGGCGCGCAGCACATGCTGCGGAACAAGATCAAACTCGGCATCGTCGACGACGCGGCGGTGCTGAAGCTGTCCCGTGACGCCCTGGCCGGCTCCGGCGTCGTGGTGACCCGGGTGACCGCGCGCGAGGTGGACCCGGGCGGGCGGCGGCTTGCCGGGATCAACGTGACCCTGGACGGCGGCGACAAGGCGCCCGCGTGTGACACCGCGACCGATCCGTACTGCGACGGCGGCAAGTACGACAACTACACCCTCGAGGTGGTCGACCGGATGGGCTTCGACTCGTTCACCCCCGACTCCGGGGTGCTGCTGGCCAAGACCAAGAACGCCGACAACGCGCCGTTCATCTGGACCGTCGACGCCAACCCGCAGGACATCGACAAGGTCGACTTCGTGCTGCCGGACGGCACTCCGCAGAAGATGACCATCGGTGACTACCGGCAGCTCTCCGACGCGCTGTTCCACGCCGGGACCGGCTCGGGCAGCGAGTTCGAGTACGTGGACGCCGCCAACCGGCTGCACTTCTACGTGCTCGACCGGAAGCGGGACCGCGACGGCGTGCTGTCGTACCAGGTGGCGGTGCGCTCGCTGGACGGCGCCGGGCCGTCGGCCCGCGGGGTGAAGGCCCACTCGGCGTCCGCCCGCCTCGACAGGTCCGGGTGGGCGCGCTGCGACATCCCGGTCCGCAACACCGGCCGTGGCGACGACGTCCTGCGCGTCGCGGCGCCCGGCGCGAGCGTGCCGCGCGCCGTCGTCGCCGTGCCGGGCGGCCGGACCGCCACGGCGCAGGTCGCGGTGCACGGCGCCTCGAGGGTGGCCGTCACGATCAGCTCGGAGAGCAACCCGGCCGCCACGACCACTGTCACCTGCACGGCACGACGCTGAGGGGTCAGCGCCCCCGGAACTCGGGGGCGCGCTTCTCGATGAAGGCGCGCGGGCCCTCCTTGGCGTCGTCGCTGCGGAACACCGCCATCCCGATCTTCGACTCGACCGCGAACGCGTCCGTCTCGGCCAGGCCCTCGGTCTCCCGGATGGTCCGCAGGATGGCCTGCACGGCGACCGGCCCGTTCGCGGCGATCGCCCCGGCCAGCTCCATGGCCTTGCCGAGCGCCTGCCCGTCGGGCACCACGTGACCGATCAGACCGGCGTCGCGGGCCTCGGCGGCGCTCAGCTGGCGGCCGGTGACCAGCATGTCCACCGCGATCGTGTACGGGATCTGCCGCACCAGCCGCACCGCCGAGCCACCCAGCGGGAACAGCCCCCAGCGCGCCTCGGACACCGCGAACCGCGCGCTCTGCCCGGCCACCCGCACGTCGGTGGCCTGCAGGATCTCGGTGCCGCCGGCGACCGCCGGGCCTTCCACCGCGGCCACCAGGGGTTTGCTCAACCGGCGCCCCTTGAGCAGCGCGTCGATGCGGGACAGGTCGGCGCCGTCGAAGGTGTCACCCGGGTGCGACGCGGTCATCGCCCGCAGGTCGGCGCCCGCGCAGAACGCCCCGCCGGCCCCGGTCAGCACCGCGACCCGGATCGCCGGATCCTCGTCGACCCGGTCCCAGGCGTCGCGCATGATGGCCATCATCTCGGCCGACAGCGCGTTGCGGACCTGCGGCCGGTTCATCGTCACGACCAGGATCGGTCCGTGTTGCTCGACGAGGGCGTGCGCCTCCATTGTGCCTCCTGCGTCAATTCCCGGGCTTGTCACGAACGATAACAGGTTCTACTTTCTGGGGATGGCGGCAAATATCGCAGACCTGTTCGAGCACGCGGTCGACGCGTTCGGGCCGCGGACCGCGGTGTGCTTCGGCGAGCAGGAGATCAGCTACGCCGAGCTGGAGGAGCGCGCCAATCGCCTGTCGCACTTCCTGCAAGATCGTGGTGTGCTGCCAGGTGACCGGGTCGGTCTGTACGCGGGCAACTCGATCGAGGCCGTGGTCGCGATGATCGCCGTCTACAAGCTGCGCGCCGCGGTCGTCAACGTCAACTTCCGGTATGTCGAGAACGAGTTGCAATTCCTGTTCGCCGACGCCGAGCCCGCGGCCCTGATCCACGACCGCCGTTTCGCACCCCGGGTCGCGGCCGTGCTGCCCTCGGTACCTTCCCTGCACACCGTGGTGGTGCTGCCGGACGACTCCGATGCCGGCACCGACGCCGTCACCTATGCGGACGCGCTGGCCGCCGGCGACCCGGCCCGCGACTTCGGCGAGCGCTTCGCCGACGACATCTACCTGCTCTACACCGGCGGCACCACCGGCTATCCGAAAGGCGTCCTCTGGCGGCACGAGGACGTGTGGCGCGCCCTCGGCGGCGGCGTCGACTTCATGACCGGCATCCCCCTCGAGGACGAGTGGCAGCAGTCCCGGCGCGGGGCCGGCGCGGACGGCATGGTCCGGCTCTGCCTGGCCCCGCTGATCCACGGCAACGCGCAGTGGGCCGCGCTGATGGCGCTGTTCGCCGGCGACACCGTGGTGATGCTGCCGCACTTCGACGCGGACGAGGTCTGGCGCACCATCGACCGGCGCCGCGTCAATGTGGTGGTGCTGATCGGCGACGCGATGGCCCGCCCGCTGATCGAGGCGTACGCGGCCGGCGACTACGACGGCTCCTCGATCGGCGCGGTCTCCTCCAGCGGCGCGCTGTTCTCCCCGGCGGTCAAGCGGCTCTATCTCGACCTGCTGCCGAACGTGCTCGTCACCGACGCGATCGGCGCCTCCGAGACCGGCTTCACCGGGATCGGCGTGGTCGCCGACGTGCCCGGCGGCGCGGTCGAGGACCCGCGGGTGATGCCCGGCCCGCAGACCGTGGTGCTCGGCGACGACAACCGGCCGGTGTCACCCGGTGAGGTCGGCCGGCTCGCTAAGAGCGGCCACCTCCCGCTCGGCTACTACAACGACCCGGAGAAGACCGCCGCCCTGCTCGCCGACGTCGACGGCGTGCGCTACGCGTTCCCCGGCGATTTCGCCCGGCTCGAGCAGGACGGCACCGTCACCCTGCTCGGCCGGGGCAACACCTGCGTCAACACCGGCGGCGAGAAGGTCTTCCCGGAGGAGGTCGAGGGCGCCCTGAAGAACCACCCGGATGTCTTCGACGCCCTGGTCATCGGCCTGCCGGACGAGCGGCTCGGCCAGCGGGTCGCCGCGCTGGTCCAGACCCGCCCCGGCGCCAAAATCGACCTGCCCGGCGTCGAGGAGCACTTGCGCGAGCAGATCGCCGGCTACAAGGTGCCCCGCTCGGTCTGGCTGGTCGACGAGATCCACCGCACGATCAGCGGCAAGGCCGACTACCGCTGGGCCCACCAGCACGCCACCGACCACCCCGCCACCGACGGCTAGCGAGACGATGACCAGGAAACCTCTCACGCCCGCGAAGCAGGCGGACCGTGCCCTCTGCCCCGTGGCGGTCGCTCAGGCGCTGGGCCTCAAGGTCACCGCGGTGGCGTCCGCCATGCGCGCCGCCGGGACCACACAACCCCTGACCGTTGAGCAGGCCCGGGCCTGGCGATCGCTTGCCGAGGAGCCGCCACCCTGGATGCGGGAGCTGCTGGCCGACGCCGCCGTGCGATCAGCCCGCCGCGCCGCGGTAACCCGGAGCCGGGCGATCGAGGCCGAGCACCGCGAACTCCTGCTGGAAGCGCAGGTCGTCGAGAAGCTGCTGGCGGGCCGCACCATCCGGGGTGACGAACGCGAACTGATCGCCTCGGACATCGCTTTCCGCGCCATGAAGGACCTCGTCAGGGCCGATGGCGACGTCGGCCAGCTGAGCGATCTCGATCTTGCGTCGCTGCGCTGGGCCGGTGTGATCCCGCAGAACCGGTCGACCTGGTTCCTCGGCCGAGGCAACCGGTGAAGGTCGTCAGGAAGAAGGTGAGTCATGCGGACTGAGCTGTGCGAGCGGCTGGGGATCGAGCACCCGGTGGTCGGGTTCAGCCCGTCGGAGCAGGTGGTGGCGGCGATCAGCCGGGCCGGTGGGCTCGGTGTGCTCGGCTGCGTGCGATTCAACGACGCCACCGAGCTAGACGAGGTTCTGACCTGGCTCGACGATCAAACCCAGGGTTTTCCGTACGGTGTGGACGTCGTCATGCCCAGTCACGAGCCGGCCGAGGGTGTCGCCGCCGACCTCGATCGGCTGATCCCGGCCGGGCATCGTGACTTCGTCGAGCGGACCCTGCTGCGCCTCGGCGTGCCCCCGTTGGGCGTCGACGCCGCGCAGCGGGCCGGTGTGCTCGGCTGGCTGCACTCGGTGGCCCGCTCGCACGTGGAGGTGGCGCTGCGCCACCCGGTCCGGCTGATCGCCAACGCGCTGGGGCCGCCACCGCCGGACGTGACCGCCCAGGCGCACGAGCGTGGTGTGCTGGTCGCCGCGCTGGCCGGCCGGGCCGACCACGCCCGCGGTCACGTGGCGAGCGGCGTCGACATCGTGGTGGCGCAGGGGTATGAGGCCGGCGGGCACACCGGGGAGATCGCCAGCATGGTGCTCGTACCGGAGGTGGTCGACGCGGTGGGTGAGGGTGTGCCGGTGCTGGCCGCCGGCGGGATCGGCAGCGGCCGGCAGGTCGCGGCGGCGCTCGCGCTCGGCGCCCGTGGCGTCTGGATGGGCTCGGTGTGGCTCGGTACCACGGAGTATCGGAGCACCCCGGCACTGCGTGAGGCGCTGCTCAAGGCCCGGTCGTCCGACACGGTCCGCAGCCGGATCTACTCCGGCAAGCCGGCCCGGCTGCTGCGCAACCGCTGGACCGACGCCTGGTCCGCCGAGCAGGCGCCGGTGCCGCTGCCGATGCCGCTGCAGAACCTGCTGGTGGCCGAGGCCCACACCCGGCTGATGGAGTCGGGCGACCCGACCGTGGTGCCGATGCCGGTCGGCCAGATCGTCGGCCGGATGAACGAGGTCCGCCCGGTCGCGGACGTCCTCGCCGAGCTGGTGGCCGAGGCCGACGAGACGTTGTCCCGCCTGGGCAAGCTGGCCGGCTAGAGCAGGACCACCGCCCGGCCGGTCAGCGTGCCCGCGGCGAGCTGCTCATATGCCTCGCCGGCCTTCTCGAACGGGAACTCCTGCACCTGATTGCGGATCAGCCCGGCCGCCGCCAGCGCGATCACCTCCTGCGCGTCGGCGATCGAGGACCCCTGGAACGTGAACACCTCGCCGTCGGCGGGCAGCGTCCCGAACCAGGGCCGCTCCAGGCGCCCGCCGGCCGAGCCGATCAACCCGAACGCCCCGCCGGGCCGGACCGCCGCGACCCCGGCGGCGATCGTCTCGTCGGTGCCCACGAAGTCGAGCACGGCGTCCGCCTTCTCGCCCAACGCGGACGTCGCCTCATGAGCGCCCACCGACGCCGCATAGGCCCGGCGCTCGGCGGAGACATCCACGGCCACCACCCGGGCCGCGGTCAGAATCCGCAAGAACTGCACCGCGAAAGCGCCCAGCCCACCCGCGCCCACCACCACCGCGGTGCTCCCCGGCGCCAGATGCCCGCGGGCCCGCCGCACCGCGTGATAGGCCGTGGCGCCCGCGTCGGTCAGTGGCCCGGCATACCGCGGATCCAGCTCACCCAGCGGCACCACGCTGCGCCGGTCGGCCACCACATACTCGGCCAGCCCGCCGTCCCGGCCGTACCCGCGCCCGGCCCGGCCGTCCGGGCAGGCGTTGTCCCGTCCGCGCACGCAGAGCCGGCAGACGCCGCACGAGGTGGGGGAGACCAGCGCCACCGGCGTCCCGTCGGTCAGCCAGCCGGCCGTCTCGTGGCCCAGCGTGAACGGCATCCGCCAGCCGAGCCGCTCGCCGGCCACCCGCGGAATCTGCCGCATGGTCAGGTCCGAGCGGCACAGCCCGCACCCGGCGACCCGGATCAGCATCTGCCCCGGCCCGGGCGTCGGCTCGGCCACCTCGCACTGCTCCGGCGGGTTCCCCCAGCCGGTCATCCGATAGGCGCGCATGCGCCTCAGAGTGAAACACGTTCCATCGTGGGTCAAGCTGTCAGCGAACAGAAGTTGACCCGAATCTAGAACGCGTTCTAGCATAAGCCGTGCTTACCGATCCGTTCGCCGAGGCCATCGCGCTGGCCGAGCGCGTCATCGCCGAGGCGCCGCACGTCCGTGGCGAGCAAGACCTGATCGAGGGCTATGACTACCTGGCGGGCGGCATCCGCGCCTCGATCCAGATGGCGTGGGCTTACGACCGCGATTTTCCCTATTTCGTACGATCGACCGGCCCACACACCAAGATGGGGCTGGACAATCCCGACACGCTCTACTTCCACGCGTGGCTCCGCGACGACGCGGAATATGTGGTGACCGGCCGTCGTGGCGGCACCGCCGATCTGAGCTTCCAGATCCTCGACGGGTCGTATTCGCCGGTGACCGTCCCCGGCAGCCTCGCCGCCTTCGACGACCGGGCGTTCGACGTCGCCGCCGACGGCAGCTTCGAGATCCGTTTCGGACCGGGCCTGAGCGGCCGCAACACGTTCCCGCTCGAGCCCGGCTCGGCCATGCTCGTGGTGCGCGAGGTGTTCAGCGACTGGGCCAGCGAGCAACCCGGCATGCTCCGCATCCACCGTGCCGACCGTCTCGGCGCCACACCCGCGCCGCTGACGACCGAGAGGCAAATCCGACGGTACGAAGTGGCCGGCAAGATGCTGGTCGGCCGGATCCGCACGTTCCTGGCCTTCGCCGAGCGCTTCTACCTGAACCTGCCGGTCAACACGCTCACCCCGCCACGGCTGACCCCGGGCGGCCTGGCCACGCAGTATTCCTCGGTCGGCCACTACCAGCTCGCCGACGACCAGGCCATGGTCGTCACCGTCCCGGTCGCCGACGCCCCCTACCAGGGCCTCCAGCTCGGCACGATGTGGTATGTCTCGATGGACTACGCCAACCACCAGACCAGCCTCACCGTCCCGCAGGCACAGGTCGACCCGGACGGCACCATTCGGTATGTGATCAGCGAACGTGACCCGGGCGTCGCCAACTGGATCGAGCGCACCGGCCACGACCGGGGCTATGTGCAACTGCGCTGGCAACGACTGTCCCGCGCGCTGACCGAGGCGGACGGCCCCCGGGTGGACGTGATCGCGGTCGACGACCTGCCCAAACAGCTGCCCTACTACGATCCGATCGACCCGGCGGCGTGGCACGAGCGGATCGCCGCCCGGCAGGTCGCCACCGCGGCCCGGATGCTGGGCTGAGCCGTGCTCGCCGACAAGGTCGTGCTGGTCGCCGGGGTCGGTCCCGGCCTGGGCCAGGCGCTCGCGGTGCGGGCCGCTCAGCACGGCGCCGACGTGGTGCTCGCCGCGCGCACCGAGTCCTTCCTGGCCGAGGTGGCCGGGAAGGTGACCGCGGCCGGCCGTCACGCCCTGGTGGTGCCCACCGATCTCACCGACGACGACGCCAGTGCCGCGCTCATGCGGGCCGCGCTCGACCGGTTCGGCCGGGTGGACGGGCTGGTCACCAACGCGTTCGTGATGCCGCCGATGCGCGCCCTCGGCAAGGTCGACCTGGACGACCTGCGGGCGAGTTTCGACGTCAACGTGCTCGCCGCGCTGCGCCTGACCCGGCTGCTGACACCGGCCCTGGTCGAGTCCGGCGGCGCGGTCGTGATGGTCAACTCGGCGGTGCTGCGGCACTCCCGGCACCCGTTCGGGCCGTACAAGCTCGCCAAGGCCGGGTTGCTCGCGGTCGCGCAGAACCTGGCGAGCGAGCTCGGACCGAAAGGTGTGCGGGTCAACTCGGTGGCGCCCGGCTGGATCTGGGCGGACAGCCTGCGCATGTGGTTTGACTACCAGGCCACCCAGCGCGAGGTGCCGCCCCAGCAGATCTACGACGAGATCGCCGCCGGAACCGATCTGCGCCGGCTGCCCGAGCCCGACGAGGTGGCCGACGCCGCGCTGTTCCTGCTCTCCGGACTGGCCCGGGGCATCACCGGCCAGTGCCTCGACGTCAACTGCGGCGAGTTCCACCACTGAGCTCGGGGGGGTGAGCATGCGTAGCGCGCGCACCGACGTCGGCACGCTCGACGATCTGCATGCCTCGGCGGCCCGCCTGACCGGACTCGACGACTTCGGCGTCGACGACTATCGGGAAGGGCTGGAGGTGCTGCTCGGGTCGTACCGGAAAGAGGCGGTCCTGACCCCGGTCGGCAGCAAGGTGAGCAGGGCTTTGGTGCGTGCGGCGCTGGTGTCGCGGCTGCTCAGTGAGGCGGCGTGGAAGCAGTTTCCGGAGCATGCCGCGGTGCCGGTGACGCGGCCGGTGTTCGTGACCGGGCTGCCGCGCACCGGGACGACCGCGCTGCACCGGCTGCTCGCCGCCGACCCGGCTCATCAGGGGCTGGAGTTGTGGCTGACCGAGGCGCCGCAGCCGCGCCCGCCGCGGGAGAGCTGGGCGGAGAACCCGGTCTATGCGGTGCTGCAGGACGGCTATCAGCGGCACAACGCGGAGAATCCGGCGTTCACGGGTGCGCACTACACGGCGGCTGACCAGGTCGAGGAGTGCTGGCGGCTGCTGCGGCAGTCGATGATGTCGGTGTCGTTCGAGTGCCTGGCCCACATCCCGGGTTATGCGGCGTGGCTGGCGGGCCGGGACTGGACTGACGCCTACCGCCGGCATCGGCGCAACCTGCAGCTGATCGGCCTGCACGACGCGGAGCGGCGCTGGGTGCTGAAGAACCCCAGCCACCTGTTCGCGCTGGACGCACTGCTGGCCGCCTACCCGGACGCCGTGGTGATCCAGACGCATCGCGCTCCGCAGACCGTGATCGCCTCGGTGTGCAGCCTCAACGCGCAGGCGTGCGCCGGGTGGTCCACGGCGTTCCGCGGCGAGGTGCTCGGACGGGCGCAGCTCGCGCTGTGGTCGCGCGGGTTGCGGCGGTTCACGGCCGACCGGGCGCGGCACGATCCGGCGCACTTCATCGACGTCGACTACGACGATTTCGTGGCCGACCCGATCGGGGTGGTCGAGGTCGTTTATCACCGCTTGGGTACGCCACTGACTCCGATGGCACGCAGCGTGATGGTGTCATTGCAGGCCGAGCGAAGTGGTCCGGCTCACCATTACGACCTGGCCGACTTCGGTCTGACCGCCATGGATGTCCAAACCGCATTCCGCGACGCGATTTAATTGTTACCGATGGTGACCGATCGAGTGTGGATCCGCTACCTGCCGAGGTCAGCTTCCGGCGAGCTGGAGAGCCCAGACCAGTGCAAAGGTCGGCACCGTCATGGCGGCGAGGGCGACGCCGACCATGGCGAAGACCGTGCCGGACAGCGATCCTATTCGGCCCCAGCGGGGTGCGCTTTGGATGTGCAAATCGGACTCGTACTCGAAATCAAACATGGCAGGAACGGTACACGAAACTGTCCGTTCGGGTCGCCCGCCATCACCAATTCGTTATTGTTCGGAATGGACACGGAGTCACGCATCGCTCACCCGGCCGCAGAGGTCGCGGAACCGTCAAAGTTTGCTCGCGCGCGGAAATCCGGCGAAAGCTCCAGAGAATTTCACAGCCCGTTCTGGCAGCGTCGCGGCGCGTGGCCCGGCGGCGCCACCCGCTCGAGATGTGATCACCCGCACGATCGGGCGCCTACCCGAGTTTGGTGATCACCTCGTCGGCGAAGCGGTGCAGGCCGTCCTTCTTGGCGGACAGCGGGCCGTCGAAGCCGGTGCCGTAGAAGCGCCAGGGCACCACGATCGCGTCGGTGACGCCGGCGTCGGCCTGCTGGCGGAAGCCGTCCAGGCCGAAGCGGTCGATGCAGACCGCCTGGATCTCGAAGGGCTGGTCGGCGCGGCCATAGTCGGAGCGGAGCTCGGCGAGGCGGGCGATCGTCGCGCGCAGGTCGTCGAAGCGCATCATCGCCGAGGACCAGCCGTCGCCGACCCGGGCGGCGCGGCGCAGCGCCACGTCGGCGTGGCCGCCCACGTAGATCGGGACCGGCTCGGTCGGGGCCGGGCTCATCTGCAGACGGCCGAAGTCGAAGTGCTTGCCATGGAACTCGACCATGCCGCCGCCGAGGATCAGCTTCAGCACCTCGATGGCCTCGTCACCGCGGTCGCCCCGGTCGGCGAACGGGGCGCCGCACCACAGCGACTCCTCCGGCGACCAGCCGAGCCCGACGCCGAGGCCGAAACGGTTGCCGGTCAGGTGGGCCACCGAGCCGACCTGGCGGGCCAGCAGCACCGGGTTGCGCGGGCCGAGCTTGAGCACCTGCGTGTAGAAGCGGATCCGCCTGGTGGCGGCGCCGAGCGCGGCGGCCGTGACGAGCGGATCCGACCACGGTGTCTTCGCGGTCCAGAACCGGCTGCCGTCCGGCGTATACGGATACTTCGCACTGACCTCTTCGGAGTAGAAGAGCGAGTCGGGCAGCGCGATCGACGCGAAGCCGCACTCCTCGGCGGTCTGCGCCAGGTCGATGAGCTGGTCGAGCGGGCTGAGCGCGATGCCGAGGCTGAACTTCATCCTAGAACTGTAACGTGTTCTAATTCAGGCCGGAAGGTGTCGGCCAGCGCCAGCAGCTGGCCGGTGGCGCCACCCAGCAGGAACTCGTGGTGCTTCGCGGCCAGGAAGTAGCGGTGCAGCGGGTAGTCGAGGTCGAGTCCCACCCCGCCGTGGACGTGGACCGCGGTGTGCAGCACGCGGTGCCCGGCCTCGGCGGCCCAGAAACCGGCAGTGGCCACCTCGGCAGCGGCGGGCCGGTCCTCGGCGAGCGACCAGGCCGCCTGCCACAGGGCCACCCGCAGGGCTTCGACGTCGATGTACGCGTCGGCGAGGCGCTGCGAGACGGCCTGGAACGAGCCGATCGGGTGGCCGAACTGGATCCGGGTCCGGGCGTGGTCGGCGGTCATCTCCAGGGCGCGCTCGACGACGCCGAGCTGGGCCGCGCAGGCGCCGACGGTGGTGTACGCGGCGAGCCGTGCCGCCGCGCCGGGCAGCCGGTCGCCGAGTGCGCCGGTGAGCGTGAGCAGTCCGGCTGGCGGGCCGCCCTCGGCTTGTTGTGGCTCGACGGCGACACCGTGGTCGCCGGCTCGGACGAGGAACACGTCGGGTCCGACAGCGACCAGGATCAGCGCGGCCTCGGCTGCGGCGGGAACAGTGGGCACCTCGCCGTCCAGTCGCCAGAGGTCGTCGCCGGGGCGCGGGCCGGCCTGTTTGACTGTCCCGGCGGCTGCGGTTAGCCCCGCGATGGCGGTCGGGCTGGCCGTCCCGTCCAGTGCGCTCGGGCCGGTCGTCAGCAGGAGTTCGCCGCGGGCGGCGGGGGCCGCCCACTCCGTCATCTGCGTATCGGTGCCGCAGTGGGCGAGCGTGGACGCCGCGGCGACGATCGACGACAGGTAGGGCACGGTGGCGGCGGCGCGGCCGAGCTCGACGAGGATCGCGCACTGCTCGATGACGCCGTGCCCGTCGCCGCCGGCGTGCTTCGGCAGCGCGGCGGCCAGCACCCCGGCCTCGGCCAGCGCCGGCCACAGCGGGCGCCCGGAGTTCACCAGGTCACGGGTGAGCGCGGCCAGCTCGCGGGCCTCGTCGCTCAGGTCGAAATCCATGGCCGCCTCCTATCGCTTGACCGGCAGGCCGAGCGCACCCGCCGCGATGATGTCGCGTTGCACCTCGTTGGCGCCGCCACCGAAGGTGAGGATCAGCGAGGCGCGGTGCATCCGCTCGATCCGGCCGTGCAGCAGCGCGCCCGGGGATCCGGCGCGCACCGTGGCGGCCGGGCCGAGCACCTCCATGAGCAGCCGATACGCCTCCACGGCCAGCTCGGTGCCATACACCTTCCCGGCCGAAGCGCGCACCGCCGCCGAAAGACCGTCCGTGCCGAAGGCGGGCCTGCCACGTGAGGCCGGGCCGGGGGCCGCCCCGCCGTCGGCGTCCGCGCCAGCTGCACCGGCTCCGCTTGCCGGGCCGGCCGCCACCCTCGCATCGGCGTCCGCGCTGGCTGCGACCCGCCAGTTCAGCAGCTTGAGGACCTCGGTCTTGGCGTGCACCCGGGCCAGGTGCAGCCGCACCCACTCGCGCTCGACCGCCCCGGTCTCGACCGCCCACGCGGTGACCTCGTCGAGCGCTCGGCGCAGCGGCGCCGCCAAGGTCAGCGCGACCCGCTCGTGGTTGAGCTGGTCGGTGATCAGGCGCCAGCCCTCGTTCTCGGCGCCGACCCGGGCCGAGACCGGCACCCGGACATCCGCGTAGTAGGTGGCGCTGGTGGTCGGACCGGCCACGGTGCGCACCGGTGTCCAGGAGAAACCGGGCGCGTCGGTCGGCACCACCAGGATCGACAGGCCGCGATGCCGCTCCGCGGACGGGTCGGTGCGGCAGGCCAGCCAGACGTAGTCCGCGTACCGGATCAGGCTGGTCCACATCTTCTGCCCGTTGATCACGTAGTGGTCGCCGTCGCGGACCGCGCGGGTGCGCAGCGCGGCCAGGTCGGTGCCGGCCTCGGGTTCCGAATAGCCGATCGAGAAGTGCACCTCGCCGGCCGCGATCCGCGGCAGCAGCTCGGCGCGCTGCTGGCCGGAGCCGTGCCGGGCGATCGTCGGGCCGACCGTGTCGATGGTCAGGAACGGCACCGGTACGCCGGCCATGGCCGCCTCGTCGGCGAAGATCAGCTGGTCCAGGCGGGACCGCCCGCGGCCGCCGTGCTCGACCGGCCAGCCCAGGGCCAGCCAGCCGTCGTGGCCCAGCCGGCGCACCACCGCGCGGTAGGCCTCGCCGTCGCCGTACTCGCCGTCGTCGTCGGTGAGCGCGGCGCGCAGGTCCGGGGTCATCAGGGCGGCGAAATAGGCCCGCAGTTCCTGGCGCAGCTTCTCCTGCTCCGGCGTGTATCCCACGTGCATGGCGGCCGCCCGGTGTCATAGATTAGAACAAGTTCTAGTAGAGTCCATCCGGCGGAGGGGCGTCAACCATGGAACCGGCCTACCTGGTGGCGGCGGTCCGTTCGCCCGTGGGCAAACGCGGCGGTGCCCTGTCCGGTGTGCACCCGGCCGACCTGGCCGCGCACGTCATCACGGCGCTGCTCGGCCGCGCCGGTGTCGACCCGGCCGCGGTCGACGACGTGGTGCTGGGCTGCGTCGACACGCTCGGGCCGCAGTCCGGCGACATCGCGCGAACCAGCTGGCTCGCGGCCGGCCTGCCCGAGCACGTGCCGGGGGTGACCGTCGACCGGCAGTGCGGGTCGGGCCAGCAGGCCGTGCACTTCGCGGCGCAGGCGGTGATGAGCGGCACCGCGGATCTGGTCGTGGCCGGCGGGGTGCAGAGCATGAGCCAGGTGCCGATCGGCAGCGCGATGGCGCCGGCGGGGCCCTACCGGGGATCACACGGTTGGGCGGCCCGTTACGGCGATCAGGAGGTCGACCAGTTCCGCAGTGCCGACGACATCGCGGCAAAGTGGTCGCTGACCCGAGCCGAACTGGAGGAGTGGGCCTTGACCAGCCACCGGCGCGCGGTCCAGGCCATCGACGAGGGCCGTTTCCGCGCCGAGACAGCGCCGCTGACGCTCAACACCGCGACCCAGTCCGAGAGCCAGTCCAAGAGCCAGGCCGAGGCCGAGACGGCGCGGTCCGGACTGCCGACGGCCTGGTCAACCGATGAGGGTCCGCGCCGGGACACCACCGCCGCTCGGATGGCCGGGCTGTCCCCGCTGCGACCCGGCGGCGTCACCACGGCCGCCACCTCCAGCCAGCTCGCCGACGGGGCCGCCGTGCTGCTCGTCGCGTCCGGGCGGGCGCTGCGCGAGCACGGCCTGCGGCCGAGAGCCGTCATCCGGCACCTGTCCGCTCGCGGCGGTGACCCGGTGCTGATGCTGACCGCGCCGATCGAGGCGACCGCCTATGCGCTGGCCCGGGCCGGCCTGCGGGTCGGCGACATCGACCGGTTCGAGGTCAACGAGGCGTTCGCCAGCGTGGTGATCGCCTGGCTGCGCGAGACCGGCGCGGATCCGTCCCGGGTCAACGTGAACGGCGGCGCGATCGCTCTCGGACACCCGCTCGGCGCCACCGGCGCGCGCCTGCTGACCGGCCTGTTGCACGAGCTGGAGCGTTGCGAGGGCCGCTACGGCCTGCTCACCATGTGCGAGGGCGGCGGCCAAGCCAACGTCACCATCATCGAACGAGCCTGACGGAACGCGTTGCCAACGAGCCGACGTCGAGAGCCGGTAGCGGCCGCTGTGAAGAGCCGCGGTAGAGCCACTCTGAAGAGCCGCGGCAGGGCCGCATTTGAAAAGCCGCGGCAGGGCCGCGGCCGATCATCGAACGGCAGCCAGCGCGGCCACCCTGGCGTCCGCCTCGACCATGATGCGGTCGATCAGCTCGGCGCAGGACGGCAGGTCGTCGATCAGCCCGGCCACCTGACCGGCGGACATCACCCCGGCCGACAGGTCGCCCTGCACCATCGACGCGCGCAGCAGCGCCGGGGTGTTCGCCGCCATCAGCGTCTGCGCCCAGGAGAGGTTGCGACCGTGGCGGGCGGCGCGCCCGGTGCGCAGCAGCTCGGGCCACGACAGCCCCGACTCGCGCCGGAACGCCGCGGCATTACGCAGCGCCCGCGACAGCACCGCGACCCGCCCGGCCCGCTCCAGCGAGTCCACGAACGGCGTCCGCAGCACCCGATGCGGCACCCCGTCCACCCGCGTGGTGACGACCGTGCCGGTCACCCCGGCGGCCAGGTACCGGCGCTTCACGTCCGGGGCGACCGGGCTGTCCGACGTGAGCAGGAACCGGGTGCCCATCGCGATCCCGGACGCGCCGTACGCCAGCGCCGCCACCAGCCCCCGCCCGTCGAAGAAGCCGCCGGCCGCCACGACCGGGATGTCGACCGCGTCCACCACCTGCGGCAACAGCAGGGTCGTCGGGACCGGGCCGGTGTGCCCGCCACCCTCACCACCCTGCACCAGCACGGCGTCGGCACCCCACCCGGCGACTTTCTCGGCGTGCCGGCGGGCGCCCACCGAGGGCATGGTCAGCACGCCACCGTCCGCGCAGCGGCGGATCAGATCGGGGCTCGGCGCCAGGGCGAACGAGACCAGGCGGACTTTCTCCCGTACCAAATAGGTGATTTTTTCGGTCGCGTCGGGGGCGTCGGCGCGGATGTTGACGCCGAAGGGCGCGTCGGTGCGGGCGCGGATCTTCTCGAGGGTGACGCGCAGCTGATCCAGGGTCATCGTCGCGGAGGCGACGATGCCGAAACCGCCGGCCGCCGAGGTGGCCGCGACCAGGCCGGCGCCCGCGACATAACCCATACCGGTCTGCACGATCGGGTGCCGGCAGCCGAGCAGCTCGGTGAGCCGGGTCCTCACCGGAACTCCCGCAGGCCGTCCGGGTCGAGCCGCTCGCGGAGAAGCGCCAGCTCCGGGCCGGTGAGCGAGCGCGAGACCGGCACCGAGACCGGCACCGTCAGCGGGAAACCGGTGGCGGCCTCCACGTCGGCCACCGACACCCCCGGATGCACCGAGCGCAGCCGCATCGACCGGTCCGGGGTGGTGAAGTCGAGCACGGCCAGGTTCGTCACCACCACGCGGATCTCGACCGCGCCCCGGTCATGACCTATTCCGGACACCAGATCGACGTGCTCGACGAAGACCCGGGGTTCGTGCCGGGGTATCCAGTAGCTGGTGGTGTGGTTGACCGTGTTGCCGGGCGCGCCGCGGACGCCGAGCAGCTGCCGGGTCGGGCGGTGCCAGTCGCCGACGCAGGAGATGTTCTGGTTGCCGAACCGGTCGATCTGGCTCGCGCCCATCATCACGTGCCGGGTGCCGGCCGCGACCACGCCGAAGACCGCGCGATAGGGCAGCCAGCCCTCCGGTTCGTCGGCGTGCGTAAGCGTGGCCTCCCCGTCGGTGAGCAGCAACGACGGCTCGAACGTGAGCTGGGCCAGCCGGGCGCCGAGCCGGGGGATCAGCCCGGTCGTGGAGGCGAGCACCGCGCCGTCACCGCGCCACGCGTCAGCGCACGCGGCCACGCAGACATCCGCGCGGCTCATCGCGCGGCCACCGCTTTCTGATAGTGCTCCTCGTCGCCGTCCAGGTAGGCGGCCCGGAAGCGCCCCCACGTGTCGGGTGAAGCGGCGGCCGTCGCGTACTCCCGCTGGAACGCCTCGTCGCGATCGTAATCGGGCACGCAGCTGGTGAAATGCGCCCCGTGCGGGGTCTCCACCACGCCGTCGACCATCATCCGGTTGAGCAGCAGACCCTGCGGCGGTCCGCTTTCGATCAGGTCGGCGGTGCTGACCAGCCGCTCGCAGGAGACGAAGCGGCGGCGGGCGGCCAGGCAGAACAGATCGTCGAAGTAGGGATCCGGGCCGAGGTAGCGCGCGTTGCCGCGCCGATCGGCGCGATTCAGGTGGACCAGCGCCGCGTCGAGGGTCACGGCGGGCATCGCCACCAGGTTGCTGCCATCGGGGTACGGCGATGGCACCGTGCGCAGGGTGGGGTTGATCCTCATGATGTCGGAACCGAGACCGGCCCTGATCGGCAGGAACGGCAGCCGGTTGGCGGCCGCTAGGAGTCCCCAGTAGAGCATCCCCTCGTCATATTCGGTCAGCTCGACGGTGCCGTGCTGGCGGGCCTGCCGGAAGTGCGGCTCGAGCGGGATGCTGTCGAGCGACACGAACCCGGTGACCACCCGTCGCACGCAGCCGGCCGCGATCAGCAGCCCCACGTCCGGCCCGCCGTAGGAGACCACGGTCAGGTCACGCAGCCCGGCCCGGCAGACCGCGCGGACCAGCGCCATCGGCTTGCGACGCGACCCCCAGCCGCCGACGCCGACCGTCATCCCGTCCCGCAGCTCGCCGACCACGTCGTCGACGGTCAGAACCGTCATCTGCCCTCCACGAACTTCTGCCTGGCACGGTCGCCAGCGCCGTTGAGGTTGAGCTCGAACGTGAAACCCTGCTCGAACCGGTACGACCGCTTCACGTCGACCGGGTCGATGCCGTTGAGCGCCTCCTTGGCCCGGCGGATCACCACCGGGTCCTTGGCCGCGATCGCGCCGGCCACCGCCCGCGCCGCAACCCGCAGCCCGGCGGCCGGCACCACCTCGTGCACGGTGCCGAAGCGGTGCAAGTCGGCGGCGGTGACCGTGCGGCAGGTGTAGACCATCGCGCGCATCAGCTGCGGCGGCACCAGCCGGGCCAGGTGGGTGGCGGCGCCGAGCGCACCCCGGTCGACCTCGGGCAGGCCGAACGTGGCGTCGTCGGCGGCCACGATCAGGTCGGCGTTGCCCACCAGGCCGATGCCGCCGCCGAGGCAGAAGCCCTGCACGGCGGCGATCACCGGCACCGGGCAGTCGTAGACGGCGGCGAACGCGGCGGCGCACCCCCGGTTTGCGGCGAGCAGCACCTGATGGCCCTCGGAGCGCTGCATCTCCTTGATGTCGACCCCGGCGCAGAAGCCGCGCCCCTCGGCGCGCAGCACCACGACCCGGGTCGCCGGGTCGGCGCCGGCCGCGGTGAGCTGGTCGGCGACCGACAACCAGCCGGCCACCGGCACCGCGTTGACCGGCGGGAAGTCGATCACCACCTCGGCGATCGCGCCGGGTTCCAGGTGTACGCCCATCCTCGCAGGCTAACCTAGCGCTTGCTTGGTGGGCTAGCATCGCGGTTATGGACCCCCTCGACTTCAGCGGGCGCGGGGTGGTGGTCACCGGCGGGACTCGGGGGATCGGGGCCGCGATCGCGTCGGCCTTCCGGGCGGCCGGGGCGCAGGTGGTGGTCTGCGGCCGCAACCCGCCCGCGTCCTCGCCGGCCTCGCCCGGGGGTGGCAGCGGCCGGTTCGATCCGGTTGATTTCTTCAGGGCCGACGTGCGTGATCCGGTGCAGGCCGCCGCGCTGGTGGCGGCGGCGAAGGACCGGCTCGGGCGGGTCGACGTGCTGGTGAACAACGCGGGCGGTGCGCCACCGGTCCCGGCCGCGAGCGCCTCACCCCGGCTGCACGCGAAAATCATCGAGCTCAACCTGATCGCCCCGCTGCACGTCGCGCAGGCGGCCAACGCGGTCATGCGGACCCAGCCGGGTGGGGGAGTGATCCTCATGGTCGGCAGCGTCAGCGGCACCCGCCCGTCACCCGGCACCGCCGCCTACGGAGCGGCCAAGGCCGGCCTGCACCACCTCGCGACCAGCCTGGCCGTCGAGTGGGCGCCGGCGGTGCGGGTCAACAGCGTGGTGCCGGGCCCGGTCGCCGGCTTCCTCGACCCGGAGGCGGTGGCCCGCACGGTGCCGATGGGCCGCGCGGCGACCCGCGAGGAGGTCGCCGGCGTCTGCCTGCTGCTGGCATCCCCGCTGGCCTCATACGTGACCGGCGCCGCGGTGGCCGTCCACGGCGGCGGCGAGTGGCCGGGCTACCTGGCGGACCTGCGCGATGCGGCGTACCCTGCGCAGAAATAGAACCTGTTCTAGTGAGGTGCCGGATGGTTCTCTCGATCAAGACGAGGCGGGACGCGGTCGGGCTGACCGCCGGTGAGCTGCTGATCGACGGCGCCTGGCGCGCCGCGGCTGACGGCCGCACCTGGACGCACACCCACCCCGCCACCGGCGAGCAGGTCGGTGACTTCGCGGTCGCCTCGCCGGCCGATGTGGACGCGGCGGTGCGCGCCGCCCGCCGGGCGTTCGACGAGGGGCCGTGGCCGGGCGCCCGGGCCAAGACGCGGATCACCGTGCTGCGCCGCGTCGCCGAGCTGATCCGCACCCACACCGACGAGCTGCGCACCCTGCAGGCGCTCGACAACGGCGTCCCGCTGACCTTCGGCGACGAGTACGCGATGTCGATCGAGTGCGTCGCCGACGTCTTCGACCACCACGCCGGCTGGGTCGACAAACTCGCCGGCGAGACGCTCCCCGGTTATCAGGGCGGCGACCACCTGGTGATGACCCTGCGCGAACCGGTCGGCGTGGTCGCCGCGGTCGTCCCGTGGAACGGCCCGCTGCTGCTCGCCGCGCAGAAGGTCGCACCGGCCCTGGCGGCCGGCTGCACCGTGGTGCTCAAACCGTCGGAGTTCGCGACGTTCGCGGCGCTGCGCCTGGCCACACTGCTCGAGGAGGCCGGCCTCCCGCCGGGCGTGCTCAACGTGGTGACCGGCCCGGGCGACCCGACCGGGCAGGCGTTGATCACCCACCCGCTGATCGACAAGATCACCTTCACCGGCAGTCGCGCGATCGGCAAGCGGGTGCTCGCCGCGGCGGCCGAGGGGATGAAGCGGGTCAGCCTCGAGCTCGGCGGCAAGAGCCCGTCGATCGTCTTCCCCGACGCCGAGGTCTATGCGGCCGCCACCCTCACCATGGGCACGGTGACGCTCGGCCTCTCCGGCCAGGCGTGTGTGGCCCACTCCCGCGCCCTGGTCCACCGCGACGTGTACGACGAGTTCCTCGCCATCGCCGAGGGCATGACCGGCCTGGTCACCTACGGCGACCCGTTCGACCCGCAGGTCACCGCCGCGCCGCTGATCAACGACCGGCAGCTGTCCCGGGTGCTCGGCTACATCGAACGCGGCCAGGCCGAGGGCGCCCGGCTGGTCTGCGGCGGCGGCCGCCCCGACGGCGAGCTGTCGGCCGGCAACTTCGTCGACCCGGTCGTCTTCGCCGACGTCGCCAACAACGCCACCATCGCCCAGGAGGAGATCTTCGGCCCGGTCCTCGCGGTCGTCCCGTTCACCGACGAGCAGGAGGCGATCCGCCTGGCCAACGACACGACCTACGGTCTGGCCGCCACGGTCTACACCGCCGACGTGAAGCGCGCGATCCGGATGGCCCGCGCGGTCCGGGCCGGCACGGTCGGCATCAACGGCTACCAGCTGGAGCCGCACGTGGCCTTCGGCGGCTTCGGCCAGTCCGGCCTGGGCCGCGAGGGCGGCCGCACCGCGATCGAGGCCTACACCGAAGTCAAAACGATCCTGATCCCCACCGGCGACGAGATGATGTAGACCACGGAGTGTCCACCTGGTGCTTCAAGCGGGCCACGGCTTCGGACGCCGCAGGCGGTGCCGAGTGGCTCGTCGGGAAGCAGGCGATCGAAGAGCTGCCCGCCGAGCCAACATCCGCAACGCACCGGGAACGGTCCCGGCCGGTCGACGATGCCGGTGACGTGGTACCGGTCAACGCTCCGGGGCTGCGCTCGGCGACACGTCAGGGGTGCGCGGGCAGTACTGCCGGGCCGCTTGCGTAAAAGGATCGTCAGGCGGCGCCACGTCCCCACACATCAGACCACCCGCCTTCGTCTCCGTCCACGCCGTCAGCGTGCCGCTCACCGCAGGCGCGCACGCCACGGTAAAGCCCGCCGAAACCCGCCGAACCCCCGCATACGCAATGCTCTCCGAGATCCCCGGATCAACTTCACCCCAACTTCCCAATCCCATTTCGTACGACCGGGAAGCCCGAATCGTGTGCACCTCCCCGCCGATCTCGGCACCCAGGTCGGTGGCGAGCAGCCGAACCCACCCCTCCGGCACGGCGACCCCGGTGACGGCCGCCGTCACCGGCGCGTCGACGATCTCAGTTCCCCGGCCAACGGCATCGGTGGTGAAAAGCGAGACATGCTCTAGAACCGTTTCGTGCGTTATGCCAGACCACACGACGCCGACCTGGGCGGGATCACAGCCGGGAGCAACACTGCCCACCGCCCGTCCCGGAGGCGGAGAGGAGACCGCGGCCTCCCGCGCGCACCCACCCGGCACCCCCGCCGCCATCACCAGCATCAACAAGGCGGGCTTGGTAATTTTCACAGCGTAATGATGAGGCAGGAGCCCGTAGACGCGGATCTCGGAGTGAGGCGCTGAGGTGACCAAGGAACTCGTCGTCGATTTGCGGGGCACACGGCTGGAGACGATCGACGACTTCTGGGATGCGGTGGCGGGCCGTGTGAGCTTCCGTCTTGGTTCGGGAGGAACGTCGAGGCTTGGCGCGACGCGATCCAGACTCGGGGAATCTCTGGTCTCATCGATCGGCACGACGTGCTGGTGGTGCACGTTGACGGGACGGGGTTCTTTGTTCGGAAAGATCGTGAAGTCAGGGATTTGACGAGCGCCTTCGCGGGCCGTCAGTCACGGCTGGTGATTCATCGACCAGCCCAGCCGGTCAACGGGGTGTGAACTGTGGGTCGGCAAGAGCCCCTCAGCCGGTGAGGCGGCGGTGGTCCCAGCTGATCACTCGGCTCGGGTGGACGAGGTAGGCCACCCGCTTCGTCGCCGCGTGGGTGACGTAAGCCTCCAGCGCGGCAGCGACCTCATCCGGTGGCAGGTCGCCCACCACCGGGCTGGGCATGCGGGCGGCGATCAACCGGCCGATCCCGGTCACCGCGGCCAGGTCGTCGACCACGGTCACCGTGCCGGTCACCTGGACGCCGCGCAGCTCGAAGTAGTCGTCGCCGTCCTCGATCAGGCAGGTCAGCCGGGGGTCGCGGGTCAGGTTGCGGGCCTTCTGGGAGGCGCGATAGGTCCAGAATGCGATCCGCTCGTCCTTCATCGCGTAGAACATGCTGACCAGGTGCGGGGTGCCGTCGGCGTTGATGGTGGCGAGCTGCAGCTTGCGACCATCGGCCAGCAGCCGCGCGACGTCGGGCGCCGGCATCGACACGATGTCGCGCTGCTTCACGGGCGCTCCCCGAACGTCGCGTCCGCCAGTGGCAGTGTCTGCTCGCACAGATAACCGGGCTGCGGCGGATCCGCCGTGAACACCTTGCTCAGCGTCTCGTCCAGCTCCTCGAGCGTCCACTGCTCACCCGCAGCGTGGAAGGCCGCCCGCACCGTCGGTGGGCCCAGCACCGCCACCACGTCGCCGTGCGCCACGAAGACCTCGCCGGTGATCCGCTCTCCGGCCGGTCCGGCCAGATAGGTGACCAGTGGCGCCACCCGGCCCGGGGCCAGGGGATCGGGACCATCCGGTGCCGCGCCCATCAACGAGCTGGTCATCGCCGTGCGGGCGCGCGGGCAGATGGCGTTGGCGCGTACGCCGAATCGTCCGCAACCTCGCGCGGTCGCGAGCGTCAGCGCAACGATCCCACCTTTGGCCGCGGCGTAGTTGGCCTGTCCGGCGGAGCCGAGCAGGTACGCCTCGGAAGCGGTGTTGACGATCCGCGCGTAGACCGGGCCGCCGATCGCCTTGCTCCGGGCGCGCCAGTACGCCGTCGCCAGCCGCGTGGTCACGAAGTGCCCGCGCAGATGCACCCGGATCACCGTGTCCCACTCCTGCTCGGACATCGAGAAGATCATCCGATCGCGCAGCACCCCGGCGTTGTTGACCAGGATGTCGATGCCGTCCCACGCGCGCAGCAGCGCCTGCCCGGTCGACCACTCGGCGATGTCTCCGGGGCAGACCACGGCCTCCGGGATCCGCGCGGCCACCTCGTCGAGCCCCGGCCCGGGCAGGTCGTTGAGCACCACCCGGGCGCCCGCCGCGGCCAGCGCCACCGCCTCCGCGGCACCGAGGCCCTGACCCGCCCCGGTGACCACCGCGATCTTGCCGTGCAAGGACAGGGAGCCCATCTCAATACCCCGGCCCGGCCAGCAGCCCGCCGTCGGCCAGGAACTCGGCGCCGGTGGTGTATGACGACTCGTCCGAGGCCAGGAACGCCACCAGGCGGGAGATCTCGATCGGCTCGGCGAACCGGGCGATCGGCAGGGCCTTGAGGAACGCGGCCGGGTCGACGTCGGTCAGGTGCTCGGCCGCCGCGATCGCCATCGAGGTCATCACGCCGCCGGGGTGCACCGAGTTGACCCGGATGCCGGACGGCCCCAGCTCCTGCGCGGCCGACCGGGTGACCCCGCGGATGCCGAACTTGCTGGCGCTGTAGGCGGAGAGTCCGGCCGCGCCGGCGAAACCCTCGATCGAGGACACGTTCACGATCGAGCCGCTGCCGGCCGCGATCATCGGCGGTGCGGCGAAGTGCACGCCCAGCCAGCAACCGGTCAGGTTCACGTCGAGCACCCGGCGGAACTCGGCCGGGTTCATCTCGGCGATCGGCGCGTGCCGCAGGATGCCGGCGTTGTTGACCAGGACATCCAGTTTTCCGTACGCCTCGAGCGTGGCGGCCACCGCGGCGACCCAGTCGGTCTCGCTCGTCACGTCGTGATGCAGGTAGACGCACCCGAGCTCGTCGGCGACCGCCCGCCCGCGCTCGTCGAGCACGTCCCCGATGACCACCCGGGCGCCCTCGGCGGCGAAGTGCCGGGCATGGGACTTGCCCATGCCCCGCGCGCCACCGGTGATGAGAGCGACCTTGCCGTCCAGCCGGCCCATGCTGACCTCCCAAGCGCTTGCTTGGGAGAGTAACACCGTCAGCGCGCGACGACGCCGTCGAACAGCAGCCGGAGCAGACCGTCGACGACCTCGTCGGTGGTCCAGGACTTGCCCTGGGCCTGCTTCCAGGAGGTGGGGATCCAGAGGATGTCGCGCAGCAGCCGGTAGATCAGCCGGGCGTCCAGGTCGGCGCGGAACTGGCCGTCCTGCTTGCCGCGTTCCAGCTGGTCGATCCAGGTCTGCTCGATCTCCTTCATCGCGGTGCGCAGGTAGGCGAACCGCTCCTGGGCGCTGAAGTAGGCCCAGTCGTTCTGCAGCATGGTCAGGGCGGCCCGGTGCCGGCTGAGTGCCGCCGTGCTGGAGCGCACCATGCGTTCGATCGCGACGCGCGGGTCGTCGACATCCGCGACCGCCTGGCGGTAGCCGTCGAGCACGTCGTCGAGGAATCCGCGCAGGATCTCGTCGCCGATCGACTCCTTGGAGTCGAAGTGGTGGTAGAGGCTGCCGGACAGGATGCCGGCGGCGTCCGCGATCTCGCGGACCGTGGTGGCCCGGAAACCCTTCTCGGCGAACAGGTCGGCGGCCAGCCGGATCAGATGGGCGCGGCGCTCCGAGGGCGGCGCAGCCTTCTTCGTGGTCGTCACCTGGTCGATTATGGCCTACCCGGCCAATCGCTTGCTCGGGCACGGGTCGCCCACTATCCTAGAACGCGTTCTACTTTTGGCGGGAGGTGGCGAGGTGCGGGCTGCGATCTTGCACGATCTGGGCGAGAAGTTCGAGATCCGCGACGATGTGGCAGTGCTCGGGCCGGGCCCGGGTGAGATCCGTATCCGGGTGCGCGCGGCCGGCGTCTGCCACTCCGACCAGTCCGCCCGCGACGGCGGCCTGCCCCAGCCGGTCCCGGCCGTGCTCGGCCACGAGGCGGCCGGCGACGTGCTCGAGACCGGTCCCGGTGTCGACGACCTGGCGCCCGGCGACCGGGTGATCGTGAACTGGCTGCCCGCCTGCGGCAGCTGCGCCGAGTGCCGGCGCGACGAGCCGTTCCTGTGCATGACCCACGTGATGACCGGTTATGCGATGCCCCGTTTCCTGGTGGGCGACCTGCCGATCTTCGGGATGGCCGGCTGCGGCGCGTTCGCCGAGGAGATGGTGGTGCCGCGGATCGGCGCCGTGCCGATCGAGGCCGACGTGCCCTACGAGGTGGCCGCGCTGGTCGGCTGCGGCGTGATGACCGGGGTGGGCGCGGTCGTCAACACCGCGCAGGTCCGGCCGGGTGACACCGTCGTGATCATCGGCTGCGGCGGGGTCGGCATCGCCGCGGTCCAGGGCGCCCGGCTCTCCGGCGCCACGCTCATCGCGGCCGTCGACACCGTGCCGGCCAAGCTCGACGTGGCCCGCCGCTTCGGCGCCACCCACGCGGTCACCCCCGACCGGCTCAGCGACCTGGTCACCGAGATCACCGGGGGCGAGGGCTTCGACCACGCGTTCGATGTGGTCGCCCTTCCGCAGACCTTGCGCGCGGCGTGGGGTGCGGCCCGCCGGGGTGGCACGGTCGTCGTGGTCGGCGCCGGCCGTGCCGAGCACCGCGTCGAGTTCAACCCGTTCGAATTGCTCTTCGAGGGAAAGAAGATCATCCCTTCCTTGTACGGGTCGGCAAGCCCCCGACGCGACTTCCCCAGGCTGATCGCGCTGTGGCGAGCGGGCCGGCTCGACCTCGAGGGGATGATCACGCAGCGGATCCGCCTCGAGCAGGTCGACGACGCGCTCGCCGCACTCGGGCGCGGCGACGTGATCCGCCAGGTGATCGTCCACGACGCGGACGCCTGACGTGCGGCTGGGCATCCAGCTGGGCTACAGCGGGCAGGGTTTCGCGCAGTCGGCCGAGGAGGTCGCCGAGTTCGAGGCGGCCGGCGCCGATCTCGTGGTGGTGCCGGAGGCGTACAGCTTCGACGCGGTCAGCCAGCTCGGCTATCTCGCGGCCCGCACCACCCGGATGCAGCTCGCCTCCGGGGTCATGCAGCTCTACACCCGCACGCCGACGCTGACCGCGATGACCGCGGCCGGGCTCGACTACGTGTCCGGCGGGCGGTTCTCGCTCGGCCTGGGCGCCTCCGGCCCGCAGGTCATCGAGGGTTTCCACGGGGTCACCTACGACGCGCCGCTGGCCCGGACCCGCGAGGTGGTGCAGATCTGCCGGAAGGTGTGGCGCCGGGAGACCCTGGTGCACGAGGGCGAGCACTACCGTCTGCCGCTGGCCGGCAAGCCGCTCAAGCTGATCAACCGGCCGGTCCGCGACCGCATCCCGATCCTGCTGGCCGCGATGGGGCCGCGCAACGTCGCCCTCGCCGCCGAGATCGCCGACGGCTGGCAGGCGCTCTTCCTCGACCCGCTGGCGGCGCCGGAGGTGTTCGGCCCGGCGCTGGCCGAGGGCCGGGCGCGCCGTGACCCGGCGCTCGGCCCGCTCGACATCATGGTCCCGCTGCCGTTCGCGGTGGCTGACCCGACGGAAACCCTGCTGGCCCGGCATCGCGCGCAGCTCGCGCTCTACATCGGCGGGATGGGCGCCCGCGGCCGGAACTTCTCCAACGACCTGGTCCGCCGGTACGGCTACGCGGAACAGGCCGCGACGATCCAGGACCTGTTCCTGAGCGGACGACGAGCCGAGGCGGCCGCGGCCGTGCCCGACAAGCTCGTGCACGCGACCGCTCTGGTCGGGCGACCGGACGAGCTGGGGGAGCGGGTGGCCGAGCTGGCCGCCGCGGGAGTGACCACGCTGCTGGTCTCCCCGCTGGCGGTCACCCGGGCGCAACGGGTCGCGGAGGTCGGAGAACTGAAACGTGTTCTCATAGACGCATCCCTTTGACATCAAGGCTCGGGTGGCCTGATAGTAGAACGCGTTATAGCTCCAACATTCGAGGAGCTCTCATGTCTGCCACCCTCAGTCGGCGCCAGGTTCTGGCCGGCGCCGCCACCCTCGGGACCGGCCTGGTCGCCGGTCCGGCCGCGCTCGGCACTCCGGCCAGGGCCGCTGCTGTTGCGTACGATGTCGTGGTTGTCGGCTGCGGAGCGGCCGGGATGACAGCGGCCTTGCGCGTCGCCGCCCTCGGTCTCCGCGTCGTGGTCGTGGAGAAGGCGCCGACCTTCGGCGGTTCGGCGGCCCGGTCCGGCGCCGGCATCTGGATCCCCAACAACCAGGTCATTCTCGCGGCCGGCGTGCCGGACACCCCGGCCAGAGCGGCCAGCTACCTCTCCGCGGTCGTGGGCGGTGACGTGCCGACCGCCAAACAGCGGGCGTTCCTCGACAACGGGCCGCCGATGATCTCGTTCGTGATGGCGAAGAGCCCGCTGCGGTTCCGCTACATGGACGGCTACAGCGACTACTACCCCGAGCTGCCCGGCGGCATCGCGCGGGGCCGCTCGATCGAGCCGGACCTGTTCGACGGCAAACTGCTCGGCGCGGAGCTGGCCAACCTCAACCCGGCCTACCTGCCGACCCCCGACGGCCTGAGCGTGTTCAGCGCCGACTACAAATGGCTCAACCTGTCGCTGGTCAATGCCCGGGGTACGGCCGTCGCGGCCGAGTGCGTCGCCCGCTACACCGCGGCCGTGCTCGCCGGGAAGACGCCGTTGACCATGGGGCAGGCGCTCGCCGGCGCCCTGCGCGCCGGGCTGGCCGCCGCGGGCGTGCCGGTCTGGCTGAACACGCCGCTGACCGGTCTGCAGCAGGACGCGACCGGCCGGGTCACCGGGGTCGTGGTCACCCGTGCCGGCGTCGAGACCGTCATCACCGCCACCCGAGGCGTGCTGGTGGCGGCCGGCGGCTTCGAGCGCAACCTCGCGATGCGCCTGACCTACCAGCGGCAGCCGATCGGTGTCGACTGGACGGTGGGTGCCAGGGAGAACACCGGCGACGGCATCCGGGCCGGGCTGGGCGCGGGCGCGGCCACCGACTTCCTCGACGACTCGTGGTGGGGCCCGGCCATCCCGCTGCCCGGCGAGCCGTATTTCTGCCTGGCCGAGCGGACGCTGCCGGGCAGCCTGATCGTCAACAGTGCCGGGAAACGGTTCGTCAACGAGGCCGCGCCGTACAGCGACGTCGTGCACGTCATGTACGACAAGAACGGCGTGGTCCCGGACATCCCGTCGTGGCTGATCTTCGACCAGAACTACCGCAACCGGTATCTGTTCCGTGACGTCGCGCCGGCGCTGCCGTTCCCCGACGCGTGGTACTCCTCCGGGGCGGTGGTCAAGGACCTGACCCTCGGCGGGCTGGCCACCAGGATCGGCGTGCCGGCGGCGGCGCTGGCGGCGACCGTCGCCCGGTTCAACGGGTTCGCCTGGACCGGCCGCGACACCGACTTCCACCGCGGCGACAGCGCCTACGACCACTACTACACCGACCCGGCCGTCGTCCCGAACTCCTGCCTCGCGCCGCTGCTGCTGCCGCCGTTCTACGCCTGCAAGCTCGTGCCCGGTGACCTGGGCACCAAGGGCGGCCTGCGCACCGACCCGCGCGCCCGGGTGGTGCGCGCGGACGGCTCGGTCATCCCCGGGCTGTACGCGGCCGGCAACTCCAGTGCCGCGGTGATGGGGCACAGCTACGCGGGCGCCGGCTCCACGATCGGGCCCGCGATGACGTTCGGCTACATCGCGGCCGGCGAGATGGCGGGAGACCTGACGTGACCAGCCGTCGTACCCTCTTGCGCGCCGCCGCCCTCGGCGTCCCGGCCGCGACCCTGCTCGCCAAGGCGTCCGCCGTTCTCGCCGCCGGCGATCACGTTGCCGCGCTGGTCATCGGCAGCGGCTACGGCGGAGCGGTCACCGCGTTACGGCTGACCCAGGCCGGTGTCAGCACCGCCATGGTCGAGATGGGCATGGCATGGACCAGTCCCGGCACGGACGGCAAGATCTTCTGCGACGTGCTGAACCCGGACCAGCGCTCGTACTGGCTGCGCACCACCACCGACCAGCCGGTCGGCTACTTCCTCGGTGTCAGCGCCAACAAGTCGATCTCGAAGTACACCGGGGTGCTCGACTCGGAGAAGTTCGCCGGTATCCGGGTCTACCAGGGCCGGGGCGTCGGCGGCGGCTCGCTGGTCAACGGCGGCATGGCCGTGGTGCCCCGGCGGGACTACTTCACCGAGATCCTGCCGACGGTCGACGCCGCCGCGATGTACGCCACGTACTTCCCGCGCGCCACGGCCGCGCTCGGCGTCAACGCCATCGACACCGCCTGGTTCACGACCGCGGACTGCTACCGGTACGCGCGGGTCAGCCGCGACCAGGCCACCGCGTCCGGCTACGCCACCAGGTTCCTCGACAACGTGTACGACTTCGGCTACATGAAGCAGGAGCAGGCCGGAACGGTGACCCGGTCGGCGCTGGCCAGCGAGGTCATCTACGGCAACAACCACGGCAAACGGTCGCTGGACAAGACCTATCTGGCCGCGGCGGCCGCCACCGGGCGCCTGTCGATCACCGCCCAGCACGTGGTCACCGCCGTCGCCCCGCACAGCGCGGGCGGCTACGCCGTGACGATGAACCAGATCGACACGGTGGGCGCGACGGTCGCCACCAAGACCGTCCGGGCCGACCGGGTGTTCTTCGCGGCCGGCAGTGTCGGCACCAGCAAGCTGCTGGTCGCGATGCGCGCGCAGGGCAGACTGCCGAACCTGCCGGCCGCGGTCGGGCAGGGCTGGGGCAACAACGGCAACGTGATGGTCGCCCGGGCCCAGCACCTGTGGAACACCACCGGCGCCCTGGAGTCCGGGATGCCGGCCGTGGGGATCGACAACTGGGCCGACCCGGCCGGGCCGGTCTTCGCCGAGATCGCGCCGTTCCCGGCCGGTACCGAGCTGTGGATCAGCCTCTACCTGGCCATCACGAAGAACCCCAACCGGGCGCGGTTCGCCTACAACGCCGCGACCGGGCAGGTCGAGCTGAGCTGGCAGACCGCGCAGAACCAGCCGGCGATCGCTGCGGCGAAACGTGTCTTCGACACCATCAACAAGGCCCAGGCCACCGTCTACCGCAGCGACCTGTTCGGCACGAACAAGGTGTGGGGCGACGACTTCACCTATCACCCGCTCGGCGGCTGCGTGCTCGGTCAGGCCACCGACGACTACGGGCGGCTGCCCGGCTATCCGGGGCTGTATGTGATGGACGGTTCACTGATCCCGGGCAGCACCGGCGTCAACCCGTTCGTCACGATCACCGCCCTCGCCGAACGCAACATCGAGAAAATCATCGCGGAGGATGTGGGCTGATCTCCAACGCCGAGGCCCCATACGCGTCGTCGAATGGGTTCGACGCGCTCAGGCCGCCTTCACGGAGAACCAGAGAGCCATCTTCTACCCAAACCGCTCTTCGAAAAGACCATTTTTGGTACGGGGGAAAGCAGCATCGTCGCGTCGACCGGAGCCGAACCGCACCGTGCCGGCCCGCCGCCTTGAAGTGGGTGATCAACGCCGAAGGGGCTGCAGGGTGCCGCGCTGGGTGTCCTTGGGGCGCTAGGAGTCCGCGATCGGTGCAGGTGGGGCGGCGGAAGTCCGCGGTGGGCCAGCACGGGGGCGGTGGCGGTCCGCGGTCGGGTTCTGCGTGCGTTTGGCGCCCGCGGGTGGGCGGCAGACGCACGCGGTCTGGCATTGCGAAACCTCACCGCCCCCGGCGGGCGGCAGACGCATGCACTCCGTCATCCCATGGGGCGGCGGGCGGCCGGTCATCGGGCCTGGCAGACACCCCCGGGGCGGACGCGAGGGATGGCGGCCTAGCGGTAGGTGAGCAGACGGGCGTCCGTCTCCACGTGGGTGTGTTCGTTGAAAGTCGACAGGGAGAGGCCTCGGCTGCCGGCGATGACCTTGGTGACGCCGGTGTTGACCGACACCCGGTTCAGGGACGCCCACAGCGGGGCCGGCGGTGCGTCCGGGCCCAGCGTCAGCAGGGCGGCGGCCATCGCGATCGGGCCGCCCGAGCTCACCACGACCACGTCGCGGTGCTGGCGCAGCTGGTCGCGGGTGCGGGCCAGCGCGGCGGCCACCCGGTCGCGGAAGGACGTGAACGACTCCGCGTACTCGGTGTCGTAGGAGCCGGAGGACCAGCGCAGCGTGGCGGCGTCGAAGACCTCCTGGAAGGCGCGGCCCGGGTGCTCGGTGCGGTTGATCTCGGTCATCATGGCGGTGCGGTCGCGGTAGAGCGGGCGGTGGATCTCGACGACGTGCTGGAAGTCGAACTCGTTCCAGCCCGCGTCGACCTGCGACTCCGGCGCGCCGAGGCTCTCCAGCAGCCCGGCCAGGGTCTCGTCGTGGCGGCGCATGGTGCCGCGCACCACCAGGCCGGGCTTGACGCCGCGGGCCGCCAGGGCACGACCGAGCACCCGGGCCTGCTCGTGGCCGAGATCGGAGAGCGCGTCGTAGTCGTCCGCGCCGAAGGACGCCTGACCGTGTCTGATCAGCAGAAGGCGGGCCATGTCACGGTTCCTCTCAGACCATTTTTCGTACGATGGAAAGCGGCAGCACCCGCAACGCCGCGCCGATCGGCAGCCACGGCCACGCCGGGACATACGCTTTGACCTTGCGTTTCTCGATCGCCGTGACCATCGCCCGCACCCCGACCGGCGTGTCCACGATGAACCTCGTCTTCTGGGTGACGTGCTCGTTCATCTCCGAGCGGATGTAACCCGGATAGATGACCGACACGTCCACGCCGGGAATGCGTTCGGAGCGCACCCCCTCGGCGATCGCCGCCACCCCGGCCTTGGTCGCCGCATAGGTGGTCATCGACCGGCGCATGCCGCGCAGCGCCGACATCGACGAGATCAGCACCAGGTGACCGTGGCCCTGGGCGCGGAAGATCTGCAGGGCCGCCTCCGTCTGGGCCAGCGCGCCCACGAAGTTGACCATCGCGGTCGCCCGGTTCGCGTCGAACCGGCCGGTGCCCAGCGGCGCGCCCTTGCCCAGCCCGGCGTTGACGATCACCCGGTCGATCCGGCCCCACTCGTCGGCGAACTGCTGGAACACCGCGAACACGGCCGCGTCGTCGGTGACGTCCAGCGCCCGGACGCTGACCCGGCGCCCGGGATGCTCCGCGACGATCCGCTCGCGCAACGCCTCCAGGCGATCGGTGCGGCGGGCGCAGAGCGCGAGGTCGTACCCCAGCGCCGCGAACTGCCGGGCCATCTCCTCGCCCAGGCCCGCGCTCGCGCCGGTGATCAGCACCACGGGAGGTTGATCCATGCGCACACGGTAGGGCACGCGACGCTCCGCACCGGTCACGGGTTGTCGAATCTCGGACATTCCCCGTGCGCCCTCCCCGGTGCGTGATGTCCTGCGTGAAGAAACGCCCATCGATGGACGGAGGCACGCCGTCGTGACCGCACCCGTCGCCTACCCGGTACGCGTCGACACGCGGCTGGATCCGGGCCTGTCCCGCTGGCTGTGGCTGGTGAAGTGGCTGCTGGCCATCCCGCACTACGTCGTGCTGGTCTTCCTGTGGATCGCCTTCCTGCTGCTGTCCGTCGTCGCGTTCTTCGCGATCCTGTTCACCGGCCGGTACCCGCGGGGGATCTTCGACTTCAACCTCGGCGTGCTGCGCTGGGGCTGGCGGGTGAGCTACTACGCGTACAGCGCGCTGGGCACCGACCGGTACCCACCGTTCACCCTGGCCGACGTGGTGGACTACCCGGCCCGGCTGTACGTGCCGTACCCGGAGCGGCTCTCCCGCGGCCTGGTCCTGGTGAAGTGGTGGCTGCTGGCGCTGCCGCACCTGATCATCGTGGGATTCCTGGCCGGTGGCGGCGCCGGGTTCGCCGCGAACTCCGACACCGCCAGCTACAGCTGGACCGGTGGTGGCCTGATCGGCCTGCTGGTGCTGATCGCCGCGATCATCCTGGCCGTCACCGGGACCTACCCGGCCGGCCTCTACGACTTCATCCTCGGGCTGAACCGCTGGGTGCTGCGGGTCGCCGCCTACACCGCGCTGATGACCGACGCCTACCCGCCGTTCCGCCTCGACGCCGGCGGCACCGACCCGGCCACCGCCGCCGTCGCCCCGGCCGGGTAGCCCACTGCCGCGCGTAGGGTCGAGGTCATGCGACTGGATCTTGACCTGCCGGCCGGCCTCGACCTGATCGTGGACCCGGATGTGCTGGCCGGGCTCAGCCACGACGACGCGGAGTGGGCGCCCTACGGCACGGCGCTCGCCGCGGTGCGTCCGACGAACACCGCTGAGGTACGGCGGGTCGTCGCGGCCTGTGCCGCCCGGCGGATCCCGATCGTGCCACGGGGTGCCGGCACCGGCCTGTCCGGCGGCGCGAACGCAGTCGACGGCGCGATGATCCTCGACCTGTCGCGGATGAACCGGATCGTCGAGATCGACGCGGAGAACATGACCGCGACCGTTCAGCCCGGCGTGGTCAACGACGACCTGAAGGCCGCGGTCGCCGCACACGGGCTGTGGTATCCACCCGACCCGGCCAGCGCACCCTGGTCCACCATCGGCGGCAACGTGTCCACCAACGCCGGTGGGCTGTGCTGCCTGAAGTACGGCGTGACCCGCGACTACGTGCTCGGTTTGGAGGCCGTGGTCGGTGGCCCGGCCGGCGAGTACGGCACCGCGGTCCGGCTCGGCCGGCGCACCACCAAGGGCGTCAGCGGCTACGACCTGGCCGGCCTGTTCACCGGCTCGGAGGGCACGTTCGGCGTGATCACCGAGGTCACCCTGCGGCTGCGCCCGGCCCGCCGGGAAGCGCCGCGCACCGTGGTCGGCGCGTTCGGCAGCGTGGTCGCGGCGGGGGAGGCGGTCGCCGCGATCACCCGGGCCGGCCTGCTGCCCGCCGCGCTCGAGCTGCTCGACCGCACCTGCCTGCGCGCCGTCGAGGACTGGAAACACCTGGGCCTGGCGGACGACGCGGCCGCGCTGCTGCTGGCCCAGCTCGACACCCCCGGGTTGGCGGGGGACGAGGAGGCGACGGCGGTCGCGGACGTCTTCCGTACGGCCGGCGCGCTCTGGTCCGAGCAGTCCACCGACGAGGTCGAGGCGGAAGCGCTGTTCGCGGCGCGGCGACTGGCGTATCCGGCGCTGGAGCGGTTGGGGCCGGTGCTGACCGAGGACGTGTGTGTGCCGCGCTCACGCGTACCGGAAATGCTCTCCTCGATCGAGAGGATCGCGGACCGGAACGGCATCACGATCGCGACCATCGCCCACGCCGGCGACGGCAACCTGCACCCGCTGATCCTGGCGCCGGCCGGTGACGACAGCGCGCGGCAGGCGGCGCAGGCGGCGTTCGAGGAGATCCTGACCGCGGCGATCGCGATGGGCGGCACGGTGACCGGCGAGCACGGCGTCGGCCTGCTGAAACGCGCCGGGATGCGGCAGGAGCTGTCGGCCGGGGTGCTGGCGATGCAGGTCGCGGTCAAGCAGACGCTGGACCCGTTGAACCTGTTCAACCCGGGCAAGGTGGTCGGTTGAGCAGCCGGGTGACCAGGAATTTCGGGGCCAGTTCGCAGTAGCTGTCGGTGAGTAGTTCGGCGATCTCGGTCCAGTCGGTGTGCTGACCGAGAACGACCGCGCCGACGTTGTGGCCCCAGGGGGCGCGGAAGAACGGGAAGCCGCTCGCGGTCAGGCCGAGCAGGTCCTCGAGCGGCACCCGGAACGTCATCACGGTCGGCGCCTCGCCGCCGGTCGCGTGCTCGGCGTAGACCGGGAAACGCTCCACGTCCGGGGTGTAGACGTGGGCGACGGTCCGGGCGCGGATCCGCCAGCGGACGCCGATCCAGGCCGGTTCCTCATACGTCTCGGGCAGCTGCCGGCAGATCGGCCGCAGCCGATCGAGGATCTCCGGGGGCACGTCTCCAGGTCCGGACATGCGGTCCACCGTACGATAGTGAATCGCCCTCGACCCGATGGGGAGAGCATGACGCTGATCGACCTGGACCAGCCGCCGCCGGTGCCGGAGACGGCCCGCCGGGAGCCCCGCCGCTGGCGGCGGATCGCCGCGGCCGCGGCGCTGATGCTGGTCGCGGCCGGGCTGGGCGGTTTCGCCACCGACCGGTGGCAGCAGCAGCGCAACCGGTCGACGGTCCAGGTCGCGGTGCTTGCCGATCTCAGCCTGTTGCCGCCCATGCGCTACGAGATCGGCGCCCAGGCCAGCCGCCGGGTGGCCGCCGTCCTGCATCTCACCGTGGTGAACACGGGTCCGGCGCCGGTGCGGCTGGCCGCGATCAGCGTCACGGCGTTCGGGATGGGGACCGACGACTGGATGCCGGTCGACAAGCTGATCGCGCCGGGTCAGGGGACGATCAGCACGAACTACGGTGGCATCGACTGCGAGGACACCGCGCTGGCCGGGACCGCGCCGGCGACCGCCGAGGTGGTCACCACGGACGGTGACCACCGGCGGCGGATCGCGGTTGACCTCGGGGAGTGGCGCGATCAGGTGGCTCAGACCTGCACGAAGGTCTGAAGGGCTATTTGTACGTGATGTCGCTCTGGGTGACCTTGCAGTTGGTGTCGTTCCAGCCCTCGCCGAGGTAGGTCGGCTCGCTGCCCTTGGCGACGCCCTTGTACTTGCCGCAGACCACGACGCTGGAGCTGTTGCTGATCGTCACGCGGGTGATGGTGGCGACGTCACCCCAGTTGCTGTTGATCCCGGCGACCATGTCGATGTCGTTCAGCAGCACGTTGTCGATCTTGACGTTGCGCTGGTAGGAGTTGGTGCAGTTGCCGCAGCCACGGTAGAGCTTGCCGGAGCCGCTGAGGTAGAAGCCGGAGATGCTGACCGTGCCGTTGCCGTTGTGCTGGAAGGTCTTGTCGCTGCCGGAGCGCGCGCCGCCGCCGATGACGTAGCTGGTGCCGCCGCCGGTGCCCTTGAACGTCGCGGCGTCCTCGCCGATGTCGTTCCACCACACGTTCTTGATCGTGCAGGTGCCCTCGCAGTGCACGCCGTCGCCGGCCGGGGAGCCGATGATGACGTTCTGCAGGGTGCCGCCGTTGGCGATCGAGAACATCGGGTCCTGCGACTCGCTCTGCGAGCCGTCACCGATGCAGCAGTACGTCTTCATCCCGCCGTCGAACGTCCCGGACACCGAGATGGTGCCGGAGACGCTCACCGAACCGGCCGAGCTCGGCCACGCGCCGGTCGGCGTGCCGGTGCCGCTGGTCGGGCTGGTCGTCGGGCTCGCGGTGGGGCTGGTGGTCGGGGTGGTGCCACCGCCGTTGTACGTCTCGAACTCGGCGATCCGCGGCGCCGCGGACGCGCTGGTGATCTCGAAGGTGAGCTTCTTCAGCGCGGTCGAGGTGAAGCTGATCGTGCTCGGGCTGCCGCTGCCGCTGGTCAGCACGGATCCCGAGTCGGCGTTGAGCACCCGCCAGGCGCTGATCGTGCCGCCGCCCGAGGCCTGTTTGATCACGGCCGAGGACACCGTCGTGGCGCTCGTCCACTTGACCGAGACGGAGCCGGTCGCGCTGGTCGGCGCCCAGTAGGTGCTGGTGTTGCCGTCCTTGACGTTGCCGTAGCTGGTGCCGCTGGCCTTGCTGGAGCCGTCCGCGCCGGCGCTCAGGCTCAGGTTGTCCGCGGCCTGCGCGGGGCTCATCGGCAGCATCAGCGCGATGGCGGCGCTCGTGATCGCGGTGGCCGCGCCAGCTGTCCACCGTAGAGCGAGAGATCGTTTCATCGGTGCCTCACCGTCGTCTTCAGGGGGTGCGCTCCGGGGTGCTCCGCGCCGCGGCCGTCGGCGGGAAAGCGCTTTCCTGTGACCATAGGGAAACGTCGATGCAATAACAAGGAGTTGCAAAGTTTGCAGGAAGTTGAACGCGACTCGCGTTTTTCTCAGGGTAGGCCTAGGGGATAGGCCCGATTCGATGGCCGCGGGTTGCGGCGAGACTCGGCCGCATGAGATTCCTTCGTACGCTGAGCGCCGCCGTGGTCACCGTCGCCACGGTGGCCCTGGCCGCTCCGGCCTCCGCCCAGACCGCGCCGGATCCGACCGATCCGCTTTCGTACGACTACAGCGACTGCCCGCTCCTGCCGTCCGGCATCGACCCGACCGGCTGGCGCTGCGAGGTGCACCTGGCCACCGGCGCGATCACCGTCGGGCGGCAGCGGCTCACCGGCATCCCGATGCGCCTGGTGCACGCCGAGGGACCGCGCCCCGACGGCACCACCGGCCAGATCTTCGGCGGGCTCCAGTCGCGCCCGACGGCGGTGCCGGGTGGCCGGATGACGGTGCAGGTGCGCTACGCCGGGTACGCCGACCTGGTCGGGAACGGGCCGGACCCGGGCGGGCTGTACCTGATGCTCACGGTGCGCGGCCCGGGGCTGGGCGAGCACTGCACGATCGGCACCGTGGCCGATCCGATCCGGACACATGCCGCTCGGGTCGGTGCCACCACCACGATCCCGACCGACCCGCCGATCAAGCAGTTCACCCTGCAGGACACCGCGTTCACGGTGCCGGCGTCCAGCGGGTGCGGCCCGCGTGCGCACCGGGTCGACGCGCGGTTCGGGCTGCCGTCGGCGACGGGGAACGTGCTCACGTTGGAGACTGCTTACACGTACCAAATGTATTGATCTTTGAATCGGCGGTCAGCGGGAGTAGATGACCTCGCGCATCAGCTTCGCGGTGGGCGCGGCCGGGCAGAGCTGATACATCGCGGCCAGCCGTTCGTCACCGAACTGCTCGAAGTCCCGGACCGTGGCCGGCCGGGTCTCCTCGTCGGTGACCTCGTATTTCACGGTGTCGGCACAGAACGAGAGGAGCACGCCGAGGGAGTCGATGATGCTGTCGCCGTTGCCGATGCGCTGGTCGATGACGACAGCCTTCTTCTCCGCCCCGGTCAGCCGGTGCGAGTCCGGGACCTGGGCCTCACAGAAGTAGGTCCCGCTGTTCTCCGCCCAGGCGTCTTCGAGCGACGTGTACGTCACTTTGTCATCGGAACGGCCGACGTTGCACTCGATCGTTATCTCCGGCGTCGCCACCGTTGTCGTCGGGATCTGCGTCGCCGTCGCCTTCTTCGTCGGGATCCGCGTCGTCGCTGCCGGGATGGCCGGGTGGGGCGTGTACTCGGCGGTTGCGGTTGCGGCCGCGACCGCCTCGACGGCCGCGCTTGGCTCGCCAGGTTTGGATCGCGCGCCCCACGCCACCACCCCGGCGCCGGCGATCACGACGAGGATCGCGGCGAAGGCTGCGGTCTTGGCCGGATTCCGCTGAGCGATCTTCACGGCGCCGAAGCCGGAGAGCTTGTGCAGGACGGCCGGGGCGGTCGCCGCCAGTTGCGGGACGGTCCGGAAGGCCGGCGGCAGGTCGACGGCGAACCGGGACAGGTCGGCAGCCCAGACGGTCTGGTTCACCGCCACAGCACGTTCCTCGAACTCCGGGAACTGGAGATATCCCTGAGCGGCGGCCTCGCCCAGCCGCTCGACGACGTGCGCCCGCTGCTCGTAGGTCGCGCGGCCGGGGAGATCCGCCGTGAAGGTCGCGAGCTGATCGGCCCAGACCGTGAAGCTGGCCGCCGCGGAGCGCTGCTCGAACTCGGCCAGGCTGACCCGTCCCTCGCCGAGTGCCCGGTTGAGCTCCTCGACGGCCTGCTCTCGTTGCACGTTGCTGGCGCGCACCCGTTGACCTGTCACGACCACGCCTCACTCGTCACCACCCGGGCACTGGACCTCGCTGGTATCGGCGGGCCGGGCCCGAACTTGAGGCCACGTGGTTCGCTCCACACGTTCTGGTGCCCAGCGCCCGCTCTCGAGCACGACGCACACCCGCGGATCCCGGGGCGCCGCGGCGGTTCAGGCGGAGCACGGTGGGGGCGGCGCGCGCCAATGGCAGGTCGGTGACCATGAGATGGTCCGCTGTGCCGTGGCGACAGCATCTTTGCCGTGGCGACAGTATTTTTGGTGGTGCCGACAGCAGCGCACGTTGCGTCCCCGGCTGGTTGCCACGGCCGTTATCAAGGCCCTCAAAACGGCCGTCAGGCCCAGCTGAGCGATCCCGGCTGGCTCTGGCGGCCGGTTTGTGTCCGGTTTGGCGGCCGTCAGGCCCAGCTGGGTGATCTCGGCTGGCTCCGGTTTGTGTCCGGTTTGGCGGCCGTCAGGCCCAGCTGGGTGATCTCGGCTGGCTCTGGTGGCCGGTTTGTGTCCGGTTTGGCGGCCGTCAGGCCCAGCCGGGTTGGTCGAGCCGGGTCTGACCGGTTGAACCACCACGGGTGCTCGCCGGCGCGACCCGGCGAGCAGTCATTGCGGCGTCGCGAGCCGCGGCCCAGCCGCCTGGCAAACCGACTGGCGCCGGGATGCACCTGACGCCACGGGGAGAACCTGCTGGTGTCGCGTCGCCGCAGGGTGGTCCGGTTGGTGGTGGGCAACGGGCGTCGGGGCCCGCGGGCGACGGGGCTCGGGGCGGTAGCAGTACACGTTCCTGTTGTGCGGACGTCTGCCGCCCACCGGGGGGCTGTATGCGCACGCGAACGGGCATCGCGTACCCGCACCGCCCACCCGACGGTCGAGCGGACCGGCCTCTGCCGACGTGAGTGCCGCGGCGGCTGCGCCCCCGGGCCGCGTCCCTGGCCCGCGCCGCGGTTTCGGGCCCCTGGCCCGCGCCGCGGTTTCGGGCCCCCGGGCCGCGCCGCGGTTTCGGGCCCCCGGGCCGCGCCGCGGTTCCAGGCCCCCGGGCCGTGCCCCGGCCCGCGCCGCGGTTTCGGGCCCCCGGGCCGCGCTGCGGTTCCGGGCCGCCTCCGGCCCGAGCCGCGGGTTCGGGCCCCGGGCCGTGCTCCCGGCCCGCGCCGCGGTTGCGGGCCGCATCTTCAGGTGGCAGAGGTCTCCGCTTCGGTGATCCGGTCGAGGATCGTGTGGTAGAGGTGCCGTCGGTCCGGGCGGGCGTGGCTCGCCGCGTAGGTCAGGGCGCCGAGTGCCGGTGGACCGGTGCGGAGCAGGGCGTCGGTGGCGGCCCGGCGGACGATGGCGTGCTGGTGGGCGAGCAGGCCGACGATGGCGGGGATCGCGGGCTGGTGGGCGGGGTGACTGAGGGTGCTGATCGCGGAGCGGACCACGGCGGGTTCGGGGTCATCGAGCAGGATCATGGTGTGGCTCAGGTAGGTGGAGCGGCTCAGCAGCCGGCGACCGAGGCGGTGGGCGTGCAGCCGGACCCGGGCGTGGGGATGGTGGAGCAACTCGGCCAGCAGGTCGGTGATTTCGGGGTCCTGGCCGGTGCCTGGATGAGCCGTGGTGTCGTGGTGGTGGCCGGTGCCCGGGGCAGCTTTGGTCCCGGGGCGGGGGCCAGTGGTTGGGTCGGCGTCGGCCAGCTGGGTGAGCGCGCGACGGATCTGTTCGGGATGACCGGTCCGGATCGTGGTGATCAGCTCGGGTCGGGTCGGCCGACGGGTGGCGGGGCCGGTCGGGGGCTGCCGGCGCTCGCGGAGGGCCGCCAGGGCGGCGGCATCGCGGGCGGCGGCGTCCGGGTCGCGGAGCGGGCCGTCCACCAGGAGGAGCCGGTCGGCGAGGTCGGCGCGTCCCGCGGCGCACAGCCGCCGATCGGTATCGGACAGTTCCGGGGTGCGCAGCAGGGGCTGGCCGACGATCAGGTCGAGGAAGCCCCAGGCTCCGGCGTCGAGGCGGCCGCGCAGGCTTGCCGCGGTCAGGTCGGGCGACGCGCGCAGCACGTGTCCGGCTGACGTTCGGGTGGCGGGTCCGCCGTTTTCCCACCAGTCCAGCAGCAGCGGGATCAGGTGCTGCCGGTCGGCCGGAGCGAGGTGCCGTGCCACGCGGGCTGCCCGTTCGTGAACGGCGTCGCCGCCGGACCGCAGCTCGGCCTCGTCGAGGGTGGTCAGGGCGCGGGCGAGGGCGGGGGTGATCGCCAGATCGACGCGTCCGTGCAGGAACGCGCGGAGCACGGTGCGGGTGGTCTCCGGTTCGGGCCAGTCGCGCAGCGTCGCGGCCGCGGCGTCGCGCTGGTTCCGGGTGGGTGCGTCGAGCAGGGCGAGCAGGCGGTCGCGTTGCGCGGCCGAGCGGGGCTGGTCCAGGTCGCCGTCGTACGGAGTGCGGGCGGTGGGGACGGGGCGGTGGGCGTCCTCGGTCAGAGTCCAGGGGGGTGTGTCGATGGGTTGGAGGGCTTCCATCCAGTCCAGCATCGCGGCGCGGGCATCCTGGGCGGCTGCGGGGAAGACGTCGATCAGGGTGTCCAGGCGCTGCCGGGAGGAGACCGTGCCGTCATCGGCTCGGCGGAACTCGTCGAGGGTGTCTGTCCCGCGTACGGCGGCTTCGAGCGCCTGCCGCCAGGCCGCGGCGCCGGGACCGGGATCGGGACCAGGAGCGGAACCGGAAGTGCGGGTCGCGGCGAAGGCGTCGCGCAGCAGGGCGGTCTCGGCCAGCCACGGGTCGGGGCCGAGCCGGGCCTCCGCGAGGGCGTGCTCGACGTCCGTGCGGGTCAGGACCGCGCCGTAGCGGCGCAGCAGGACCAGCGATGACCGGCGCCCGGCGGCCGGCGCGAGTGCGCGGATCCGGGAGATGAGGCCGAGTCGCTGGGCGGGGGACAGGTGCGCAGCGACCGCTTCGAACACCTCGATCAGGTCGTCGCGGTCCTGCCCGGTGGTGTCGGACAGGCCGCTGACCAGGGTGTGCGCGGCCCGGCTGAAGGTCGCGAGCTCGTCGGCCGACCAGGGAGCCGGGCAGAGTCTCAGGATGAACCGCAACGTCGCTGGCCGGCTGCCCGGGACAGCGTCGGCCAGTGCGAGCCAATCGGCGAGCATCGGCCGCAGCCGGTCGAGCCGATCCGTGCCTACCTGCTCGGCCGGGCGGTCCTTGTGGTCCCGACGGTCCCGGTGGTCTCGACGGTCCTGTTGGTCGTGCCGGTTCACGATTTGTTGGGCGATTGCCGGGTTCCAGCCGTCGAGCGTCAGGGCATCGATGTCAGAGTCGAGGGGGTCGGCGCCGGCTGGGCGGTTGCTGCTGGCCGGTGCGGCGAGGCCGTGTGCCGCCAATGTGGCCGTCAGGTCCTCGATGGCGCCGGAACCGAGCTCGATCCGGCCCGCGGCGATCTGGGCGAGCAGGACCGGCGCGATCGGCGACTCCTGGTGGGCGAGGGCGTCGACCGCGCGGGCTGACAGCTCCCGGCTGAGCCCGTCGAGCAACAGTTCGCGGGTCCGGTCGTCGCCGGCCTGTTCGGCCGCCGCGAGGACGGTGGCGGCATACGCGGCGCCGAGAATCGCCCGCAGCGCCGCGACGAGGTCGGCCCGCAGGCCCGGGTTGTCGTGGTGGCCCAGCCAGAACAGCAGCCGGGGCACCACCGCGGGCGTGCCGGCCCGGACCAGGGCCGTGGCTGCGGTCTTCTTGACGTTCATGGAAGGGTTCTCCAGGCACGCTGCGATCGCCGGGGCGGCCCAGTGGGCCCGGACCTGGCCGAGCGCGAGCAGCGCTTGCCGGACGGTCTGCGGGTCGCCGGCGGTGGTCAGCACGATCAGGCTCGCCGACAGCGCCTCGGCGTCGGCGGCGATCAGCGCGATCACCTGCTTGCGGACGTGCCGGTCGTGGTGGCGCAGCAGGCGGTGCACCCTGGCCCGGGTCCCCGGGTAGGGCGCCTGGCGCAGCAGGCCGAGCAGGATCGCCCGCTCGGCGGAGGACAGGTCGGTGCGGTCGATCAGGTCCAGCGCGATCGTCGCGACGAGCGCGTGGCCGGCCTCGTCGGCGCTGCCCGCCGCCCGCAGGTAGAACGGTCGCAGCTTCCGGCGTTCGTGCAGCCGGGCGCCGAGGGTGTGTATCGCGGTCACGACCGCATCGGGCACGACGGGTTCGCTCGTGGGCCGGCCGTCCGCGGGTGCGGCATCGGCGGTTCCGGCGAGGTCCCCGACGATCCGCAGCAGGATGTCGGTGATGCTCGGCAGCACGGCCGGGTCACCGCTGCGGGCCAGCCGGAGCAGCGCCTGCTCGGGGTCGTCCGGGTCGATGTCGGCGTTCAGCACCGCCAGCTCCCGGGGATCGGCGGCGCCGAGGTCGGCCCGGACATCCGGTGACAGGTCGCGGGGGTTGAGACGCTCCAGAATCGCGTGCCGCCGCGCGGGATCGCCGGTGAGATGCCACAGCAGAGCGAGCGCACGATGCCGCACCGGCCGCAGGTAGGGCGCCACGAGCCCGGCCCCGGGCGCACCAGCCGGAGGCGCGCCCACCCGCGGTGAGCCCGCCTCTGGCCGGTCGACCTCGGATGTGCCGGCGGGGGGTGCGGCGGTCCGGGGGTCGTCGGACAGCGGAAACGGCCCGGGACCGGCGTGGGGTGCGGCGGCCTGGGAGTCGTCGGTCGGCGGAATCAGCCCGAGTTCCTGCCGCAGCACCGCCACGGTCCGCGGACCGCCGATGGCCTCGAGAGCGCTCAGCGCCGCCTCGGGTGCCCGCGGCAGCGCGTCGAGGACCGCCGCTTCGGCCGCGTGGTGTCCGAGCGCGCGGATCGCGGTCAGGAACGGTTCCGGATGTGATGTCGCGGACAGCGCGGCGGTGAGGGCGTCGCCCACCGGCAGGTCGTCGCTGCCCTGCTGGGCCAGGCCGACCAGCAGCGCCACCCGCCGCGGCCAGCTCGCATGGTCGGCGTCCTCGGTCACCAGCGCGCGGAACGCCTCGTGCCGGCAGGTGAACAGGATGGTGGCGGCCTCGGTCGCGGAGATGCTGTGATCGGCGAGCGCCAGCTCCACGATGGCGGCAGCCTCCTCGCCGCGCGGGAAGAGACCACGCCGGTGCATCGCCCGCAGGCAGGCGGCCGCCGCCGCGCCGAACAGCAGCGGATCGCCGGCCGCGATCGCCGTGACCTCGGCGATGTCGCCGCGGCCGGCCAGCTCGCCCAGCGTCTGCAGGGCGTGCTGCCGGGATCGCGGCGGCCGGGCCGGGTCCGCGACGATGTCACGCAGCAAATCACCGTGTCCATGCCGAGCCGCGACCAGGATGGCGGCATCGACCCCCACAGCATCGAGCCGCGCGGCCTGTGATGCCGCTGACGGAACGGTGAGCAGCGGCCGCAGGAGCTCCCGGGGGAGCGGCGCGAGCGCGGCCCACGGCTCGGCGAGCTCCGCGAGCACCGCGACGTCCGGGGTGCCGATCACCGCTCCGTCCGGGGTGCCGAGCATCGCGCCGAGGTGGTCGCGAGCGCGGCCCGGGGCCAGCAACCCGCTGTGCAGCGCCTCGCGGATCAAGCGCAGCGCCGCACCCCGCAGCACCGGATCGTCGCCGGCGATCAGCTCACCCACCAACTGTTCCGGCCGAGCCACGTCTGCGGCGGTGACCCCTGCGACCGCCTGGTAGAGCAGCTCACCGGCCGGCTCCGAGCACACCGCCCCCGGCTCGTTGACGATCTCGGCCCGGAGCCACGCGATCTGCACGGCGACCGGCAGCCCGGCGGCCCGCCAGCGCGGCCGGTGCTGCCGCGGGACGTGCCGCCAGAGCCGCTGGTACAGCCCGGCCAGCACCAGCGCGGTCTCCGGCGGCCCGGCAAGAGTGTCCGGGAGCAGCCTGGCGAACTCCGCCAACTCGGACTCCTCGACCCGGGGCTGAGCGATCCGCGCGCCGAGGCGGTCCAGGCCCAGATGCCGCAGCCGAGGGTCGTCCTGGCTGACGAGAAACCTCAGCACGGCGAGCGTGTAGTCCCGCACGCCGAGGTGGGTGGCGAACCAATCGAGGTCGCCGCGCCGCGCCGCTTCCCGAACCGGTCCCCGCACTGGCGTCATGAGGCCCGATGCTAACCGGGGCCGTCGCCGCACCCCCGCCAGTGAGTGGCGCCCTCGGCCGGCACGGTGTGTCCGGCCGGATGGGCCGGGGCACCGACCGGCGGTGGCCCGATGTGGACCGGGCCGTCCGACGCTCGGCAGGTCAAATCAGACCGATCGGCCACTCATCCAGGCATTCCCATGGCCGATGGAGTGGGCATACATATCGCGTGTTGCGGCCAAAGGAGGCGGCATCATGAAGGCTCAGGTCAGTTCATCCGCTGGTGTGCGGGGCCACGTGTCCCCTGCGGTGGGTTCGGCGCCGACGCGGACGTATCAACCACTGACATGGATCAGGCCGAGCGCGGGTCAGGTGCTCGCGGCCAGCGCTTCCGCTCTGGGCAAGGCGTGGCTGACGATCATCGTCGGCGCGGCGGTGCTCGTCGGAGCGGGGATTGTGATCGCGCTGGTGCTGACGACGATTCTCGGTGTTCTCGGGCTGGATGCCGCCGACTCGTATTCCTGACCCCGGGGCGACCTCGGCCGGCGCGGGGGTGGCACCAGCGGACGAAGCCGGTGACATCCCCGCACCGAGCGGGGTCAGTACACGTACGGCCAGGCGGAGGAGTCCCAGCCGAGCAGGTTGATGCCGAGGCGGGCGTCACCGGCGGACGTGTAGTAGTGGTAGACCAGCACGTCGGCGTCCGTGTCGGTGAAGACCGCCGGGTGGCCCGGGCCGTAGATGCTGCCGTGGGTGGCCAGGATCTCGGTGCCGCCGCCGGCCGTGGTCAGGGTGCCGGCGCGGTCCTTGTACGGGCCGGTGATCGACGTGGACCGGGCGACCATCGTGCGGTACGTGCTGGACGCGCCCTGGCAGCAGAAGTCGAACGACATGAACAGGTAGTAGTAGCCGGCGTGGTAGAAGACGTACGGCGCCTCGACCGACTTGCTGTTCACGAAGCGCTCGGCGATGTTGTAGAGCGTGCTGTCGGCGCGCTTGCCCGTACTCGGATTGATTTTGACCATCTTGATGCCGGACCAGAACGAACCGAACGTGAGCCACCACTCGCCGGACGGGGTGACCGTGAGGTTCGGATCGATCGCGTTCCAGTTGCTGCTGGTCGTCGACTCGATGATCTTGCCGTAGTTGGACCAGGTGCCGGCCGCGCCGGTGGTGGAGGCGGCCAGGAAGATCGCCGACTTGCTGGAGCCGAACGTGGAAGCGGCGTAGTACATCAGGTACTTGCCGCCGTGGTACGAGATGTCCGGCGCCCAGAGGGTGGCGCTGCCGCCGGTGTAGTCGTTGGCCCAGGACGTGCCGCTGGGGAACGCCTTGCCGGCGTCGGTGAACCTGGTCCGGTCGGGTGAGGTCTTCAGCGTGATGCCGTCGCCGGTGGTGGCGAGCAGGTAACCGCCGCTCGGGGTCTTGGCGATCGACGGGTCGTGCGCGCCGGTCGAGCCGGTCACCACGCCGGGGTTCGGGTAGGTGGCGGCGCTCGCCGGTCCGACGCCGAGCACGGCGACGACGCCGGTCAGCCCGGCCAGCAGCAGGGTACGGAAGCGGGTCTTCATGGGGGATTCGCCCTTCCGGGAGGGGTGGGCGGCCCCGCTCGGGGAAACGGGGCCGCCCCATGGGGACGGGGGTCAGCGTAGTCACATACGTCTATGTGATTGCCAACATGTTAACGATCACATTTCGGAAGTCAAGCCGCTGCCCGGGCATGCTGGCGACGCTCACAACAAGATCGTGAGGTCGTGGCGGTTTGCGTTCGAGTCGGTGCGACTTCCGCGCCGGGGACCGGGCGCCCGAGAGGCCGGCGGGCGGGATCAGAAGCGGTCGAACTTGGCTTCCAGGTCGACCGGGGCGGTGCTCGTCGCGCTCATCGCCGGCGCCGAGTTCTCGTTGTACGCGCCGCCGCGGTCCCACGTGCCGCGGCCCGGGTTGGCGGCCGGCCAGGTCGCGTTCGGCTGGCCGAAGCTGCGCGACGACGACCGGTGTCCGCCGCCGCCCGTGGTGAAGAAGTCCATCAGGGACGTCAGCTGCGCGGTCTGCGCCGACATCTGTTCCGCGGTGGCCGCGAGCTCCTCACTGGACGACGCGGTCTGCTCGGTGACCTTGCCGATCTGCGACATCGCGATGTTGATCTGCCGGACCCCGGTGGACTGCTCCCCGCTGGCGGCCGCGATCTCCTGGACCAGATCGGACGTACGCACGATGTTGGGAATCATCGTGGACAACAGCTCCCCGGCGCGTTCCGCGGTCTGCACGCTGCCGGCGGCCAGCTGGCTGATCTCCTGCGCGGCGATCTGGCTGCGCTCGGCGAGCTTGCCGACCTCCGTCGCGACCACCGCGAACCCCTTGCCGTGCTCGCCGGCCCGGGCCGCCTCGATCGTCGCGTTCAGCGCCAGCATGTTGGTCTGGAACGCGATGTCGTCGATGATCCCGATCTTGCTGGTGATCTCCTTCATCGCCGCGACGGTCAGCTGGACGGCGTTGCCGCCCTCCTGGGCCTCGGCCGCGGTGGTCGTCGCGATGCCCTCGGTGGCGGCCGCGTTCTCGCTGTTCTGGCTGATCCCGGCGGTCATCTCCTCGATGCTCGCGGTGGTCTCCTCGACGCTGGCGGCCTGCTCGGTGGCGGCCTGCGACAGGCTCTGCGAGGCGCCGCTGATCTGGTTCGACGCGCTGTTGAGCTGGGCCGCGGACTCGACGACGGTGGACACCGTCTCGCTGAGGCGATCGAGCGCGCTGTTCAGCGCCATGCCCATCCGCCCCACCTCGTCCTGGCCGTAAACGGTCACCCGCTGGTCGAGGCGGCCCTGGGAGAGCCCGGTGAGCACGGTGACCGTCTCGTTCAGCGGCCGCGCCACCGCCCGGACGATCACCTGCACCACGGTGAACGTGAGCACCAGCGCCACCAGGATCAGCACGATCATCAGCATCCGCGCGGTGGCGTAGGCGTCGGCGGACTCGGCCAGCGACTTCTTGGCCGCCCCGTCGTCCTTGGCGATCAAGTTGTCGACGGCCGTGTTCATGGCGTCGGACACCGGGTTCACCTGGTCGGCGACGACCTTGTTGAATTCGCTGATCTTGCTGGCCGCGGCCAGCGGGCGCAGTTTGTCGGTCAGCAGCTTCTTGTACGCGATCCAGTTGGCGGTGAACGTCTCCTGGTCGGCGTCACCCTGGGCAGTCGGGGTGAACGAGGCCCAGATCTGATCCATCGCGGTGACCGCGCCGTCGAGCCGGACCAGGGCGGCATCGGTCTCCGAGCCGGCGGTGGCCATCGCCACGCTGCGCAGCGCGAGCCGGACGTCCCGGTAGTCGGCAGCGATCTCCCCGAGCTGGCGCACGTCGTGCAGGTTGCTGTTGTAGAGATGCGCCAGGCGGTCCTGGGTACGACCCAATTGGAAGATCCCGAAAACGCCGAGGACGATCAGCAGGACGCACACGATTCCGGCGAGCCCGCGCAGTTTTCCCGCGATCGGCAGATCCCGGAATGAGAACCGGCTCCGCTGCGGGCGTGCTACCGATGATTCCGTCATGGAATTGCTCCCCCTGGACCCGGTTCTCACCGCCTTCGAGCCAGCCTATCGGCGAGATGTCGGAGCGATGCCGGAAAGCAGTTTCCCGAGGAATGCCGACGGAATCGGACAACGGGCCGTAAATGGTCGATGCTCCGCCGGTCGGTGAAGAATCTGATCGAATGAGCAGACCGCAGAGCACGACGGGGGAGGCTGACGGTGAGCACGGTTACCGAAGCCGGGCGGTATCTGACGTTCACGCTGAACAGCGAGGCGTACGCGCTCGACATCTTCCACGTGACGGAGATCCTGGAGTACCGGGCCCTGACCGTGGTGCCGATGATGCCCGACTTCATCCGCGGCGTGATCAACCTGCGCGGCCGGGCGGTGCCGGTGATCGACCTGGCCATCCGGTTCGGCCGGGGCAGCACCACGATCCAGCGGCGCACCAGCATCATCATCGTGCACATCACCGATTCATCGCTGGCCGAGATGACCGAGCTGGACGGTGCCGACGGGCTCGCCGACGGCCAGGACATCGGGGTGCTCGTCGACTCGGCGTCCAAGGTGGTGACGCTGCTGCCCGACCAGATCGAGCCGGCGCCCGCGTTCGGCGCCGGGATCCGGGCCGACTACATCAGCGGGATGGCCCGCCGCGACGACGACTTCCTGATCCTGCTGGACATCAGCCACGTGCTGTCGATCAGCGACATGGTCCGGATCAGCGAGGTCGCCCAGCGCCCGGCCGGGCACCGCGAGCCGGCGGATCCGGGCTCGCCGTGATCGCCCCGCAGGCGTACGCGCGGTCGTTGAGCCGGGCGGACTTCCAGTTCATCACCGGGATCCTGCACGAGCACACCGGCATCCGGCTGGCGCCCGGCAAGGAGGCGCTGGTGGCCAGCCGGCTGGACCGGCGGATCCGGGCGCTGGGGCTGTCCGGGTACGCCGACTACGTACGGCTGCTGCAGGACCGCTCCGGCTCGGGCGAGCTGCGCCAGATGATCGACCTGCTGACCACGAACGAGACGTTCTTCTTCCGCGAGGAGCAGCATTTCGAGTTCCTGCGCCGCGAGGTGCTGCCGGGCCGCCGGGCCGGGCGCACGTTCCGGCTGTGGAGCGCGGCCAGCTCGACCGGCGAGGAGGCGTACACCGCGGCGATGGTGCTGGCCGACGTGTTGCCGCCGGGCAGTTGGGAGATCATCGGTACGGACGTGTCGACCCGGGTCGTCGAGGGCGCGCGCACCGGGCTCTACCCGATCGCGGCGGCCGAGAAGATCCCGCGGCAGCTGCTGCGCCGGTTCTGCCTCAAGGGCCGGGACGAGTACGAGGGCCTGATGACGGTCAACCGCGAGCTGCGCGCCACGGTCCAGTTCCACTGCCTCAACCTGATCGAGGACTTCGCCCACCTCGGCAAGTTCGACGTGATCATGCTGCGCAACGTGATGATCTATTTCGATCAGGACACCAAGCGCTCCCTGGTCCAGCGGCTGCAGGAGATGCTGGTCCCGGGCGGGCACCTGATCGTCGGCAGCTCGGAGTCGCTCAACGCGATCCCGTCGCGGCTGCGGATGGTCCAGCCGTCGATCTACGCGGCGGACGGTGACGGCCGTGGCTGACATCTACCTCAACCCCGGCGACTACCGGTTCGCCGCCGCGGACACCCGGATGCACACCGTGCTCGGCTCGTGCATCTCGATCACCATGTGGCACGCGGGGCTGCGGATCGGCGGCATGTGCCACTACATGCTGCCGTGCGGCACCCCGCCCGGCGAGCCGTTCAACGCCCGCTACGCCGACGGCGCGATCGCCCACTTCCTGCGCGACGTGCGCCGCACCCGGACCAGCCCGGACCAGTACGAGGTGAAGATGTTCGGCGGCGGCCAGCAGTTCCCGCACCTGAACGTCCCGTCGTCGCTGAACGTGGCGAACCACAACATCGAGGCGGGCGGCGCGCTGCTGCGCGACCACGGGTTCACCGTCTCGGTACGGCAGCTGGGCGGCACCGGCGCCCGGCGCCTGATCTTCGACGTGGCCACCGGCACGGTGTGGATGCGCGCGCTCGCGGTGGCAGCGGCATGATCGGCGTGCTGATCGTGGACGACTCGGCGGTGATGCGCCAGGTCCTCTCGGCCCGGCTGCGGGAGAACCCGGGCATCGAGGTGACCGGCGCGGTCGCCGATCCCATCTTCGCGATGGAGCACATGAACAAGTCCTGGCCCGACGTCGTGGTGCTGGACCTGGAGATGCCCCGGATGGACGGGCTCACCTTCCTGAAGAAGATCATGGAGGTACGCCCGACACCGGTGGTGATCTGCTCGACGCTGACCCAGCGCAACGCGGAGAAGTCCCTGGAAGCGCTGTCGGCCGGCGCGGTCGCCGTGATCGCCAAGCCGGAGACCGGGCTGAAGAAGTTCATCGAGGACGACGGGGGCGACATCGTGGCGGCCGTGCGCGCGGCGGCGGCTGCCGGTCAGCGCCGGCGTACCCGTACCCCCGCGGTTGTCCCCGCCGGCGGACGGCCCGCAGGGGCCGGCGCACCGTCAGCCCGGACGGTCCTGGCCCCGCCGTCCGCGCCGCGGCCGCGCTCACAGGCCTCCGTCGCGGAACGACTGATCGCGATCGGCACCTCCACCGGCGGCACCCAGGCCCTCGAGGTGGTGCTCACCGCGCTCGCGCCCGGCGGACCCGGCGTGGTCGTGGTGCAGCACATGCCGGAGAAGTTCACCGCCGCGTTCGCCGCCCGGCTCGACGGCATGTGCCGGGTCCGGGTCCGGGAAGCGAAGGACGGCGACCCGGTGCTGCCCGGCGAGGTGCTGGTCGCCCCGGGCGGCCGGCACCTCGAAGTGCTGCGGATGGACACCCGCTACCGGGTGCGGGTCTTCGACGGGCCGCCGGTCAACCGGCACCGGCCGTCGGTGGACGTGATGTTCCGGTCGGTGGCGAAGGCGGCCGGCCCGGACGCGCTCGGCGTGATCATGACCGGGATGGGTGACGACGGCGCGCGCGGACTGCTCGAGATGCACAAGGCCGGCGCGTTCACGGTGGCCCAGGACGAGGCGACCTGCGTGGTGTACGGCATGCCCCGGGAGGCGGTCGCGCTCGGAGCCGTCGACCGCGAGACACCCCTGTCCACGATCGCGGAGGTGATCCACCACCATGGCTGACGTCCTCATCGCGGCGGTCGCGCTGGCCGTCGGCGCCGGTGTCGGCTGGGCGCTGCGCGGTCGCCGGATCAACCACGGCCCGGCCGCTGCCGGCGTACCGCCGGACGGCGGCGGGCAGGACCTCACCAGGTTCGCCGGTTCGGTTGCGCCGGTCTGGTCCGCCCAGATCGATTCATCTCGTACGCAGATGGAAAGCGCCGTTTCGCAGCTCACCGAGACGTTCGCCGGCATCGTCGAGCACCTCGACACCGTGCTCACCTCGTCGTCCGGGGTGCTCGACGAGGGGCAGGGCGGCGCGTTCGACCGCAGCCGCGAACGCCTCGGCATCGTGGTCGGCACCCTTGACGACGCGCTGACCGGCAAACGCGAGGCGCTCGCCGAGCTGCACTCGCTGCTGAGCCTCAACGAGGAGCTGCGCCAGATGTCCGGCGAGGTCACCCGGATCGCGTCGCAGACCAACCTGCTCGCGCTGAACGCGGCGATCGAGGCGCAGCGCGTCGGTGCGGCCGGCGCCGCGTTCGGCGTGGTCGCCCTGGAGGTGCGCCAGCTCGCCGACCGCTCGCAGAACACCAGCGAACGCATGGTCGAGAAGGTCGACCGGGTCGCCCAGGCGATCACCGCGGTGCTGGCCACCGCGGAGGCCAGCGCCGAGATCGAGGGCAACGCGGTCGCGCACGCCAACGGTGAGGTGCAGGCCGTGCTCGACGACCTGATGACCATGCTGGGCCGGATCCGGGACTCCTCGCAGGGCCTGGAACAGGCCGCCGTCGGCATCCGCGGCGAGATCAGCGACTCGCTGGTCAACCTGCAGTTCCAGGACCGGGTCAACCAGATGCTCGAACACCTGAGGGACAACATCGGGCTCTTCCCGGACGTCGCGGCGGCCGCCGCGTCCGGGGCCGCGCCGCTGGACGCCCGCGTGCTGCTGGACGAGCTCGCGTCCCGCTACACGATGGCCGAGGAACACCAGGCGCACAACTCCGGCGGGCCCGCCAAGGTCAGCGAATCCGAGATCACATTCTTCTGAGCACCATTTTCCCGCAGAACGATTCCTCATAGGAGGCGGCGATGGCCAAAACCATTCTCATCGTGGACGATTCCGCGTCGGTGCGGCAGGTGGTCAGCATCGCGTTGAAAGGCGCCGGATACGAGGTGATCACTGCCAATGACGGAAAGGACGCGCTGAGCAAACTGGGCGGCCAGCGCATCCACCTGATCATTTCGGACGTGAACATGCCGAACATGGACGGGATTACGTTCGTGGCCGAGGCGAAGAAGTTGCCGGCCTACAAGTTCACCCCGATCATCATGCTCACCACCGAGTCCCAGGAGGACAAGAAGAAGCAGGCCCAGGCGGCCGGCGCGAAAGCCTGGGTGACCAAACCGTTCCAGCCCGAGCAGATGCTCAGCGCGGTGTCGAAACTGGTCGGCCCGTGACCACGGTCGCACCGGCCGGCGGGCTGCGCCGGTTCGTCTTCGACGACGAGCTGACCGTCGTCACCGCCGCCGAGCACCGGGAACGCCTGCTCGCCACGCTCGGCGACGGCGCCGGCCTGCGGATCGACCTGTCCGGCATCGCCGACCTGGACACCGCCGGGCTGCAGGTGCTGCTGGTGGCCCGCAACGAAGGCGTACGCCTGGGCCTGCCGGTGGAGTTCGCCGACCCCAGCCCCGCCGTCGCGGAGGTGCTCTCCCTGACCCGCCTGGAGCTGTGATGGCCCTCGACGACGACATGCGCGAAGCGCTCGACATGTTCGTGACCGAGGCGCGTGACCTGGTGCAGGGCCTGGAAGAGGGCCTGCTCGAGCTGGAGGACCAGCCGTCCGGCGGCGAGGCGGTCAACGCGATCTTCCGGGCCGCGCACACCGTCAAGGGCTCGGCCGGGCTGTTCGGGCTCACCCACCTGGTCTCGTTCACGCACGTGGTGGAGACCGTGCTGGGCTCGGTCCGCGAGGGCCAGCTGCCGGTGACACCCGGGCTGGTCAGCGCGCTGCTGCCGTGCGTCGACCACATCTCGGCGATGATCGAGGGGATCGCGCAGGGCCGGCTCGAACCGGACGCCGCCCGGGCCGCCGACGGGGCCCGGCTGCTGACCGGGCTGGAGCCGTACCTGGCCGGCGGCCCGGCCGTGCCGGCGCCCGTCGGCGAGACCGCGGTGGCCGCCCCGCCGCAGGACGGCGTCTGGCACCTGGACCTGCGGTTCGGCCCGGACTGCCTGCGCAACGGGATGGACCCGCTGTCGTTCCTGCGCTACCTGTCCACGCTCGGCACGGTCACCGCCGTCAGCACCGACATCAACCGGCTGCCCGAGGCCGCCGAGATGGACCCGGAGACCTGTTACCTGGGCTTCACCGTGGACCTCGAGACGACCGCGCCGAAGAGCGAGATCGAAGCGGTCTTCGATTTTGTCCGCGAGGACAGCGACATCCGGATCACGCCCGCGGAGAGCCGGCTCGACGCGTACGTCTCCGCGATCCGGGCCATGCCGGAGAACGACCGGATCGGCGACGTGCTGGTCAGCAGCGGCGCGGTCACCGAGCTCGAACTGGCCGAGGCGCTGCGCGTCCAGCAGGAACGGGCGGTCCGTGAGGGCACCCAGCCGGTGCCGATCGGGGAGATCCTGATCGAGCAGGGCATCGTGCAGCGCGGGATCGTGGACGCGGCGCTGTCCAGGCAGCGGCGCACCACCGAGACCCGCTCGCAGGACACCCGGACCATCCGGGTGGACGCGGCCCGGCTCGACAAGCTGATCGACCTGGTGGGTGAGCTGGTGATCGCGCAGTCCAGCACCGGGTTCACCGGCTCCGACGGGGCTGGGTCGGACGGGGCTGGGTCCGCCGGGGCTTCGGCCAGATCCGACACCGCTCGCTCGGATGCCGCCAGTGAAGCGCAGGGTGAGGTGATGCGGCTGGTCGACGAGGTGCGGCACAGTGCGCTGTCGCTGCGGATGGTGCCGATCGGTACCACGCTGCGGCGGTTCGAGCGGGTGGTGCGGGACGTCTGCATGGAGCTCGGCAAGGAGGTGTCCCTGGTGATCACGGGTGGGGACACCGAGATGGACAAGGCTCTCGTCGAGCGGATCAGTGACCCGTTGCTGCACCTCGTACGCAATAGTCTTGATCATGGAATTGAGCAGGCCGCGGAGCGCCGTCGGCACGGCAAGGCGCCCCAGGGGACGTTGCGGCTGAACGCCTATCACGACGCCGGCAACATCGTGATCGAGGTGACCGACGACGGGCGCGGGCTGGACCGGGAGCGGATCCTGGCCAAGGCCGTGGAACGGGAGCTGATCGCGCCGGACACCGCGCTGACCGATCCCGAGGTCTACAACCTGATCTTCGAACCGGGATTCTCGACCGCGGCGACCGTTTCCAATCTGTCCGGCCGGGGGGTGGGCATGGACGTGGTCAAGCGCAACGTCTCCGCGCTGCGCGGGAGCATCGAGGTGGAGACGACCCGCGGTCTGGGCACCACGATCCGGATCCGGCTGCCGCTCACGCTGGCGATCATCGATGGGTTCCTGGTCGGCGTCGGACAGTCGTCGTTCATCGTGCCGCTGGACCGGGTCACCGAGTGCGTGGAGTTGCCGGAGGGGCAGCTGGGCCGGGAGTGCATGAACCTGCGCGGCGAGGTGCTGCCGTTCATCAGGTTGCGGGAGCTGTTCCACATACCGGGTCCGCCGGCGCGCCGCCAGAGCGTGGTGATCGTGGAGCAGTCCGGGCTGCGGACCGGGCTGGTGGTGGACAGCCTGCTGGGCGAGCTGCAGACGGTGATCAAGCCGCTCGGGGTGCTGTTCAGCCGGGTGAAGTGCATCAGCGGGTCGACGATCCTGGGCGACGGCGGGATCGCGCTGATCCTGGACGTGGGGCCGCTGATCGCCGATCACTCTGATCGGGAACAGACCCGGCAGGCGGTGCTTGTCTGATCTTGTAGTCGTGGTTCGGTTGCTTCTGTGGTCACGTTGAGTAACCGGGGACACAGTCGGCTATTACTCAGACGTTTAGCGGCCACGCCGATGCAACGGATATGCGACCGGAAGCACGACGAATCCTGCCCGCCGTAGGCGCCCTGACCGCATGTGTCCTCGGCTTCCTGCTTCTCCGTGAGGTTGCCACCGGTGCGTTCGGCGACCTCGAGGCCCGGCAGGTGGCGCAGGACGCCGAGCGGATCCGGATCGGGCTCGACGGTCAGGCCCGGCTGCTGACGGCGTTCGGCGTCACCAACAGCATCTGGGACGAGGCCTACGACGCCATCGGCACGGCCGACACGGCGAGCTTCGAGGCCAACTTCCCGCCGGCCACCCAGCACGACGCGAACGACCTGGACGGCGTCCTGGGCATCGGGCCCGACGGCAGCCTGCGCGCCGGTGGCCTCACCCCCGGTGGCGACCAATACCTCGCCCTGCCGGCCGGGCTGACCGACCCGGCCCTGCTCAAGCGGCTCTACGATCCCGGCGCCCCGGCCGGAACCGCCACCTGCGGCGTGCTGTCCGCCGGCGGGGGCTACCTGTTCTGCGGCCTGGGCGCGTTCCACAGCACCGGCGAGGGCACGCCGTCCGGCGGCTTCGTCATGCTCAAACAGCTCAGCACCGTCCGTCTCGGCGCGCTCGGCAAGGACCTCGACCTGAGCATCACGCTCGCCACCGGCGCCAGGTCCGGCGCGATCGCCCAGCCCGCGCTGACCAGCATGATCGGCTCGGTCGCGGTGCACACCGTGGTGCTGGACGCCGACCGGATCGCGGTCGACGCCACCATCGGCACCCTCGACGGCGGCAGCCTGACCCTGGAGGCGATCCAGCCCCGGCCGATCTACCAGGCCGCGACCCGTACCGCCTGGCGGCTGTTCGCCATGGTGGCCGTGGCCAGCCTGCTGCTGGTCGGGTTGATGCGCTGGTCGACCCGCCGGGCGCTGCGCGGCCGGGTCCGTCCGCTGCTGCGCACCACCGAGCAGATCATCGCCTCCGGTGACCATCAGCTGCGGATCAACGCGTCCGGCACCGACGACCTCGCCGCGCTCGGCCGGGCGATCGACTCGATGCTCGACCGGATCAGCACCAACGAGCAGCAGCTGCGCACCGAGCAGGAGCAGCGCCAGCAGGAGGTGCAGCTCGCGCACGAGGAGCAGCGCGCGGCACAGGACTCCTCGCGGCGCGCGGCCCGGGAACTGGTCACCGGGACGTCGGCGGCGGTCAACGAGCAGCTGGCGGGCGTGTCCGAGCGGGCCGCGACGGTGAGCGCGGCGGCCGGGCGGATCGAAGGTCAGGTGGCCGGGGTCCGCGATGCCGCGGGTCGCCTGCTGGTCAGCAACGAGGCGGCCGCCGGCGCGGTCGGCACCCTGCACGCGAGCCTGCGGCGGGTGGACGAGGTGGCCCGGTTCATCGGCGGGATCGCCAAGCAGACGAACCTGCTCGCGCTGAACGCGACGATCGAGGCGGCGCGGGCCGGGGAGGCCGGGAAGGGCTTCGGGGTGGTGGCCGACGAGGTGAAGTCGTTGGCGACGACAACCGCGGAGTCCACGGCGACCATCAGCGCGACCCTGGACGAGCTGAACGAGCACGTGGAGGCGGTCGTGGAGATCATGTCGACGATGAGCGGGGCGATAGCGGACATCGATGTGACGACCGCGCAGGCGCAGGTCATGACGGGGGAGCAGGCGAGCACTCTGAGCGCGTTGACGGGTGAGGTGTCGGCGGCGATCGAGCGGCTGGACCGGTTGGCGGTCTGATCTTCTACTGTTTGATGATCGCTTCGGCAGGGTCGGTGGTGGCGACGTAGAGGGCGAGGGCGGTGCCGCCGGTGCGGGTGATCACCCAGACGTGGCCGGTGTAGGTCTGCTGGTCGTAGGACTGGCCGGGGGCCAGGTCGGCGTACCAGGTCCGGTTGTGGTCGTAGTTGAGCCAGGAGACGCTGACCGTTTCGCTGGTGGTGTTGGTGAAGCGGATCGAAGTGGACGTGCCGTCGGTGGCGTCCTTGAGATCCTGCTCAGCGGTGGCCGGGAGGGCTTGGAGTTCCGGCAGGCCGGTCACAGCCACTTCCGGCGTGGTGGCTTCCGGCGCGGGGGCTGTGGTCGTGACGGCGGCGGGGGATGTCTCGTTCTTGCTCTGCGGCCAGAGGCGGATGGCCAGCACGACCGCGCCGAGGCACAGCAGGAGACCGAGAGTGATCACTAGGGTGGCGAGGCCGCGCTTGGTCTGGGGTGGACCGGTTTCGACGAGAGGCGGCTCCCAGGGCGCCAGCGGCACGGTCGCGGGTGGCTGATAGGCCGGCGGCACCTCAGGCAGCTTGTCGGTCACGGTGCCACGGTAGTAGGCCGCCGCTCACGTCAAGCCGACCAACTCGGGCGGAAGCTCGATGCCGTCTTCTACGCAGGTGACATAGATCTTCGCCTGTGCCGGGGTCAGTGCCGGGGCGGTCCGGCGCAGATGCCGCATCGCGGAGAGAAAGCCTTCGTCGGACAGGACCTGACGGACCCGCTCCGCGAGGACGTCCAGGAGTGTGACCTGCCAGACCTGCTCCACATACCTCCACACCCAGTCGCCGGTGACGGAGGCGACGGTGCCGATGGTGTGGACGCTCTGGTCGTAGCGGTCCACGAGGTAGGGGCCGCCGCCCAGCCGATATTGAGGGTCACCGGTGCGGAGGTAGTCGACCGAGGCCCAGTGCACGATCCAGCCCAGCTCATGCTCCTCCACCTCGGAGACCGCCAACTCCGGCGCGCTCGCCGGCCGGCTCTCGCGATCCCTCCGCATCCGGGCCTCGGCCAGCTCCACAGCACGCCCTCGCGAGATCATCGAGCCATCATCGTCGCCTGCGTCGCCGTCGTCGGCGGCGGCATCCGGAGTGGCCTGGATCAGCCGTTGTCGGGTTGGGGTAGTGGTGGCCACGTGCGGAGTTCCGCAGCCCCGACTCGTACCTTCGCCCAGTCGACGGCGCGGGGCGTGGTCAGGCGCTGCCCGAGCCAGCCGCTGCGGTTCGTGTGCTCGGCCCGCAGCTGCCGTACGTCCAGGTCGATCCCGGGCGGCGGCCCGGACCGTTCCAGCGCGGTGACCCGGTCCTCCATCGCCGCGATGAACCGGCGGTCGAAATCCTCGACCGCGGCGAAGAACTCCACGGCCGGCACCGTGGCGTCCAGCTGTGCCGGCCCGAAGGTGCCGAGCCCCGCCGGTGCCACCTGCTGGCGAAAGGTCACCAGATCCGCGCCGTCCACCACATGCCGCCAGCAGCTCACCTCCGGCGAGTCGGTGAGATAACCCAGATCGAGGCAGTAGTCGCCCTGGACATCGAAAACGGCATCCACGTCGTCGCCGAAGTCGTCGTCGGGGAACTCGCGCGACACGAAGGTTCCGTCCACCAGCGGGATCAGATCCTCGGGTACGGGTTCCCGCAGCGCCCAGCGCAGCCCGTTCAGGTCTTCCCAGAGCCGGGCGACGTAGTAGTCGGGATGCGGCCGCTCGAGGTCCCAGTGGCGCACCGCGTCGTCGGTGTAGCGGAGGAATTCGCAGCCCGGGGCGCTCATCCAATACCACGCACTGGTCAAGCCGAACCAGTGCAGCCTCGGTTCGTCACCACCCCAGGCCGGCACGTCCAGCACCGGCCGAAGCACGAACTCGATCCGAAACACCGATCACCCCATTTCGTACGACAGCGTAACCACGACGCGCGGACGGATCAGGGGGTCGGTTCAGAGGGATGCGACCAGCGCCACGACTGTGGCTGCCAGGGCCGTGGCCACGCCTACCTGTAGTACCGGGGCACCCAGCCCGGGCGGGGTGGCGCAGATGAGCGGCAACGCCGCGGGGAGGAACACCACGCCGCCGAAGACGCAGCCGCCGCACACCAGCAGGACGGCCGCCGTGTAGCAGGCGCCGTTGAAGGCCCGTGAGCTGCGGACCAGCAGCGGAACGGCGCTGACCAGAAGATACGGGACCGATTCGAGGAGCAGATTCGCCTGCCCGAACCTCAGGGTCAGCGCCGTTGCGATGACGACACCGTATGCGGGTGCCAGCGCCGCCATCGCGCGACGGGGCCGCCCTACCGCCAGCCACGTCCGGGGCGCCTTCCTGATCATGATCATCAAGCTGTCCAGCAGCGGCGACTCGGGCAATGGGCCGCTTCACTCGGTGGGCTCACAGAGCTGCCTTGACTGCTTTCGCGTACGCGCTCTGGCCGTACTTGTTCGGGTGGAAGCTTCGCTGGTCGGGGGTGGTGTGGGTGCCGTTCAGCACCGCGCCGTTGAGATACTCCGCGTTCTTGCCGCAGAGGCTGTGTGCGTTGAACTCGGTGGCCACCTTGGTGGCCGGCACGACCCGGATCTTGCGTCCTTCGCGGGCGAGTGTGGCGTTCGCGGCCGACACCGCGCCGGCGATGATTTTGTTGCCGCGGACCAGCACGTTGTTGAGGTACGCCACATCGGCCGCATTGACCGACAGCGGGATCCGGGCCGTCCCGCCCAGCTTCTGCGCCACACCGACCTGGCAGGACCCGCCGAGGGCGAACAGCCGGGGATAGCCGGCGACGATCACCTTGCCGGTCGGCGAGATCCGCCGCGCGGTGTCGGCGTAGACGTCGGCGAGCGTCCGGGTCGTGCCGGTCGGCGAGATCCGCATTCCGGCGGTGAGTTTCGTGAGACCGGCCTCGGCCGTGTCATGGCCCTTGCGACCGGGTGTGGAGCAGCCGAAGCCGCCAGGCGTGTAGTGGATCGGGTCGCCTACACAGTCCTTCAGGATGTCGGCGAATCCTACGTCGTTGCCACCGATCGTGTACGTGACGAGCTTGGTGGTTCGCGACAGCCACAGCATCTGCGCCCGCTCGGCCGGGTTGCTGCCGTTGGTCTGGTAGAAGTCGATCGCCCGCGCGCCGGAGCATGCCGCGAACTTCCACTGCGCACCGCTCAGCCGTTTCGCCGCCGCGATCGTGGTCGGCCAGCCCACGCTGGACCGGTGACATCCGGTGGTGCCGCCACTCTTCTGGTCCGGCCGCTTGGTGTCGGAGAAGAAGGTGTTCTCCGGGGAGCCCTCCCCGGACGAGTAGGAGTCGCCCATGGCGACATAGGCGTATCCAGGCACCGAGACCGGCGTGATGGTGAGCGCGACGTTGGTCAGGTCGCAGTCGGGATTGCCGCCCGAGCTGACGTTCAGCACGATGCGGTCACCCTTCTCGGCCGGTATCGAGGTCACCGAGCGACCGGTGATCGGCGAGGCCGTCCCGCCGTTGTCGAAACCGCCGCGAGCCAGCTCCCAGTAGGCCGAACCCGCCCCGGCGGGCAGGAGCGCGAGCCGCCAGTCGATGCCATTGCCACAGCTCTTGTCGGCGTCGGAGATCAAGCCGGTGATGCTGACGGGCTGGTCGCCCGGCGCGGTCCACATCACGATCGCGTCGTTGGCCATCGGGTGCACCGTCAGCCCGTGCGCCGGGATCGAGAACGGCGAAGAACAGGTGCCGGCCCCCGCCACGACGTGGTTGTTGCTGTTGTAGCCGGCCGACGGCAGCCCGGCCGGGTCGCTGAGCGCCTGCAACCCGGCGATGCCGCAGTTGCCGGTGGTGTACGTGGTGAGCGGGCGATAGGTCGTCGCGTCGAAGCCGCTGCCCTGGGCGAACGTCCAGGGCGCGGTGTTCGTCACGGTGGCGAAGGCGTCCCCGGGACGCCAGACCTGAGTGGCGGCCGAGGCCGGGGCGGCGACGCTGGTGGCTGCGGTCAACGCGGCGAGGAGAACGGCGGTTTTACGGCGAAACACGACTTAAATCCCGTCGGTCGGATTTGAGACTCCAGCCAACCGCAGCCGTGATGGCCTGTCAGCATGCGCTCAGCCGGGGTGCACTGGCCGAGCGGTCGGCTCGCGGGACCGGTCGGTTTCCAGGACGATCCGTCAGGCTTACGCCGTTCAGGCTGCTCGCCGGCTCGGCGCGACCCGGTATTAGGCTGCGTCCGTTTCCGCGGAGATCGAGGTCGTTTCGGTCGTCAACGCTGCGCCGGGGACGGTGTTCGACCTGGAGCTCGACGTTGACGTTCATGCCGCGTCCCTGGCCGGGAGCCGGGAGACCGCGACGACGGCCGCGGGCCGCCGCCGGTTGGGGCTCGGTGACGAGGTGACGTTCAGGGCTCGGCACCTCGGTGTGTGGTGGCGGATGACGAGCCGGATCACTGCCTATGACCGGCCGCGGCGCTTCGTGGACGAGCAGACGCGTGGTCCCTTTCGGTCGATGCGGCACGAGCACTGCTTCGAAAATCTTGGAGACGGGCGCACGCGGATGACGGATCGGATGACGGTTCGGGCGCCGCTGGGAGCGTTGGGTGCGGTGGTGACCCGGATCGTGCTCACGCCGTACCTGAAAAGGTTGTTGAAAAAGCGAAGCGTCCACATCGCACACTTGGCCGAGGCGGCTCATTCCCGGATTCGTGCCAAGGAGTAGTTGCGCCAGGGTGGGCGTGACGGGCGGCGATAGCGTCGGGGCGCGGTCGGACAGCACCGCATCGCCGCACACCACGCACGGGGGAAACATGAAATCGATCAAGGCCGGCTTGGCTGTCGCCACGGGTCTGCTCCTGCTGCCCGGCCTGGCGGCCACCGCGGCCTCCGCGGCACCGGCGTCCGCTCCGGTTGCGGCCGTCGCCGCATCGGCCGCCACTCCCAAGATCAACGGTACGTTGTACTACGCCAAGGAGCAGTCCGGCGGCCTGAAGTTCGTCTCCTACCGCAACGGCAAGCAGCGCACCGTGCTCAGCGGCTACCCGGCGTACTTCGCCGAGTTCTCGCCGGACGGCAAGCGGCTGGCCTACGTGACCGGAACCGGTCTGCTCCGGGTGGCGAACCCGGACGGCACCCACGTCCGCAAGCTCACGCTGAAGGTGGCACCGGTCGGCTTCGGACCGAACTGGACCGCCAACGGCAAGGGTCTGATCGTCGCGCGGAAGTCCGACAACAAGGCCGGCGTCGTGCAGATCTCGACCGGCAAGTTCACCGCGTTGCCGCGCAGCCTGCAGAGTAAGGGCATCCACTACCGGATGACCGGCGACGGCAAGCGTTACCTCTGGTCGGACGGCACGGGCGGCATCTGGTCGGCCCGGGTCAACGGGACCGGCGTCACGCGGGTGCCGGTGCTCGGCAAGTTCGACCGCAACAACCCGAAGAAACTGCGGGCGTACGACATCGTCAGCACCAACCGCGACGGCAGCCGGATCACCGTCGACCTGATCAAGGGCGACGAGACCGACGGTGACATCGGCAGCGGCGAGGTGGCCGACACCGTGATCAACACCAAGACCGGCAAGGTTGTCGCCCTGCCGGTGCGTGGCGCGGTGTCGCAGGTCCTGATCCAGTCGAACGGCACGCTGCTGGTCCGCAGCGGCCCGGCGAGCAAGCGGGTGCTGACGCTGGTGTCCGCCAAGGGCAAGGTCCTGGCGACCAAGGCCGAGCCGGCTGCGCTGCGTAACCTGACGCTGCGCGACTACCAGTCCTGATCCTGGGCCGTTTCTGACCGGGACCAGCCTCTTCTGGCGACAGGAGAGGCTGGTCCCGGTCGGTGTCTGCCCAGGTCGTCACGCCTGAGGGCTTGTCCTTGCCGCCGGTCAGCGGCCGGGCGCTATCTGTCGTCCGGGGGCAGGTCGGCCGCGGAGAGCGCTGTCATCCGCGTACCGGAAAGGGGTGGACCGGAAGAAGCAGCGGACCGGGAGCGGCAGGTGTCCGGGAGCAGGAACCAGCGCAGCTTCTCGAAGGCCGGCGGCAGATCCGCATGCGTTCCGTCGGCCGGGACCGGCCGGGCGCTCATGAGCCGGTGGGCCTCGATCAGATAGCCGGGCAAGACCTCCTCGCCGGCCCGCGCGGTCGGGGGCGGGGGCATGGTGACCGATCCGTCCGCCGAAAGCCGCAAATCGGAAAGCCGCAGCGGTGGGGGAGTGGCTCGGCGGTGGGTCCACCGGCCGGACCGGGGGTCGAAGCAGTAGTCGGGCAGCAGCCGCGCGCCGTGCCGGGCGATCAGCGCCACCGCGTCGATCAGGTAGTCCGCGACGGTGTCCGAGATGAAGTAGTTCAGGTTCAGGCGGCTCCAGCCCGGTTTGATGCCCTCCCAGCCGCCGAGGATCTCGTCGCGGAACTTGCGGGAGTGGGCCTCGTCGATGCCGAGCAGGCGGTGGCCGTAGGGGCCCGCGCACGAGCAGCCGCTGCGCGCCTGGATGCCGAACACGTCGTTGAGCAGTGCCGCGACGAAGTTGTGGTGCAGGAAACGGCCCTCGGCGCGGATCTGGAACGACACGATCGACAGGCGGTCCGCGTCGACGTCGCCGAGGATCGCGATGTTCTCCTCGGCCAGCCAGCGGGCGCGGGCGCGCTGCCACAGTGATCGTTCCCGGTCGGCGATCAGGTCCGTGCCGACCGCGTCCTTGACCGCGAAGACCAGGCCGGCCCGGATCGACTCGACGATCGCCGGGGTGCCGCCCTCCTCGCGCGCCACCGGGTCGTCGAGATAGCGGTGGCCGGTCGGATCGACGTAGGCCACCGTGCCGCCGCCCGGGACGACCGGGACCCGGTTGGTGAGCAGCCGCCGGTCGACGACGAGCACGCCCGGGGTCTGCGGTCCGCCGGCGAATTTGTGCGGCGACAGGAAGACCGCGTCCTTGCTGTTCATCGAGATGGGTACGTACGGACCGGCCGCCGCGTAGTCCCACACCGACAACGCACCGTGCTCGCGCAGCACACCGGCGACCGCCGTCGTGTCGGTCAGGATCCCGGTCACGTTCGAGGCGGCCGAGAAGCTGCCGATCCGCAGTGGCCGATCCGCGTACGCCCGCAGCGCCGCCCGCAGCGCGCCCAGGTCCACGTGCCCGGTGCGATCTGCGTCGATCTCCACGACGTCGGCGATCGATTCCCGCCACGGCAGCTCGTTGGAGTGATGCTCGTACGGCCCGACGAACACCACCGGGCGCTCCCGCCGCGGGATGTGCGCGCGCAGGTGGTACCGGTCGTCGAGCTGCTCAGGCAGCCGCAAGCCCAAGATCCCGGTCAGCTTGGCGACCGCCGCCGTCGCCCCCGAGCCGCAGAACAGCACGACGTGTTCGGGACCGGCCCCGACACTGCGGTGGATGAGCGCGCGGGCCTGTTCACGCAGCGCCCCGGTCTGCGCGCCGGTCGCGGACGCCTCGGTGTGCGTGTTCGCGTACCGGGTGAGCACCTGGTCGCGGAGGAAGTCCTCGACGAAGTCCAGCGCCTGCCCGGACGCGGTGTAGTCGGCGTAGGTGATCCGGCGCGGCCCGTACGGCCCGTCCAGCACGTGATCGGCTCCGAGGAGCCCGTTCCGGATGCGGTTCAGCATGTCGCTCACCTCAGGATGGGCCGGTCCCGGTTCAACCGCCGGTTGCGCCGATTCTGCTCGGCTGCACCCCGGCGCGGCTACCGTCAGGTTCGACGGCACGCCGGCCGAGGAAGGACCCAGTGAACATGGAGTCCGCAACCGGGCCGGGTGTCAAGCAGAAGGTGCACGCCGCCGTCGTGGTCGGGGCGCTCGGGATCGTGTTCGGGGACATCGGGACCAGCCCGATCTACACGCTGCAGACCGTTTTCAACCCGGACGACCCGCACCCGGTGCCGGTCAGCACCGGGAACGTCTACGGGGTCGTCTCGCTGATCTTCTGGTCCGTGATGATCGTGGTGACGCTGACCTACATCACGCTGGTGATGCGCGTCGACAACGACGGTGAGGGCGGCATCATGGCGCTCATCGCGATGCTGCGCCGCTGGGGTGGCGCCGCGAACAGCCGGGCGGCGGGACTGCTCGTGCTGGCCGGAGTGTTCGGCGCGGCGCTGTTCTTCGGCGACAGCATGATCACGCCGGCCATCTCGGTGCTGTCCGCGGTGGAGGGGATCAAGGTGGTCGAGCCGGGGCTCGGTGAGCTGGTGGTGCCGGCCACCGCGGTGATCATCGTGATGCTCTTCGCCTTCCAGCGCAAGGGCACGGCCACGGTGGGCCGATTGTTCGGGCCGGTGATGATCGTGTGGTTCCTGACCATCGGCACGTGCGGCGCGATCGGCATCGCCGGCCACCCGGGGATTCTCCGGGCGCTGTCCCCGACGTACGCCATCGGGTTCTTGTGGGGTCATTTCGGGATCGCGTTCTTCTCGCTCGCCGCGATCGTGCTCGCGGTGACCGGCGCGGAAGCGCTTTACGCCGACATGGGTCATTTCGGTCACCGGGCGATCGCGCGCGGCTGGCTGCTGCTGGTGCTGCCCGCGTGCGTGCTCAGCTACCTGGGCCAGGGCGCGCTGATCCTGCGCGATCGTGGCGCCATCGGCAGCCCGTTCTTCCTGCTCGTGCCGGCGTGGGGACGGCTGCCGATGGTGCTGCTGGCCACGGCGGCCACGGTGATCGCCGCCCAGGCCGTGATCACCGGCGCCTACTCGGTGGCGTCGCAGGCGGCGCAGCTCGGCTACCTGCCGCGGCTGCGGATCGCGCACACCTCGGCGTCCACGATCGGTCAGATCTACGTGCCGGGGATCAACTGGCTGCTGATGGTCAGCGTGCTCACCCTGGTCTTCGCGTTCCAGAGCTCGGCCGCGCTCGCGTACGCGTTCGGGATGGCGGTGGTCGGCACCATCACCATCACCACGCTGCTGTTCTTCGCCCTCGCGCGGGTGCACTGGCACACCCCGCTGTGGCTGGTCTGCCTCGGCGCGGGCGTGCTGCTCACCATCGACCTGCTGTTCCTGGCCGCGAACCTGACCAAGCTCGCGCACGGCGCCTGGCTGCCGCTGCTGATCGGGCTGACCGCGTTCACCGTGATGACCACGTGGCAGCGCGGACGGCAGGCGGTCACCCGGGAACGGGAACGGGCCGAAGGCTCGCTGTGCGGGTTCATCGACCTGTTGCGGGCGGATCCGGGATCGTACGCGCGGGTGCCCGGCACCGTCGTCTTCCTCAACCGCGGCAAACAGACCACGCCGCTGGCGTTGCGGGCCAACGTCGCGCACAACCACACCCTGCACGACCAGATCCTGATCGTCTCGATCGAGACCCTGCCGGTGCCGCACGTGCCCGACGAGCAGCGGATCCGGGTCGACGACCTCGGGTACGCCGGCGACGGGATCCTGCACGTCAGCGCGCGGTTCGGCTACATGGACAGCCCGGATCTGCCCTCGGCCCTGCGGCTGCTCGCGCCGGAGCAGACCGAGGGGCCGGTCGCGCTCGACGAGGCGTCGTACTTCCTGTCGACGGTCGAGCTGGTGCGTGGCCCGGCGCAGACGATGGCGCCGTGGCGGAAACGGCTGTTCATCGCCACGTCCTACCTCACCGCCGACGCCGCGGAGTTCCTCGGCCTGCCCCGCGACCGTACGGTGATCATCGGGTCGCGCATCCAGGTGTGAACGCCGGTCAGGAGCGGGTGCGGGCCATGTGGCGGGCGGCGCGCAGGCCGAACACCACGGCCGGGCCGATCGTGGAGCCCGGGCCGGGATAGGTGCGGCCCATCACCGAGGCGGAGTTGTTGCCCGCCGAGTACAGGCCCTCGATCACCGAGTCGTCCTCGCGCAGCGCCCGGCCGTCCGCGTCGGTGACCACTCCGCCCTTGGTGCCCAGGTCGCCGATGACGACGCGGTAGGCGGTGAACGGGCCCTTCACCAGGGGACCGAGGCACGGGTTCGGGTGCACGGTCGGGTCGCCGTAGTACCTGTCGTACGCGGAATTGCCGCGACCGAAGTCGCCGTCGACACCGGAGCGGGCGAACCCGTTGAACCTGGCGACGGTGGCCCGCAACCGGCCCGGGTCGATGCCGAGCTTGCCCGCGAGCGTGTCGAGATCGTCGGCCGTCACCATGATCCCGGCCTCCCGCATGGCCTTGTTGTTCTTAGGATCCAACGCGAAGGTACGAAGGTAGCGCCGGGCGTGGCGCCCGTCCGCGATCATCCAGTACGCGCCGTCCCTGTCGTGCTCGAGCATGTGATGACCGAGGTCGACGTAGGACTCCGACTCGTTCGCGAACCGGTCCCCGCGGCTGTCGACGATCATCGAGTACGGCAGCGAGCGCTCGCCGACGATGAACGCGGGAGTGTGCCCGGCGGTCGCCGCGACCGAGCCGCCCCACCACGCGTCGTCCATCAGCTCGACGGCGGCGCCGGCCTGCTGGGCGATCTCGATCGGGCGGCCCAGGTTCGCCGGGTTGCCGGAGGGCGCGCCGTCGATGCCGTGGTGCTTGCGCCGCCACTCGGTGTTGAACTCGAAACCGCCGCCGGCCAGCATCACGCCGCGGGTGGCGTGCACGGTCACCGGCTGCCCGTCGCGGGTGATCCGGACCCCGATGACCCGGCCGTCCTCGATCAGCAGCTCCTCGAGCGGGGCGTCGAGCCACAGCGGCACCTTGTGCTCGATCACGACGGCCCGCAGGAACGCGGTGGCCAGGCCCGCGCCGATGCCGACCAGCCGCTGGCCGCGGACCACGCCGCCCAGGGCGCGGAACACGAACTGGGCGCCGCGCAGGAAACCGGCCGGGGTGGACCAGGCGCGGCCGAGCAGCCACACGTCGTCGGTCTTGATCGGCATCCCGGCCGGCGCGCTGATCGTCTTCCACCAGTCGCCGATCACCTTCGCGTTGAGCGGCTTCACCTCGATGGCCCGGCCGATCTTGCCGCCGGGACGTTCCGGGTAATAGTCGGGATAGTCGGTGGAGCGGGCGAAGACCATTCCGTACTTCTCGGCGGTGGTGACGAAGTCCTCGATGCCGTCGACGAACGCCTCCTTGCGCTCGCGGGACGTGGAACGCCCGGTGTCACCGACGGTGGCGTCCAGGTAGGTGAGCGCCTCGGCGCGGGAGTCGCCGACCCCGGCGCGGCGCATCAGCGGGTTGTCCGGCAGCCACATGCCGCCGCCGGACATCGCGGTGCTGCCGCCCCACTTCGGGCTGCTCTCCACGATCAGCACGCTGAGCCCGGCGTCGACGGCGCCGAGCGCGGTGGCGAAGCCGGCCCCGCCGCTGCCGACGACAACGATGTCAAAGGTGTGGTCGGTCATGGGGGTCTCCTCCACGGCACCCGGCAACCGGACAGTATTGTCCGGTTGGTAGGTTGCAAGAATGCCCAGCTCTGGCGGTCGCGTCAATAGGGGTCCCGCCGCGGCCTCGGAAAATCGGCAGGCGATCCTCGACGCGGCGCGCCGGCTGTTCACCGAGCGGGGCTACCGCGTGCCGCTCAGCGCGATCGCCAAGGACGCCGGGGTGGGCCAGGGCGTGCTGTACCGGCACTTCCCGACCCGGCTCGACCTGGCGTTCGCGGTGTTCGAGGAGAACTTCGCGCAGCTCGAGGTGATCGCCGCCGACCCGGACGCGGGCGCGTTCGGCCGGCTCTGGGAGCGGATGGTGCACCTGACCGTGGAGTCCGCCGCGTTCGTGGAGATGGTCGTCGACGCCCGGCGCAGCACCACCGAGTACACCGGCGGCGAGCGCCTGCACGCGCTGGTGGGTGCCACGCTGCCGCGGGCGCAAGCCGCCGGGCTGGTGCCGGTCGGGGCCACCGTCGACGACGTGTTGCTGGCCCACCGCATGGTCTACGGCGTGATCGCGACAGTGGTGGCGCCGGCCGACCTCGCGCCGGCGGTGGAACGGGCGCTGCATCTGCTGCGCCGGGCGCCTTTCGGTTGATCCGGGCTGGCCGTTCGGGCCCGTGGCTGATCAACTGGATGGCCCCAAAGGCCCGGTAAGTACTCCTAAAGAGATCAACTTTGGCGTGGTGGCTATAGCGGACGAAAGGGACAAACCGTACGTTACGGAGGTCCCACTGACGCACCGCTAAGGATTGACATGCTCAAGACGCTTGCCACCGCCGCCACCCTGTTCGCCTCCCTCGCCGCCACCGCGGTACCGGCCGGTGCGGCACCCGCAGCGCCGCCGCGCAACCAGATGGTCATCGACGTGGTCTCCGCCAACGGGTCCGGCTGCCCCTGGGGCACCGCCGCCGTGACGGTGTCGCCGGACAGCAAGGCGTTCACCGTCACCTACAGCGAGTTCACCGCGCAGACCGGCGCCGGGGCCGGCCCGACCGAGTTCCGTAAGAACTGCCAGCTCGGCCTGAACGTGCACGTCCCGCAGGGCTACACCTACGCGATCGCCAGCACCGACTACCGCGGGTACGCCCACCTGGAGCGCGGTTCCTCGGCGACGCAGACCGCCTACTACTACTTCCAGGGCGAGCAGGGCACCAGCCGGATCCGGCACAACTTCGCCGGCCCGGCCGACGGCGACTGGCAGCGCACCGATCGGATCGGCGTCAGCTCGCTGGCCTACCTGCCCTGCGGCGAGCAGCGCTACCTCAACGTCAACACCGAGCTGCGGGTCAGCGGCGGCTGGTCGGACAAGAAGAAGACCAGCTTCATGACGATGGACTCCACCGACGGCAACCTCGACACGGTCTACCACGTCGCCTGGAAGAAGTGCTGATCCGTCACCGTGCCGGCCGCCTGCGGGACGGGGCGGCCGGCGGGGACGGGGCGCGCCGGAGCAACGGCCGGTAGAGGTAGCCGGTCACCGCGGCCAGCGCCGCCACCATCAGGGTCGCACCCACCACCACGGTGACGGAGGCATCCGGGTCGTGGCGTACGGCCATGGTGATCGCCATGCCGGTGACCGAGGCTCCGATCAGGGTGTAGGCGCCCAGCATCGCGTACATCGGCCGGCGTGCCCACGGCCGATGGCGCAGGGTGCCGATGCCGACGGTGATCGCAGCAGGGACGACGATGCCCAGGTCCATGAATTTGACCAGCCAGAACGCGGTAGGGCTGGACAGATACTGCACGCCCGCCGGGCGGTCACGCATGGCGTCCAGGTAGCTGGGCAGGTGCAGGCCCACCACGACGAACGCGGCGATGACCAGCAGCAGGATCCCGGCCGTACGATCGGCGCGCCCGGACGGGGCCGGCAACCCCGCCCCGGGCATGTCGCGCCACGCGCGCAGTGCGAGGGACACGGCCAGGAGGAACACCGTGAGAAGCAAGGGGAAGAACCGCTCGACGTTGCCGGGCCACCGCAGGAACTCGTTGCCGAGGATCAGCTGGGTGTAGGTGTAGGCCACGAAGATCGATGGTGCCAGGGCGAGCGCGGGCGCCGCCGGATGCCCGCGTGCCGCCAGGACACCGATGCTGATCGTGACCGGAACGACGACGGTCAGCGCGGCGGCGTCGCCTCCGATGATCTGGTTCAGGCTCGTCGGGGAGGTGCGATAACGCAGCACATCCGACACCAGTGGCCCGAGGAGCGCGACCGCGCCCACTGCCGTGCCGAGCGTCATCAGCCCGGCGCCGAGCGGCGCGCCCGTCGATCCTGCGGCGTGATGGTCCGGTGCTCGTTCCTGGTCGATCATGACGACTCCTGACCTGGGTGTCCGTCGCCGGGGTGAACGATGGCGTGTGCGCTCCGGGCAGGTGGAACGCACACGCGATCGGGTCTACCTGAGCCAGGAGCTACGCCGGACGAGCGGCGTGGCCGCCCACCGACGGCCGAACCCCCACGTGTTCCCGGCAGCGAGCAGGGCCAGCACGATCAGCACGGCGGCATAGACGAGGTGCTCGTCCATGAACGGGTTGGTCGCCGGCGGTAGCACCGCGGTCCACATCAGGACGGTCAGCAGGGTGCCGGCGGCGGCAGCGATCCGCATCCCGATGCCGAGGATCAGGGCGACGCCGATGCCGAGCAGAGCCGCCATGAACAGTCCGTCGACGACGGCGTCCCCGCGATCGCGTGGTAGAGGCCGGTGAACGGTCCGGTCGCGGCCTTGCCGAGGAAACCGGCGGTGGGGCTGCCGCCGTCCAGCCACGCGTTCGCGGCGGGAGTGCTCCGGCCCAGACCGAACAGTTTGTCGAGGAAGGCCCAGAGGAACACCCAGCCCAGCGCGAGCCGGATGCCGGCCAGCAGGTACCGCGTCGCGGTGGCCGTCCGCCCGGTGACCGAGAGCGTGGCGTCCGGCGCCACTGCGACGCCGGTCTGGTGCCGGGCGGCCCGCTCGGGCCGGTCCGTTGTGGTCGGGCGAGAGGTTTCGTGATCGTTGGCGATGTCGACCATCGCACTCACATTCCTTCGCATTGCTCATGACACGTGTTCCGCGACGCGTCCAGCGCGTCCACGGATGTATCGGAAGGCGGCGCCGCCGGCTCAGGGCGGGGGCCGTGCTCCTGTGCGGGGTCCGGGACATCCGGGCACGCCTCGGCTCCGGAAAGATCCACAATGTCGGGAAGACGTCGACGGTGGGCTCGGCGGCCACCGGAGGTCCCGGGCGACACCTCGACCGTACGCCTCGGCGACGCCGCCGGCACCACGGGGATCACGTGGGTTCTCCACCGGCCGGATCACCGTGACCGCGACGCTCGTGCCCGCCGCCACCACGCGGGACAGCAGCGCGGCCCCCGACCCCCGACGCGCCGGACCACGGCCGCGGTGCGCGTACGTTGAGACCTGCGAAGCTCGCCACCGGCGCCCAGACTCCCGCGCCGAGATCACCGTCGCGGATCCCCGCGCCCCGATCTGGTCCTCATCACCCGGCCCCTGGCGTCCTGTCGTCAGCAGAGCCGCCCTCGGCGGTTGAAGGGGAGTCACGGTGGAAACCGGCACGCAAACGCCCACGCGCGGCACTGTGTCCGCGTCGTTGCAGGTGAAAGGTGCTCTCGAGACCTTGGGGGTCACCGCACGAGGTCTCTCCGCGGCGGAGGCGGCGACCCGCTTGACACGCGACGGTCCCAACGAACTGCCGGTCGCCCGCGGTCCGTCGATGCTTCGTCGCTTCGCCGCCCAGTTCACCGATCTGTTCGCGGTGATGTTGCTGGTCGCGGCCGTGATCACCTTCGTCGCCTACCGGCTGGGCAGCCCGCGCGACCCCGGGAGTCTTGAACTGGCGGTGGCGATCCTGGCAGTCGTGCTGCTGAACGCGGTGATCGGATTCGGGCAGGAGTTCGCCGCCGAACGTACCGCCGAGGCACTGCGGGCCATGGTGCCGCACCGGACGGTGGTCCTTCGTGACGGCGAACGCGTCGACGCGCCGGCGGTGAGCCTGGTCGTCGGCGACATCCTGGTGCTCGCGGCCGGCGACGCGGTGCCCGCCGACGCCCGGGTCATCGAGGCGCACGGGCTCAGCGTCGACAACTCCGCGCTGACCGGTGAGAGCGATCCCGCCCGGCGTACACCCGACGCTGTCGCGGCCGGCATCCCGGCGCTGGACGCTCACAACCTGGTGTGGATGGGCACCATGGTCGTGGCCGGCACCGCCCTCGCGGTCGTCGTCGCCACCGCCAAGAACACCGAGTTCGGGCGCATCTACCAGCTCACCGCCACCACCCACGCCGAGCACAGCCCGCTGCAACGGCAGGTCACCGGCATGGCGCGCCGGGTCGCTGCCGGCGCGTTCTGCCTCGGTGCCCTGGTGTTCGCGATCCGGCTGCCGTTGGGCGGCCCGCTGGTGACCTCGTTCGTGTTCGCCCTCGGCGTGATGGTCGCCCTGGTCCCCGAGGGACTGCCGGCGACGATGTCGGTCGCCTTGGCCGTCGGGGTCCGGCGGATGGCACACCGGCAGGCTCTGATCAAGAAACTGGTCGCGGTGGAGACCCTGGGGTCGACCACGGTGATCTGCACCGACAAGACAGGCACGCTGACGAAGGCCGAGATGACGGTCCAGCAGATCTGGGTACCGGACCGGACCCACGCGGTGTCCGGGGTGGGCTACGAGCCGGTCGGCGCGGTCGAGAGCCCTGAGCCGCTGCTCGGCACGCTGCGAGCTGCCGTCCTGTGCTGCGACGCCAGGCTGCTGCCGCCGGACGCCGACGGCGGCTGGCGAGTGCTGGGTGACACGACCGAGGGCGCGTTGCTCGTCGTGGCCGCCAAGGCCGGTGTCGACGTCGGCGCGGAGCAACAGGCGGCGCCCCGCGTCCAGGAGTTCCCGTTCGACGCCGACCGCAAGCTGATGACGACGGTGCACCGCGTCGACGACACGGTCGTCGCATACGTCAAGGGGGCACCGCAGGAGCTGCTCGCCCGGTGCACCCACGTCGTGCAGGACGACCTCGGTGTCGTCGCGATCAGCGACGCGATGCGCGCCCGGGTGACCGCCGTCAACGACGACATGTCCCGCGACGCGCTGCGTGTGCTCGCCGTCGCCTACCGGCCGGTCTCGGCGGGCATGGGGCAGGCCGGCACCGAGCAGGACCTGATCCTGCTCGGACTCATCGGCATGCTCGACCCGCCCCGTCCCGAGGTGTCCGCGGCGATCGCGACCTGCGAACGCGCCGGCATCCGGATCGTCATGGTCACCGGGGACTCCGTGCTGACCGCGGAAGCCATCGCCCGCAAGGTCGGGCTCATCGACCGGGCGCACCCGCGCGCGCTGACCGGCGCCGACCTCGACGGCCTCGACGAACAGCAGCTCCGGGCGCTGGTGGCCGACCCCGCGCCGCTGCTGTTCGCCCGGGTCAAACCGGAACACAAGATGCGCGTCGTGTCCGCGTTCAAGGACCTCGGGGAGATCGTCGCCGTCACCGGTGACGGCGCCAACGACGCTCCCGCCCTGCGCCGCGCCGACATCGGCGTCGCGATGGGCGCTTCCGGTACGGACGTCGCCCGCGAAGCTGCCGTCATGGTGCTGCTGGACGACTCGTTCGCCTCCATCGCCGCCGCTGTCGAGCGCGGACGGTCGGTCTATCAGAACATCCGTACCTTCCTCATTTACGTGTTCACCTCCAACATCGGGGAACTCGTGCCGATCGTCGTGGCGACGCTCGCCGGGTTCCCGCTCGTCCCGCTGTCCGCGGTTCAGGTCCTCGCGATCGATCTCGGATCGGACGTGCTTCCCGCGCTCGCGCTGGGCACGCTGCAGCCCGAGCAGGGCACCATGGACCGGCCACCACGCAGTCCCCGCGAGTCGCTGTTCTCGGCCACGGTCGTCCGCAGGATCCTGTTCCTGGGCGGTATCCAGGCCGCCGGGGTCACCGCCGTCTTCTTCTGGCACATCCACAGCGCCGGGCTGCCCTTCGACGCCGTCACCGCGGCGAACCCGGTCTACCGGGAGGCACTGACCATGAGCCAGGCCGGCATCGTGGTCAGCCAGATCTTCGTCGGGCTGACCGTGCGCAGCGACCGGCTCAGCATCGTCACCCTCGGTCTGCGGTCCAGCGGCCGGATGCTCGCTGCTCAGGGGCTGAGCCTGGTGGCGATCTGCGCGATCAGCTACGTCCCGCTGCTGCAGCGCGTGTTCCACACCGCACCGCTGGCCGCGGCAGACTGGGCCCTCCTGGTGGCCTGTGGCGCTGTGCTGCTGGTCGCGGACGAAATTCGCAAGCTGTTTCTGCGCTCAAGAGAAAAACTCTGACACGGGCTGTCCCGGCACCGGGAAATCAATTTTCGTGAGGTTTTTTATGGGGGTGCAGGCGTGCGAAGGTGGCGGATTCATCGCAGCGTGTCCGGGAAAGGACAGCGAGCACTATTGTATTTTGTGCCTGGCGGAGCGCACCAGGTATAGGGTTTCAGGAAACCGGCGTTCGACGCCCAGTGCCGTGCCGTAGGCCGGATCGTTCCGGGGTGCTGCCGTCTTTTTCGGTATGCGCCCTGGCCTGTGGCCTCGGAGGGACATCGTGATTAACGCCGTTAAGGCCGGAACTGCCGCGCAACGGGTGGAGTTGGCCGCGATGCTGGCGTCGACTCATGACGCGATAATCGGCTCCACCCGCCTGGACGTGATCAACAGTTGGAACGCCGCCGCGACCGGCCTGTACGGGTATTCGGCGGAGGAAATCATCGGGCAGGCCCGGCAGGCGATCATCGCACCGGATTTCCGGGCGAAGGAGACCGAGGCCCTCAACCGGGTGCTGCGGGGTGAGCCGACCGAAAAATATGACACGCAACGGATATGCAAGGACCAGTCGGTGCTCGCGGTGTCAGTGACGATGTCCGCGATTCTCGACGACGCCAACGCTGTCGTCGGCGTGGTGATGGTGTCTGCTCGCCAGGGCGAACCGCCGGAGGCGCAGGACAGTTTCGACGCCTACGTCGATCGATCTTCGCAAAACTCGGCCCCGGGCAGCGGCTTGACGACCAGCCACATCCAGCTCGCCCAATCGCAGCAGAATCAGCGTCTGGAGGTTTTGGGACGCCTCGCCGGCGGGGTGGCACACGACTTCAACAACCTGCTCGCGGTGATCCTCAACTACGCCGCGTTCGTCTCCGAGGAATTGACTGCCGCCTGCGAGTCGCCACCCGACTGGCAGCAGCGGCTGCACACCGCGCAGCGCGACGTCGGACAGATCGAACGCGCCGCGCAACGTGCCACGGCGCTGACCCATCAATTGCTGGCCTTCGCCCGGCGTGAGGTGGCCCAGGCCCGGGTGATCAACCTCGACGATGTGGTCGGCGAGGTGGAACAGCTCCTGCGCCGGACCCTGGGTGAGGACGTCGAACTGCTCATCGGCCGATCCGACGAGCTGTGGCCGGTCCTGGCCGACCCGGGGCAGGTCGAACAGATCCTGGTCAACCTCGCGGTCAACGCCCGCGACGCGATGCCCGGCGGCGGCACGCTGCGCATCGACACCGCCAACATCACCGTCGACACCGAATCGATCGCCGGCGGAAGTCCCGCACCGGCCGGCCGCTACGTACGGCTGCGGGTCGGCGACTCCGGCACCGGCACGCCGGCCGAGATCGTCGCCCACGTGTTCGAGCCGTTCTTCACGACGAAGCGCGATGCCGGTGGCACCGGCCTCGGTCTGGCCACCGTCTACGGGATCGTGACCCAGGCCGAGGCCACCATCGCCATCAAGTCGGCACCCGGCGCCGGGACCACCTTCACCATCATGTTGCCGGTCACCAGCAAGGCCGCGATCGGGATCGCCGAACCGGCACCGTACTACCGCGTCCCCGCCGGGGAGACCGTTCTCGTGGTGGAGGACGAGGAAGCACTGCGGGAGGTCACCGAACGGATCTTCACCCGCAGCGGATACCGCGTGATCACCGCCGGGGACGGCGTGGCCGCGATCGCTCTGGCCACCACCCACGTCGGCGAGATCCACCTGCTCGTCACCGACGTCGTGATGCCCCGGATGCGCGGCAAGGAAGTCGCCGAACGGGTTCGGGAGATCCGACCCGACATCGCGGTCCTGTTCATGTCCGGCTATGCCCAGCCGGTCCTGGCATCCCAGGGCCGGCTCGAGCCCGGCGCGATCCTCGTCGACAAGCCGTTCTCCAGCGCCGAACTGCTCGCCAAAGCCGGCCAGGTCCTGAACGGGAACTTCCCGGGATTCGCGACGATCCGACACGACGAGGGAACAGCATGACGGCACCGATGAGCGTCGACGGAACCGAAGCCACCGTGGCGGCGGAGGTGCCGATCGGGGCGGCCGAGGCCCAGGCTCTCGACGACGCGGTCGCGACGGCGGGAGATGCGCCGTCGATCCTCAACACGCAGCCGTGGCGCTGGCGGCAGCACGGTCACGTCCTCGAGCTTGCCCTTGACCCCGCTCGCACCCTGGCGGTCGCCGACCCCGATCGCCGGCTGGCCACCGTGAGCTGTGGTGCGGCACTGCACCATGCCCTGGTCAGTCTCGCGGCCGCCGGCTGGCACACCACGGTCACCCGGGCACCCGGCACCGGGTCGTCCGGTCACCTCGCGACGGTGCGCGTCGGCGGGCGGATCCCGATCGAACCGGAGTCGATCGCTCGTCTGCGGGCCATCGGGCTGCGATACACCGACCGGCGACCGGTCGCCGGCGTGCACCTCGACGCCGACAAGCTGCGCCCGATCGTCGCGGCCGCGGCATCGCAGGGTTCCTCGCTGCTTCTGCTGCGCCCCCGTCAGGCCTTCGAGCTGGCCCGGGCCGCCGATGACGCTCATCGAACCGAGACCGACGGACCGGCCTGGCAGGCGGAGCTTCAGCGGTGGGCCGGCGGCGTTCGTCCTGGTGACACCGGCCTTCCGGGCGCGGTGCTCCCGTCCGCGGCCGCGCCGGCCACGGTGGTCCGCCGCGACTTCGGTCACCGCGGCGACATGCTGGTCGGCGAGGCGAACGATCGCAGCGCGGCGTACGGGATCCTCTACGGGGATGAGGACCAGCCGCTGGACTGGATACGCGCCGGCGAGGCACTGTCCGCGGCGTGGCTGACGGCGACCGAACTCGAGGTGGCGGTCCTGCCGTTGAGCGCGACCATCGAGGTCCCCGCCAACAGGGAGGCCGTGCGTGAACTGCTCGACGGCGCCGGCCACCCGTTCCTCGTCCTGCGCTTCACCGCGCTCGACCCCACCGCCGCTGACGGCCCGCACACCCCACGGCTGTCCACCGGCCAGACCGTCGAGCGAGCGGCGACCGACGCACCCACCCCGCCATCTGACCTACCCGAGGAGGACCTGGTGAACGAGAACCTCGATTGCGGCGACCTGCCGGAACGGCACATCCCGTCCATCAACGAAGAACTCGTTCACCAGGGCGAATGCGGCCGTGTACATCTGCCCACCGGAGACACGTGCACGTTGCACAGACATCATGACGGCTCGTGTCAGTTCGTGATGCTCGGCGGTGGACAGCCCGGCCGCTGACGGTGTGCGACGGCTGCCCGCACCAACCTGGCCATCGGCGAGCGGCTGGGACAAGCGTAGGGTCAGGGTGCCGCCGTGAACCTCGGTGGCTGGTAGTTGGCTGCCGCGGATCTCTTGGCGTTTCTTCGTCTCCGCAGTGATCAGGTGCGTTTTCGCACGGACTGTTCTCGCGTACGAAGTATCCGGCTACGGCCGAAGTCAGGAAACTCCCCATGGAACATGTGCGGATCATTCTCATCGCGGCCGGTGCGTCTCGTACCACGAAGGCACTCTGATGAACGACATCCTCGAGGTGGTGCACGGCGAGCCGCTGGGCACCGACGAGCTGCGCCGCATCGACGGCTACTGGCGGGCCGCGAACTACCTGTCGGTCGGGCAGATCTATCTGATGGGCAACCCGCTGCTGCGCGAGCCGTTGGAGCCGGCGCAGGTCAAGCCGCGGCTGCTCGGGCACTGGGGGACCACTCCCGGGCTGAACCTGCTCTACGCCCACCTGTCGCGGATCATCGCGGCCCGCGGCCGGGAGGTTCTCTACGTGACCGGGCCGGGTCACGGCGGTCCGGGTCTGGTCGCGAACACCTGGCTGGAAGGTACGTACTCGGAGGTCTACCCGCGGATCTCGCGGGACACCGTCGGCATGCAGCGGCTGTTCACCCAGTTCTCGTTCCCCGGCGGCATTCCGTCGCACGTCGCCCCGGAGACTCCCGGCTCGATCCACGAGGGCGGCGAGCTCGGCTACTCGCTGTCGCACGCCTACGGCGCCGCCCTGGACAACCCCGAGCTGGTCGTCGCGTGTGTGATCGGCGACGGGGAGGCCGAGACCGGGCCCCTCGCGGCGTCGTGGCACTCGAACAAGTTCCTCGACCCGGTCGGTGACGGCGCGGTCCTGCCGATCCTGCACCTCAACGGCTACAAGATCGCGAACCCGACGGTGCTGGCGCGGATCGGCGACGCCGAGCTGTGCGCGCTGCTCGAGGGGTACGGCCACCGGCCGTACCTGGTCGCCGGCGACGACCCGGCCACTGTTCACCAGCTCCTGGCGGCGACCCTCGACACGGTGTTCGACGAGATCACCGAGATCCAGCGGGCCGCCCGCGAGGACGGGGTCACCGATCGTCCGCACTGGCCGATGATCGTGCTGCGTACGCCGAAGGGCTGGACCGGCCCGAAGGTCGTCGACGGCCTGCAGGTGGAGGGCACCTGGCGCGCCCACCAGGTGCCGTTGACCGCGGCCCGCGACGACGCCGCGCACCTGGACGCCCTGCACGCCTGGATGACCTCGTACCGTCCCGACGAGCTGTTCGACGCCGACGGCGTCCCGCAGTCCTGGGTGGTCGACTGGCTGCCCCGCGGTGACCTGCGGATGTCGGCGAACCCGCACGCCAACGGCGGCCGGTTCCCACGCGATCTGGAGTTGCCGGAGTTCCGTGACCACGCGGTCAAGGCCGGCGAGACCGCCGAGGCGACCCGGGTGCTGGGTGGCTGGCTGCGCGACGTGATGACCGCGAACGCCGCTTACCGCAACTTCCGGGTGGTCGGCCCGGACGAGACCGAGTCGAACCGGCTCGGCGCGGTCCTCGACACCACCGGCAAGGCCTGGCAGGCCCGGGTCGACGACGTCGACCAGCACCTGGACCGGCACGGCCGGGTCATGGAGATCCTGTCCGAGACCACCTGCCAGGGCTGGCTGGAGGGATACCTGCTGACCGGCCGGCACGGCCTGTTCTCCTGCTACGAGGCGTTCGTCCACATCGTCGACTCCATGGTCAACCAGCACGCCAAATGGCTCAAGACCACCCGGCACCTCGGCTGGCGCAAACCCGTCCCGTCGCTGAACTACCTGCTCACCTCGCACGTCTGGCGCCAGGACCACAACGGCACCTCCCACCAGGACCCCGGCTTCATCGACCACGTCGTCAACAAGAAGGCCGAAGTGGTCCGGGTCTACCTGCCGCCGGACGCCAACACCCTGCTGTCGGTCGCCGACCACTGCCTGCGCAGCCGCGACTACATCAACGTCATCGTGGCCGGCAAACAACCCGCGCCGACCTGGCTCGACATGGACGCCGCCGCCCTGCACTGCGCCCGTGGCCTGGGCATCTGGGACTGGGCCGGCAACGACGACGGCGACCCCGACGTGGTCCTGGCCGCCGCCGGTGACGTACCGACCATGGAGATCCTGGCGGCCACCGACCTGCTGCGCCGGCACCTGCCCGACCTCAAGGTGCGGGTGGTCAACGTCGTCGACCTGATGCGCCTGCAGCCGGTCTCCGAACACCCGCACGGCCTGCCGGACCCGGAGTTCGACGCGATCTTCACCACCGATCGGCCGGTCATCATGGCCTACCACGGCTACCCGTGGCTGATCCACCGGCTGACCTACCGGCGCACCAACCACGACAACCTGCATGTGCGCGGCTACAAGGAGGAAGGCACCACGACCACGCCGTTCGACATGCTCGTCGTCAACGACATGGACCGCTTCCACCTCGTCATGGACGTCATCGACCGGGTTCCCGGTCTGGGCCGCAAGGCCGCCGTCCTGCGCCAGCAGATGGTCGACAAGCGAGCCGAACACCGCGCTTTCGTACGCCGTACCGGTGAGGACCTGCCCGAGATCCGCGACTGGGTCTGGCCGCACACGCCCTGAGCGGCATCCGACTCGACCACGAACCCACCTGGCGGCAAACACCATGACCGTACCGAATCTGCAGGTCGCACCGGACGCCTCCGGCACCTCCGCGTCATCGTCGTCGGGCGGCCTGTCGTCGCGGGAGGCCGCGCAGCGGCTGGCCCGTGACGGCGCCAACGTGCTGCCCGCACCCCGGCCCGCACCGCTGTGGCGAAGGATCGTCACCCAGCTGCGGGACCCGCTGGTGCTGGTTCTGCTCGCCGCCGCGGCTTTCACCCTGGCGACCGCCGACTTCACCGACGCGGCCGTCATCCTGCTCGTGATCGTCGTCAACACCACCGTCGGCGTGCTGCAGGAGATCAAAGCCGAGCGGGCCATCACCGCCCTGTCCGCCATGACCGCGCCCGCAGCCCGGGTGATCCGCAACGGACAGCAGGGCGAGGTCCCCGCCGCCGACCTGGTCGTGGACGACCTGCTGGTCCTGGCCGAGGGGGACGTCGTGCCCGCTGACGCCCGCGTCGTGGAGTCGGTGGCGCTGCTCGTCGACGAGGCGGCACTGACCGGCGAGTCCGCGCCGGTCGACAAGACCACCGGTGCGGACCCGCCGGCGGACGCGTCAACCCGGGTGTCGGCCGGCACCGTGGTCGTGCGCGGTCGCGGACAGGCCGTCATCACCGCCACCGGCGCCGCCAGCGCACTGGGCCGCATCGCCGCCATGCTGGTGACCGCACCGGAGCTGACCCCGCTGCAGCGCCGCCTGGCCGGTGTGGGCCGGCAACTCGCCGTCGGCTCGTTGCTGCTCTGCACGGCGGTCCTCGCCCTCGGCCTGGTGCGCGGGCAGCCGCTGCAACTGATGATCATCACGGCGATCAGCCTGGTGGTCGCCGCGGTACCGGAGTCCCTGCCGGCCGTGGTCACCCTCAGCCTCGCCCTGGGGGCCCGGCGGATGACCGCCCGGCACGCGGTCATCCGGCGCCTGCCCGCCGTGGAGACGCTCGGCTCCGTGACGATCCTGGCCACCGATAAGACCGGCACCCTCACCGAGGGCACCATGGTCGTGCGCCGGCTGTGGACCGCGCACGGTGACGCGTCGGTGAGCGGTTCCGGATTCGCCCCGGACGGGCGGATCCACCGCGACGGCGCGGACGTCTCCGCCGATCAGGCACCTGACCTTCAGGAGCTGTTGCGAGCCGCGGTGCTCTGCAACGACGCATCGCTGCGCGCGCCCGGCCCCGGCGACGACTGGCTGGCTGTCGGCGATCCCACCGAGGCCGCGCTGCTGACCGCCGGCGGCAAGCTGGGCATCGACGTCGCCGCGACGCAGCAGGCGGCACCACGTGCTGGTGAGGCGCCGTTCGACAGCGACCGCAAGCGGATGAGCACCGCACACCGGCTGCCCGGTGGCCACCTCCGGATCGTCTGCAAGGGCGCACCGGAGTCGCTGCTGACCCCGGAGATCCTCGCCGACCCGCCGGACCTGCTGCGCCGCGCCGCCGACCGGGCCGAGACGTTCGCCGCGGGCGGCTACCGGGTCCTCGCCGTCGCCCAGGCCGATCGCGACACCGTGCCCGCCGACGCGGCCGGCTTCGAACAGGGGCTGCGGCTGCTCGGCCTGGTCGCGATCCTCGACCCGCCGCGCGCCTCCGCGGCGGCCACCATCGCCGCCTGCCGGGACGCCGGCATCACCCCGGTCCTGATCACCGGCGATCACCCGGCCACCGCCGCCGCGATCGCCGTCGAACTGGGCATCATCGCGGCCGGCGACGAGGCGGTCGACTGCCGTACCACCGAACCCGGCCCGGCGGCTGCTCGCGGCGTCCGGGTCTTCGCCCGCGCCACCCCGCAGCAGAAGGTCGCCATCATCGACGCCCTGCGCAGTGCCGGTGAGGTCGTGGCGATGACCGGCGACGGCGTCAACGACGGCCCGGCGCTGCACCGCGCCGACATCGGCGTGGCGATGGGCAAGCGCGGCACCGAAGTCGCCCGCCAAGCCGCGGACCTGGTGCTGGCCGACGACGAACTCGGCACCGTGGTGGCCGCCGCGGAGGAGGGCCGCCGCGTCTACGCCAACATCCGCCGCTTCCTGCTGTACGCCCTGTCCGGTGGCGCCGCCGAGATCGCCGTGATGCTCGCCGGACCGTTCGCCGGCCTGCCGCTGCCCCTGCTCCCGGCCCAGATTCTCTGGATCAACCTGGTCACCCACGGGGTGCCCGGTCTGGCCATGGGCAGTGAACCGGCCGACCCGGCCGCGATGCGCCGCCCGCCCCGCCCGCCGGCCGAGACCGTGCTCGGCGCCGGGCTGTGGCAGCGCATCCTGCGGGTCGGCGCGGTCATCTCCGTGGTCACCGTCGGTGTCGGCTGGTGGGCGCACGCCACCGACCGGCCCTGGCAGACCCTGACGTTCCTGGCCCTGGGCCTCACCCAGCTCGCGGTCGCCGTGGGATCACGTGCCCGGCCCGGCAGCCGGGCCAACCCGATGCTGTTCGCCGCGGTCGGCATCGCCCTGCTGCTGCAACTCGCCGCGATCTACGCGCCACCGCTGCGCGAGCTGCTCGGCACCACACCGGTCACCGCCGCCGACCTGCTGATCGTCGCGGCCGTCGCCACCCTCGGGTACGCCGCGATCCGCCTCGACCGTCGTATCCACCCGGCGCCGGAAACCGGCGCGGGCCTCACCCCGAAAAGGTTGTCATGACCGAGCAGACCGCAGAACACCACCGGTGAGGACCGGCGGGCGGTCGCAACCGCCGCGGCCTCCGTACCTGGTCACCACCGGAACCGACCGGCACGCCGTGTCGGTGGGTGTCACCGCGGACGCGAGCACCACGGTGGTCGAGCTGACCGTGCACGGCCGGTGGTCGCCGGAGCTCGCCGACCAGGTGATCGTCACGCTGCGGATGTGCCTGGCCGGGCCGGCCGCGGTGATCATCATCGATCTGCACGACGTGGGCGACCTGCACGGCGTGAGCGGCGGGTTCTGGGCGGCGGCGGCCCGGGCGGCTCATCTCGGGCCGGCGCCCGCCCAGCTCGTGCTGTGCCTGCCGGCGACGACCATGCTGGATCTCCGGGTACGCAACGGCGACGGCCCGCCGATGCCGGTGTTCGCCACCATGGCCGACGCGCGGCGGGCGGTGGCCGGTCGGCTCGTGCACGGATCGCGGCTCCAGGCCCGGCTCGGTCCGCGACCGTCCTCGGTGGCCGCCGCCCGCGACCTCGTCGTGCAGGCGTGTCACCGCTGGCATCTGCTCCCGTTGCAGGGCGACGCCTGCCTGGTCGTGTCCGAGCTGGCCGCCAACGCCGTGCAGCACGCCGGCGGCGACCTGGTGGTCACCGTGTCGCGTAGCGGCGCCCGTCTGCACCTGGCCGTCCGGGACGGGGACAGCCGATACCCGCGCCTGCCCGGTCCGGCCCGCGACGACGGCCCCCTTCCCCTGGCCGAACGGGGAAGAGGGCTGCCACTCGTGCACGCCGTCGCGATGGCCTGGGGCGCCCTGCCGGCCCGGGCCGGCAAGGTCGTCTGGGCCACGCTGTCCACGGCTCCGGGGCGGGTCAGCCCGTGACGGGGCCGGCAAGGGTGTCGGGGACACGGCTGACGGGCGGGTCAGCCCTTGACCGCGCCGGTCAGGCCGCCGACGATGCGGCGTTCGAAGAGGCTGAAGAAGACCAGTGCCGGGATCATCGACAGTGAGGTGAACGCCAGCACCTTCGCGGTGTCCACCGAGTACTGCGAGGCGAACGCCTGCACGCCCAGGGGCAGGGTGAAGGTGTCCTGGTCGTTGAGGATGAACAGCGGGAGCAGATAGCTGTTCCAGCTGCCGACGAACGCCAGGATGCCGGTCGTGATCAGCCCGGGCACCGAGAGCGGGAGCACGATCCGCCAGAAGAAGCCGAGCCGGCTGCAACGGTCGAGCGCCGCCGCCTCCTCGAGTTCCTTGGGGATCGCCCGCAGGAACGGGACCAGGATGATGATCGTCGTCGGCAGGCCGAAGGCGATCTGCGGGAGGATGACCCCGGGCAGGGTGTTCACCAGGCCCAGGTTCTTGATCAGGATGTACAGCGGGGTGATGGCGACCGTCGCCGGGAACATCAGGCCCGCGGCGAACAGCGCGTACATCGCGCCCTGGCCCCGGAACCGGTAGCGGGCCAGGACGTAGCTCGCCATCACCCCCAGCAGCAGGACCCCGGCGGTCGTGGCGGTCGCGACCATCGTGGAGTTGCCGACCTGGCGCCAGAACGTGGAGCTGGTCAGCACGCCGGTGTAGTTGCCGAACACCCACGGGGCCGGCAGCCCGGCCGGGTCGACGGTGATCTGGGAGTTGGTCCGGAACCCGCCGACGATGATGTAGAGCACCGGTCCGAGCGTGACGCCGATCAGCAGCAGGACCGCGACGTACCCGATCGGGTTGCCCCAGCCGCTGTCCGGCCGCGGCCGGGACTGCGTGGCGATGGCCATGTCCTACCGTCCTCCGGTGAGCGCGCCGTCGGTGTCCCGGCGCAGCACGAAACGCTGGTACAGCAGCGCGATGATCATGGAGATGATGAAGAGGACGACCGCGACCGCGTTGCCGTACCCGTAGTTGCCCGCGTTGCGGCCCTCGGTGACCATGTACGTCGCCATCGTCGAGGTGCCGGCCGTCGACGCGACGTACTGGCCCCAGATGATGTAGACCAGGTCGAACAGCTGCAGCGCACCGATGATCGACAAGAAGGCCCAGATCCGTACGGTCGGTCCCAGCAGCGGCAGGGTGATCCGGCGCTGGGTCTGCCAGTACGACGCGCCGTCCACCGCGGCCGCCTCGGCCAGCTCCTCCGGGATGTTCTGCATGCCGGCCAGGAACAGGATCACCGCGAAGCCGACGTACTTCCAGGTCAGGATCAGCATCAGGGTCCAGATGGCGAGGGCCGGATTCGCCAGCCAGTCCTCGGTCAGCCCGCCGAGCCCGATCGAGCGCAGGACGTCGTTGACGGCTCCGTTGGTCTGCAGCAGCAGGGCCCAGGCCGTCCCGACGATGACCTCGGCGATCACGTACGGGACGAAGATCAGCACCCGGATGACGGACCGGCCCCGCATCCTCCGGTTGAGCAGCAGGGCCAGGCCGACCGCGATCGGGCCCTGCAGGACCAGCGAGAGCACGACGATCAGGGCGTTGTGCCAGAGCGCCTCACGGAACGCGGTGTCCTGCAGGATGGTGACGTAGTTGTCGAGGCCGACGAAGGTGGTCGGCGGGCCGAAGCCCTTCCACCGGTAGAAGCCGTAGTAGGCGGCCATCAGCACCGGGAAGATCACGAAGCCGAGGAACATCAGGATCGCCGGGCCGGACAGCGCGGCGATCTCCAGGCGTTGGGCCCAGCCGATGCCGCGACGGCGAGAACGCAACGTCAGCCCTTCTTGGCCGCGTCGTTGACGGCCTTGATGATCCCGGCGACGTCACCCTTGCCGGCGAGCAGGTTCACGACGCCGACGTTGAGCGCGTTGCCGACGTTCTGGCCGTAGACCGTGTCGAGCCACTGCGAGACGTACGGTGCCTTGTTGTAGGCGTCGAGAACCGCCTTGAGGTAGTCCTCGGTGATGGTGCCCTGCGCCTGCTTGTTGACCGGCAGCGAGTTGAAGGCCTTGTAGTAGGCCTGCTGCACGTCCGCGGTCAGGATGTAGTTGAGGAAGTCGGTGCACTCCTTCGGCGCCTGGGCCGAGCAGGAGTAGCCGTCCGCGCCGCCCATCACCGCGGCCGGGTCACCCTGCCCGCCGGGCACCGCGGGGAAGGGGAAGAAGCCCAGGTCGGGCAGCGGCTTGGTGTCCTTGGTCAGCGAGGCGATCACACCCGGGTCCCAGGTGCCCATCAGTTCCATGCTCGCCTTGTGGTTGGCCACCAGGCCCGCCGAGCTGCCCGCACCCTGCTGCGCCGAGGTGGTCAGGAAGCCGTCGTTGAACGGCTTGGTGTCGGCGAACGCCTTGAGGTCCTCGCCGGCCTTGGTCCAGCACGGGTCGGTGAAGTTCTTGTCCTTGGCGGCGGTGTCGAGCGCGGCCTGGCTGCAGGCCCGCAGCGCGAGGAAGTAGTACCAGTGCGCGGCCGGCCACGCGTCCTTGGCACCGAGGGCGATCGGCGTGCCGTTGGCCTTGAGCTTGCCCGCCGCGGTGGTGAGATCCGCCAGCGTGGTGGGTGTCGTGGTGACACCGGCCTTCTTGAACAGGTCCTTGCTGTACCAGAAGCCGCCCGGCAGGATCGAGACCGGCACCGCGTACGCCTTGCCGTCGACCTGCCCGGTCTTGAGGCTGGCCTCGCCCACCGCCTGCTTGGTCGCGTCGGTGATGTCGCCGGTGATGTCCTTGAGCTGGCCGGCCTCCACCATCGCGGCCATCTTCCCGCCACCGCGCTGCAGGAAGATGTCCGGCGCCGAACCGGAGTTCAGCGCGGTCTGCAGCTTGCCGTCCAGGTCCTCGTTCTGGATCGACTGGACCTTGATCTTGACGGTCGGGTGGGCGGTCTGGAAGTCGGCGACCGCCTTCTCCCAGAACGCCTTGCCCGGACCGGTGGTGGAGTTCTGCCACAGGTCCATCTCGACGGTGCCGCCCGATCCGGAGCTGCTGTCGTCGTCGCCCGAGCAGGCGGCCATGCCCAGCGTGCTCATCGCCATCGCCACCACGACGGCCAGGGTCCTGTTGGGTCTCATGAAAGCCCACCTCTTCGGTAGCGAAAGTTTCGGAATGTTTCCGGAATGTGGCGCTCAAACTATGAACCAAGTCATAGCGATGTCAAGATGGTGATCAGACCGATGCAGTGAGTACCGGGTGTTTTTTCGCCAATCTGAGGCGGGAAGATCACCGGCGATGCCGCATGGGTTAGTGCCAAAACTTGCGAGATTTTTACCGAAACTCTCGGAGAAACAGGAACCTATGATCATCCAAGCCGTCATCAACGTGGACCTCGACGGACCACGGATCAACCGGCACGTCTACGGGCATTTCGCCGAGCACCTGGGCCGCTGCGTCTACGGCGGTTTCTACGTCGGCGAGGACTCCGACATCCCGCACGAGGGCGGCATCCGCCTCGACGTGGTCGACGCGCTGCGCGCCCTGGACATCCCGAACCTGCGCTGGCCGGGCGGGTGCTTCGCCGACGAGTACCACTGGCGCGACGGCATCGGACCCAAGGACGAGCGGCCGGTCATGGTCAACACCCACTGGGGCGGCGTCGAGGAGAACAACCACTTCGGCACCCACGAGTTCATGGCCCTCTGCGAGCTGCTCGGCGCCGAGCCCTACATCAGCGGCAATGTCGGTTCCGGCACGGTGCGGGAGATGAGCGAATGGGTGGAGTACCTGACCCGCGCCGGTGACTCGCCGATGGCCCGGCTCCGCGCCGCCAACGGCCGGTCCGAGCCGTGGCCGGTGCGGTTCTGGGGCCTGGGCAACGAGGCGTGGGGCTGCGGCGGCAACATGACCGCCGAGCACTACGCGCAGGAGGCCCGCCGCTACGGCACCTACTGCCGCGACTACGGCGACAACCAGCTCTACAAGATCGCCGCGGGCGCCAACGCCGACGACTACGCCTGGACCGAGAGCCTGATGAAGCAGCTCGGGCACCTGGGCTGCCAGCACGTGCGCAGCACGGCCTTCCACGCGGTGTCCGTGCACTACTACACGGTCACCGGGCCCACCTGGGAGGAGAAGGGCTCGGCCACGGTCTTCGACACCGGCGAGTACTACACGACGATGGCCGCCGCGGCCCGCATCGAGCAGCTGCTCGCCGGGCACACGGCCGTGCTGGACTGCTACGACCCGAACAAGAGCGTCGGGCTGGTCCTCGACGAGTGGGGCACCTGGTTCGACGTGGCCCGCGGCACGAACCCGGGCTTCCTGTACCAGCAGAACACGCTGCGCGACGCCCTGGTGGCGAGCGTGCACTTCGACGTCTTCCACCGGCACGCCGACCGCCTCGTGATGGCCAACATCGCGCAGACGGTGAACGTGCTGCAGGCCATGATCCTCACCGACCCGGACTCGAAGGCCATGGTCCTCACGCCCACCTACCACGTGTTCCGGATGAACCGCGGGCACCAGGACGCGACGGCGCTGCGGGTCGATTTCCGTACGGCGCTGCCGTCGCGGCCGGTCGGCGACGCGACGCTGACGACCGTCTCGATGTCGGCCAGCCGCAAGGACGGCCGGCTGCTCGTGTCACTGTCGAACCTCGACGCCACGGCCGCCGCCGACGTGGAGATCGACCTGCGCGGCGGCACGGCCGGCGACGTGGCGGCCGTGATCCTGACGGCGGTGGCGCTGCAGGACCACAACACGCCGCAGGCGCCCGCGGTGGTGGCGCCGCGGGCGTACGACGGGGTGACGGTGGACGGCGGGACGCTGCGGGTGCACCTGCCGGCCCACGCGTTCGTGACCGTCAGCGCCGGGCTGTAGGCCGGCCGGGGCAGGTCAGCCGGTGCGGTAGGTGGCCTGGTCGAAGTCGGCGTAGCCGCCCTCGGCGCCCAGGTCCTGCACCCAGAGCCCGACGAAGGCGCCGGTGAAGCCCCAGGCCTCGGGCTCACCGGGCGCCGCCGTCGCGGCGTACTCGTCGGACAGGGTGGTGGCGTCGAAGGTCCGGCCCACCTCGTGCCAGCCGGATCCGGGCTCGGTGGTCCAGGCGAAGGTCAGGGCCGGGCCGTCCAGCCGGGCGCGCAGGCCCACCCGGCGGACCGTGCCGAGCGGGACCCGGACGTCCGGCACCGTGGTGACCCGCCCGCTGTCACAGGCCAGCACGTCGAGCACCACACCGCCGTCGTCGTCGGCGGTCATGTGCAGGTAGTACCAGTTGCGGGAGTTGTAGTAGGCGGTGATCCCGGCCAGTTGCCGGAAGCTGCGGGGCTCGGACTCGCACGTCGCCTCGAACGTGCAGCGCCGCGCGGTCACCCGGCGGGCCACCAGGCTCGGCCGGTGCCGCGCCATCGGCGACTGGCCACCGTGGATCCGCAGGTGTGACGGCCGGGCGGCCAGATCCACCCAGTCCGGTGCGGCAGGGCGCCGCAGCGTCGACCACGCGGCGCTCAACGTCGTACCCTCGAAGTGATCTTTATCGGTCTGTTGGGCCGGCGGCTCGGACGTCACGGCGGTGCCGGAGGGTGCCGCGACCTGCTCGGCCGGGACACCGTCGCGGATCCGCGGCCACGCGCCGGTCGGCCAGTCCACCTGCTGCAGGGCGGTCTCGCGGCCGAGCACACACCGGTCGCTCGGCGCATACGGCCGGCCGACCAGGTGCGCCAGGTACCACTCGCCGGCCGGGGTCTGCACGAGACTGCCGTGCCCGGCCTTCTGCAGCGCCAGGTCAGGCCGCCCGGCCGAGGTCAGCAGCGGGCCGGCCGGATCCACCTGGTAGTCGCCGAGCAGCCGCCGGGAGCGGGCGACGGTGACCTGATGCGTCCAGGTGGTGCCGCCCTCCGCGGTGACCAGGTAGTACCAGCCGTCCTTGCGGTAGATGTTGGGCGCCTCGGTGAGCCCGGCCTCGGTGCCCTCGAAGATGACATGTTCCGGACCGGTCAGGCGGCGATGCCGGCGGTCGTATCGCTGCGCGGAGATGCCGGCGAACCGGTTGCGGCCGGGGCGCCAGTCGGCGCGCATCGACAGCATCCAGGTCGTGCCGTCCTCGTCGTGGAACAGCGAGGCGTCGAACCCGCGGCCGTGCAGCACCACCGGATCCGACCAGGGCCCGGCCATGCTCGGCGCGGTGACCAGGTAGTTCTGCGGATCCCAGTAGCCACCGGCGAACGTCGCCACGTCCGTGTAGACCAGGTGGAACAGCCCGTCGGCGTAGGTGAGGCTGGGCGCCCAGACACCGCACGAGTCGGCGGTCCCGGTCAGGTCGAGCAGGCGCCGCTCGGTCAGCACGCCGCCGAGCGGCCGCCAGGAGACCAGGTCGGTCGAGTGGTGCACCCGCACGCCCGGATACCACTCGAAGGTCGACGTGGCGATGTAGTAGTCGGCGCCGACCCGCAGGATCGAGGGATCCGGATGGAAGCCCGGCAGTACCGGGTTGCGGATCACGGCGGTGGCTGTCTCGGCGATGGGGCGGCCATCGAGGTCCGTCATGGCGAGGATCGTCACCTGCCGGCCACGAGCTGTCAACAACTCTCGGAATGAAAACGGAAATATCGATCTTGGTCAACCCGCCGTGATCCGGGCCATAGGCGCAGGTGGTGGCGGCCTGTGGCCCGGATTGTCATGGAGGTTCGCCGTCGTTCGAATTTCTAAAATTCTTGATGGTACGACCGTCTCCGGAAGTTACGAAGCACCGGCGCTCGCCGGTCAACCACCGCAGGCGGTGCCGTTGAGCGCGAAGCCGGTGGGCGCGCCCACCGCGCCGGTGTGTCCGGCCTGGAACCCGATGCCGATCGACCCGTTCGCCGGGATGGCGGCGTTGTAGGCGACGTTCGTGGCGTTCACCCGTCCGGTGGCCGGCGCGTAGGTGGCGTTCCAGCCGCTGGTGATGCTCTGCCCGGCCGGCAGGGTGAAGTCCAGCGTCCAGCCGTTGATCGCGGTGGCGCCGGTGTTGGTGACGGTGAGACTCGCGGTCAGGCCGGTGTTCCACGAGCTGATCGACGCCGTCACCCGGCAGGTCCCGGTGGCCGGCGGGCTGGTCGACGGGCTGCTCGACGGGCTGGTCGACGGGGTGCCGGTGGAGCCGTCCAGCCCGAGGAAGGACACCGCGTAGCCGAGCTGCCCGGTCTGCGGGAGCTGGTGCCCGATCCCGGCGATGCTGACGCCCTCGACGGTGGCCTGGGTGCCGGTCGTGCCGTACCGGGTCCGGGTCCAGGACGACTGCGGGTGGTCGGTGAAGGCCGGGTTCGGCCCGAGGCCGTGCAGGTCGGTCCACTGCTTGATCTCCTCGCCGAAGTTCGGGTAGGCGAGGGTGGTGTCGGTGGTGCCGTGCCACAGCTGGATCCGCGGGTACCGGCCGGTGTAGCCGGGATACATCGCGCGGGCCTGGTCACCCCACTGCCGCGCCGTCTTGATCAGGTTGCCGCCGGAGCAGGTGCTGTTCCAGAGCGAGCCGTTGGTGGTGGCGAAGCAGCCGGCCGGCACACCGGAGAACGCCGACGCGGCGGTGAACACGTCCGGGTACTGCGCGGCGAGCACCGTGGTCATCATGGCGCCGGAGGAGAAGCCGCTGACCACGATCCGCGCACTGTCCACGTGGTATCGGGCCCGTGCCCAGCTGACCATGGACATGATGCCGGTGGAGTCGCTGCCGCCGTCGCGGCGCAGCGCCTGCGGGCTGGACACGTCAAAACACTTCTCGCTGCGGGTGGCCTCGGGCAGCACCACGACGAAGCCGTACCGGTCGGCCGCGGTGAGGAAGTCCTTGCCGTTGCCGCCGGCGATCGCGCCGGCGGAACCGCCGCAGTAGTGCACCAGCACGAGCAGCGCCGGCGTGGCCGCCACCCGGTCGGGTACGTAGGTGTACATCTTCAGGTTCGTCGGGTTGGCGCCGAAGCCGGTCACCGGGACCAGCGAGGCGGCCGCGGCGGGCCGGGCGACGACCAGTCCGGCGGCGCCGATCAGCAGGGACAGCGCCGCGACGAGGGCGGTGCGCACCATCGGTTTCATGCGACTCACCTCACGGCGCAGGTCAGGGGCGGGGTGGTGGCCGCGTCGCCGGTGGCGAGCAGGCCGAAGGTCACGCCGGCGCCGGGCGCCACCGACCCGTTGTAGGTCGCGTTGGTGACGGTGACGGTCCCGCCGGTGCTGGTCAGCGAGCCGTTCCAGACCTGGCTGACCGCCTGCCCGGCCGGCAGCGTCCAGCTCACCCGCCACCCGGTGACGGCTGCCGCCCCGGTGTTCGACACGGTGATCTCCGCCTGGAAACCGCCCTGCCAGCTGTTGACCACCCGGTACGCGGTGGCGCAACCACCGCCGGGTGTGGTGGAGGGGGTCGTCGAAGGCGTCGGTGACGACGGTGCCGGTGACGACGGCGTCGTGCTGGGCAGCTGGGTGAAGAAGTTCCAGATCTCGCCGCCGGTCCAGGTGCGCGCGCCGTTCGTGCTCGTCGACCCGTCCACCGGCTCCGGGGTGTGGTCGCCGTCGAAGGCGGCCCAGCGCACCGGATAGCCGGCCCGGCACCCGGTGTAGTCGGTGACGATGTGCGTCAGGCTGCCCCGGGCCGGCTCGGCCGGACTCCGGGCCGCGCACCCGTTGGCGCGGACGAAGGTGTCCCGCACGCCCCGGCCGAGCGAGATGTCCAGCACGCTGTCGTGAGTGCCGTGGATCCCCAGGTACGCCACCGGCTGGGTGCCGCCGGAGCAGCCGCTCAGGTTCGCGCCGGAGAGCACCGCGACGGCCCGGAACACCGCCGGGCGGGCGCACGCGACGGCGTAGCTCATCGCGCCGCCGTAACTCCAGCCCAGCGCGAACAGCTGCGAGGTGTCCACGCACAGGTCGCCCTCGACCAGCGCGGTCAGGTCGTCGACCAGGGTCAGGTCCCGGCCGCCGGTGTTCGCCCAGCCGTTGTCGATGCCCTGCGGCGCGACCAGGATCGCGCTGTTGTCCGACAGGCGCTGCTGGCCGTAGTAGGCCCAGGTGGCGCCGGCCGCACCGCCGGTGGCGACGTCGGTCGCGGTGCCGTTGAGCCAGTGGAAGGCGAAGATCAGTTTGTACGGGCGGGTGCGGTCGTAGCCGTCCGGCACCCGCAGGACGTAGGTGCGGTTCTGGCCGCCGCTGCGGATGGTGCGGGTGCCGCTGGTCAGCGTCGGGGCCTTGCCGCAGCCGGCCGTGGCCGCCGTGGCGCCGGCCGGTGCCGCGGCCGCGGTGGCGCCGAGGACGCCGGTGAGCATCGCGGCGGCCGTCGCCAGGGCGGCGAGGGCCGCGGTCAGGGGTGCGAGTGTGCGTCGGGACATGGGGTGTTCCCTTCTCCGGCGCCGGCCGCGCAGGACCGGCGCCGGGTGAGCCTCGAAACGGGGGCGGGTCAGCCTGCCGTGCAGACCGGCGCCGGGTGGGCCTCGAAACGGGGGAGCGGGTCAGCCGGCGGAGCAGTTCGGCGTCGCGGTGGGGCCGGCGCCGGTGCCCTGGAAGCCGAACTCGGTGGTGCCGCCGGCCGCGAGCTGTCCGTTGTAGGCGACGTTGCGGAAGCTCACCGTGCCGGCCGTGCCGCTGCTGGTGGCGCTCCAGGCGCTGGTCACCGCGCTGCCGGAGGGCAACGTCACGCCGACGGTCCAGCCGTTGACGGGCGCGGAGCCCGCGGTGACCCGGACGGTCGCGACGAACCCGCCGTTCCACGAGTTGAGCGACACCGACGCGCTGCAGGCGCCGCCGGGCTGGGGCGAGGTGCTGGTGCTGGGCGACGGCGACGACGGCGACGGCGACGACGGCGCGGGCGAGGTGGTGCTGCCGCCGGCGTTGAGGGCGTTGAGGACCGAGGTGTACGCGGCCTTCTTGTTGCCGGAGTTGTCGAACAGCAGCGGGTTCTCGCCGGTGCGCCACGAGTCGCTGTCCCGGATGCCCCAGACGGTGATGCCGGTGCACCGCGACACGGCCATGCACGCGCGGGTCACGCTCGCGTAGATGCCGGCCTGGTTGCCGCCCTGCGCGACGTCGAGCTCGGTGATCTGCACGTCCACGCCCAGGTCGGCGAAGCGCTGCAGGTTGGCCTGGTAGTCACCGGGAATGCCGGTGCCCAGGTGGGACTGGAAACCGACGCAGTCGATCGGGACGCCCCGCGCCTTGAAGTCCTTGACCATGTTGTACACGCCGGTCGACTTCGCGTTGACGCCGTCGGTGTTGTAGTCGTTGTAGCAGAGCTTGGCATTCGGGTCGGCGGAGCGGGCAGCCTTGAACGCGGCCTCGATCCAGTCGTTGCCGGTGCGCTGCAGGGTGGAGTCGCGCCGCGCGCCGCTGCCGCCGTCGGCGAAGGCCTCGTTGACCACGTCCCAGGCGTAGATCTTGCCCTTGTAGTGCGTCGCCACCTGGGTGACGTGGTTGATCGCCGCGCTGCGCAGCGCGCTGCCGGACAGCGACTGGGCCCAGCCGGGCTGCTGGGCGTGCCAGAGCAGGGCGTGCCCGCGGACCTTGGATCCGTTGGACAGGCCCTGGTTGAGGATGCGGTCGCCGTTGGTGAAGGTGAACCGCCCCTGTGACGGTTCGGTGGCGTCCCACTTCATCTCGTTCTCCGGGGTGACCGCGTTGAACTCGCGGGTCAGGATGCCGGTGTAGGTGGCGTCACCGAGCTTGCCGGCGGCGATCGCCGCGCCGTAGTAGCGGCCGGACTGCGCGGCCGAGGCGCCGAGCGTGCTGGCGGCCTCGGCGGTGCCGATCACGGCGACGCTGGCCGCGACGGCGACGCCGACGGCGGCCGAGGCCAGCAGCAGGGAGCGGCTCTTGCTGAACAGGGACATGGTGGGGAACCTTTCCGAACGGGGGAGGACGGAGCGTGGGAGCGCTCCCGGCTATGGTGGCAGCGCATTTCCGAGAACCGCAAGACGCGACCATTTCCCGCACGCCGGCATAACAATTCCGGCGCCACCGGAAATTTGATCGGCCGGAAGTGTTATGCGGCGGGGGGCTGCGGAGTCGTCGCCGGACTCGCAAAAGGCCTCTTGAATGTCCGGAAACATCCTGGCAATGTGCGGAAGCAAGCTGTTAGCGCTCCCATCCTCAACCGGCAAACCGCTAGGCCCCGCCCGGACCAGTGGTCAATGCGGTGTGAGCGATAACAGGAAGCCAACCGATCACCAGGGAGGCATATCCCCATGCCCAGAAGAAGACGGTGGTTGCTCGCGGCCCTCCTCGCCGCCGCCGGTGTCCTCGTCGTCCCGCCCGGGGCGACCGCCGCGGAATCCAACGGTGGCACCCGGGTCATGCCGCTGGGCGACTCCATCACCGAGGGCACCCAGGTGCCCGGCGGCTACCGGATCGGCCTCTGGCAGCGGATGGCCGCCGCCGGATACCGGGTCGACCTGGTCGGCTCGCAGGTCAACGGCCCGGCCGCGCTCGGCGACCACGACCACGAGGGCCACCCCGGCTGGCGCATCGACCAGATCGACGCGAACATCGGCGGCTGGCTGCGCACCAGCACCCCCCGCACGGTGCTGCTGCACCTGGGCACCAACGACATCCTGCAGAACTACAACGTCTCCGGCGCACCGGGCCGGCTCGCCACCCTGATCGACCACGTCACCGCGGCCGCGCCGTCGGCGGACGTCTTCGTGGCCACCCTGATCCCGCTGGCCAACTCCGGTCAGGAGGCCGCCGCCCGCACCTTCAACGCGGCCCTTCCCGGCATCGTGCAGAGCCGGGGCTCGCGGGTCCACCTGGTCGACATGCACGCCGCGCTCACCACCGCCGACCTGATCGACGGCGTCCACCCGACCGCGGGCGGCTACGACAAGATGGCCGCCACCTGGTACGCGGCCCTGCGATCGGTGCCCGGATCGATCGGTGACCCGTCCACCGGCACCGGCGCGGCGCTGGTCGGCACCGCGTCCGGCCGCTGCCTGGACGTGCCGAACGGCAGCACCGCCAACGGCACCCAGCCGATCATCTGGGACTGCAGCGGCGCCGCGAACCAGCGATGGACCTACGACGGCCAGACGCTGCAGGCGGTCGGCAAGTGCCTCGACGCGCCCACCGGCGCCACGGCCGGCACCAAGGCGCAGCTGTGGGCCTGCAGCGGCGCCACCAACCAGCGGTGGGCGTTCACCTCCGGCGCCACCATCCGCAACGCCGCGTCCGGCCTGTGCCTGGACGTCAGTGGCAACGCCACCGCCAACGGCACCACCACGATCCTCTGGACCTGCACGGGTTCGGCCAACCAGCTCTGGACGAGGCGATGAAAACGAAACTGAGGGCCATGCTCGCTGCCGGACTGCTGCTGCTCGCCGGCGCGGCGACCGTCCTGCCCGGCTCCGCGGCCCGGGCACTGGACAACGGGGTCGCCCGCACCCCGCCGATGGGGTGGAACAGCTGGAACACGTTCGGCTGTAACATCAGCGAGACCCTGATCCGGCAGATGGCCGACGCGATGGTCAGCAGCGGCATGCGCGACGCCGGCTACCAGTACGTCGTCGTCGACGACTGCTGGTTCAACCCGAACCGGGACGGCTCCGGGAACCTGCAGGGCGACCCGACCCGGTTCCCCAGCGGGATGAAGGCCCTCGGCGACTACCTGCACGGCAAGGGCCTGAAGTTCGGCATCTACCAGGGCCCGCTGGACAAGACCTGCGCGCAGTACTTCAACAGCTACCCCGGCGCCACCGGCAGCCTGGGGCACGAGGCGCAGGACGCCCGGCAGTTCGCCGCCTGGGGCGTGGACTACCTCAAGTACGACTGGTGCTCACCCACCGGCACCATCACCGAGCAGGTCACCACGTTCGCGAAGATGCGTGACGCGCTCGCCGCGACCGGCCGCCCGATCGTCTACAGCATCAACCCGAACAGCGTGCACGCCAAGACCGGCCCGCAGCGCAACTGGGGTGACGTGGCGAACCTGTGGCGCACCACCGAGGACATCAGCGACGCCTGGGACACCGGGCAGACCAACGGCTACCCGATGGGCGTGAAGAACATCGTCGACGTCACCGTGCCGCTGGCCGGTTACGCCCGGCCCGGGCAGTTCAACGACCCGGACATGATGGAGGTCGGCCGCGGCGGCATGACCGACACCGAGCAGCGCAGTCACTTCGCGCTCTGGGCGATGCTGGCCTCCCCGCTGATCGCCGGCAACGATCTGCGCTCGATGAGCGCGGCCACCCAGGGCATCCTGAAGAACCCCCGTCTCATCGCGATCAACCAGGACACCCTCGGCCTGCAGGCAACCCCGATCTCGTACGACGGCACGCGCCGGGTGCTGGCCAAGCGGCTGGCGAACGGTGACGTCGCGGTCGCCCTGTTCAACCAGGGCGGCTCGGCCACCACGGTGTCGACCAGCGCCGCCGCGATCGGCAAGTCCGGCAGCTCGTTCACCCTGCAGGACGCCGGGAGCGGCGCCACCACGACCACCACCGGCACGATCAGTGCCAGCGTCCCCGCCCACGGCACGGTGGTCTACCGGGTCAGCGGCGGGACCAGCACCCCGGCGACCACCACCACGGTCGTCAGCGCCGCCTCGGGCCGCTGCCTGGACGTGCCGAACGGCGCCACCGCCAACGGCACGCAGCCGGTGATCTGGGACTGCAACGGCGGCACGAACCAGCGCTGGACCACCTCGGGCGCGAGCCTTCAGGCGCTCGGCAAGTGCCTGGACGCACCGTCCGGGGCCACCGCCGGGGCCAAGGTGCAGCTGTGGGACTGCACCGGCGGCACCAACCAGCAGTGGACGTTCGCCGCCGACGGCACCGTCCGGGGCACCGCCTCCGGGCTCTGCCTGGACGTCGACCACAACCTGACCGCCAACGGCACCGTGGTCCTGCTGTGGACCTGCAACGCCGCCGCCAACCAGCGATGGAGCCGGGTCTGATGGCCAGGAGATCGTTCGCCGGCCTGCTCTGCGCGCTCGCCATGGTGGTGCTGACCGCGGCCGTCCCGTCCGTGGCGCACGCGGACAACCCGATCGTGCAGACCGTCTACACCGCCGACCCGGCGCCGCTGGTCCACAACGGCCGGGTCTACCTCTACACCGGCCACGACGAGGACAACTCGACGTACTTCACCATGAAGGAGTGGCGGGTCTACTCGTCGGCCGACATGGTCAACTGGACCGATCACGGCTCACCGATGAACCTCGGCACGTTCAGCTGGGCGAGCGCGAACGCGTGGGCCGGCCAGGTCGTCGCCCGCAACGGCAAGTTCTACTGGTACGTCCCGGTCACCAACCGGTCGACCGGGCGGATGGCCATCGGTGTCGGCGTGGCCACCAGCCCGACCGGGCCGTTCACCGACGCGATCGGGCGCCCGCTGGCCGAGAACGGCGAGATCGACCCGACGGTGTTCATCGACGACGACGGCCAGGCGTACCTCTACTGGGGCAACCCGAACCTCTGGTACGTGCGGCTGAACGCCGACATGATCAGCTACAGCGGCGCGGTGACGCAGATCCCGCTCACCACGGCCGGGTTCGGCACCCGCACCGGCACCCCGAGCCGGCCCACGTTGTACGAGGAGGGCCCGTGGGTCTACAAACGCAACGGGCTCTACTACAACGTCTTCGCCGCCAAGTGCTGCTCGGAATTCATCGGCTATTCGACCGCGCCCGGGCCGACCGGGCCGTGGACCTACCGCGGCACCGTGATGGCCACCCAGGGCGGCAGTTTCACCAACCACGCGGGCATCGTCGACTTCAACGGCGGCTCGTACTTCTTCTACCACAACGGCGCGCTGCCCGGCGGAGGCGGATACACCCGCTCGGTCGCCGTGGAGAAGTTCACCTACAACGGTGACGGCACCCTCCCGACGATCACCATGACCTCGGCCGGTGCGGCGCAGAACGGGACGCTCAACCCGTACGTCCGGCAGGAGGCCGAGACGATGGCCTGGAGCTCCGGGGTCGAGACCGAGCCCGCGAGCGGGGGCGGCTTGAACGTCGGCTACCTCGACAACGGCGACTACGTCAAGGTCAAGGGTGTCGCGTTCGGATCCGGCGCGACCTCGTTCACCGCCCGGGTCGCCTCGGCCGGCGCCGGCGGCCGTATCGAGGTGCGGCTGGGCGGGCCCACCGGCACGCTCGCCGGGACGTGCACGGTGCCGGTGACCGGGGGCTGGCAGACCTGGACCACCGTCAGCTGCCCGGTCAGCGGCGCGACCGGCACCCGGGACCTGTACCTGCGGTTCACCGGCGGGAGCGGCTATCTGTTCAACGTCGACAGCTGGCAGTTCGCCGGTGCGAGCGCGGCCCGGGGCGGCGCGCCCGTACCCGGCGACGCGTCGATGCGTTGAGGCGCGTCGATCTGGTCCATAATCGGAGCCCCTGCGCGTGGTGATGGTGGCGAGGAACATGGCAGTGACCCGGATCGGCGGCTCCGGCCTGGTGCGGGCGGCCCAGGGCGGTGACCGTGCCGCGCTGGACGCGCTCGTCGCGGCCCACCTGCCGATGGTCTACACGCTCGTCCGGCAGGCCCTCGACGGGCACCCCGACGTCGACGACGTCACGCAGGACATCATGCTGCGCGCCCTGCGGCAGCTGCCGTCACTGCGGTCGCCGCACAGCTTCCGGCCCTGGCTGGTGGCGATCGCGCTGCGCCAGATCAGCACCCACCAGCACCGGACGACCCGGGACGCCGACCGGGTCGTGCCGCTCGACGAGGCCGGTGAGGTGCCGGACTCCGGCGCGCGGTTCGAGGGCCTCGCCGACCTGCACGTCGAGCTGTCGGCGCAGCGCCGCCAGGTGCGCCGGGCCGGTCGCTGGCTGGACCCGGACGACCGGATCCTGCTGGCCCTGTGGTGGCTCGAGGTGGCCGGGCGGCTCACCCGGGCCGAGCTGGCCCAGGCGCTCGGCATCACGGTGGTGCACGCCGGTGTGCGCGTGCAGCGCATGCGCGCGCAGCTCGAGCTGGGCCGGGCCCTGGTGGCGGCCCTGGACGCCCGGCCCGGGTGCCCGCGGCTGGCACAGGAGCGGGCCGGCTGGGACGGGGTGCCCAGCCCGCGGTGGCGCAAACGGCTGGCCCGGCACGTGCGGGACTGCGCGTGGTGCACCCGCGCGGCCGGGGACGCCATGCCCACCGACCGGTTGCTGCCCGCGCTGGTGCTGCTCCCGGTGCCCGTGACCCTGACCGCGGCGGCCCTGGCCAAGACCGCCGGTGTCGGGGGAGCGGGGTGGACGCTGAGCGCCGGCACGGCCGCCGCCGCCGGCAAGGCCGGGGTGCTCGGGCAGCTGGCGACGCTGGCCGCGGCCCATCCGGTGGTGGCCGCAGTGACCGCCGGGACCCTGATCGTGGGCGCGACGGCCGGCGCCGTGGCGGTGACCACCCCGGAGGCGCCGCGCCCGTCGACGATCGCGCAGACGCCGCGGCCGTCGACGGGCGCGGCGCCGACACCGGGGGCACCCAGCGCCGCCCCCAGCGCGGCGGCGACGAGTGCGACGGCGTCCCGCGCGGCGCCGAGTGCGTCCGCCGGTGCCCTGCGCACCGGCCCGGCGTCGCTCGAGGCGGCGAACGCCACCGGACGCTACGTCACGGCGGCCGACAGTTTCGGCATCCTGACCGCGGTCAGCGCCGGCAACACCGTCTCGGCGCGGCGCCAGTCGACCGTCCGGGTGGTGACCGGGCTCAACGACCTGGACTGCTTCTCGTTCCGCACGGCCGACGGCCGGTACCTGCGGCACCTGTCGTGGCGGCTGCGGGTCGACGGCGGGGACGGCTCCAAGCTGTTCCGCGGGGACGCCACGTTCTGCCCCGGGCCCGGCACGGTCGCCGGCTCCGTCACGCTCGAATCGTCGAACTATCCCGGATGGTTCCTGCGGCACCGCGGCGACGAACTGTGGGTGGACCAGTCCGACGGCACGACCGCGTTCCGCGCCGACGGTTCCTTTCTGGTCCGCCCGCCGCTCGCCGGCTGATCCGACCACGGCACCGGCCCGCACATAACAGAAAACGACGGCATCTTTCCCCACCGATTCCGGAAGTATTTTTCCGCGAACTGTTATGCGGTTCTCGCCGCGTTGGTCGCGCGGTCAAGGAATTGAAACACCCCGAAACCTTCTGGCAATATCCAGTCCATAAATGTGAGCGCTCCCATTTTGGTTCCGGACGAGAAATCCCGATGCGAGGAGTGGACGATGAGGGCTCGCCCCGAAGTGCCGCGCCGGCCGTGGCGCCTGCTCGCCGCCGCGCTGACCGTCGTGCTGGGCGCGGCGGTCGCGGTCGCCGCCGCCGCACCGGCCGCGTCGGCCGCCACGATCGACACCAGCGCCTCCTACGTGCTGGTCAACCGGTCCAGCGGCAAGGCGCTGGACCTGTACAACATGGCCACCACCGACGGTGCGCGGATCACCCAGTGGACGCGCAACGACCAGGCGCAGCAGCAGTGGCAGTTCGTCGACTCCGGTGGTGGCTACTACCGGCTCAGGTCGAAGCACTCCGGCAAGGTCCTGGACGTCTCCGGCGCCTCGACCGCCGACGGCGGCGCGATCGTCCAGTGGACCGACAACAACGCCGCGAACCAGCAGTTCAGCGTGCAGGACGTCGACGGATACCTGCAGCTGATCAACCGGAACAGCGGCAAGGCCGTCGAGGTGCAGGGCGCGTCGGCCGCGGACGGCGCGAACATCGTGCAGTACGCCGACTGGAACGGCGCCAACCAGCAGTGGCAGCTGGTGAAACTCGGCGGAGGCACCCCCTCCACCGGCACGTTCAGCAACCCGGTGGTGTGGCAGGACTTCGCCGACGGCGACATCATCCGGGTCGGTGACGCCTACTACTACTCGGCGTCGACGATGCACTACTCGCCGGGTGCGCCGATCCTGCGCTCCTACGACCTGGTGAACTGGGAGTACGCCGGCCACTCGGTACCCCGGCTGGACTTCGACTCCGCCGCCTACGACCTGTCCGGCGCCCGCGCGTACGTCAAGGGCATCTGGGCGTCGGCGTTCAACTACCGGCCCAGCAACAGCACCTACTACTGGCTGGGCTGCACCGAGTTCAACCGCACGTACGTCTACACCGCGTCCGCGGTCGACGGCGCCTGGTCGAAGAAGGCCCGGCTCAACACGTGCTACTACGACGCCGGGCTGCTGTTCGACAACGACACCCCGTACGTGGCCTACGGCAACGGCACGATCAGCGTCGCCCAGCTCTCCGGCGACCTGACCTCGCAGGTGCGCTCGCAGACCGTCTACACCACCCCGTCGAGCGTCGGCACCCTCGAGGGCGCGCGGATGTACAAGCGCGGCAACTACTACTACATCTGGCTGACCCGGCCGGCCAACGGGCAGTACGTGCTGCGCTCGACCAGCCCGTTCGGTCCGTACGAACAGAAACAGGTCCTTCTTGATCTTCCTGGGCCGATCTCCGGGGGCGGGGTGCCGCATCAGGGCGGTCTCGTGCAGACCCAGGCCGGTGACTGGTGGTACATGGCGTTCACCGACGCCTACCCCGGCGGCCGGGTGCCGACGCTGGCCCCGATCACCTGGAGCAACGACTGGCCGGTGCTGACCACCGTGAACGGCCGGTGGGGCGCGAGCTACCCGAAGCCGGCCATCACCACCACGAAGACCGTCACGCCGATGACCGGAGCGGACACGTTCACCGGCAGTGCGCTCGGACCCCGCTGGGAGTGGAACCACAACCCCGACACCGGCAAGTTCAGCGTCGGCAACGGACTGCGGCTGTCCGCCGCCACGGTGACCAACGACCTGTACAACGCGCGCAACACGCTCACCCACCGGATCCAGGGCCCGACGTCGACCGCCACCGTCGAGCTGGACTACTCGCAGATGGCCAACGGCGACCGGGCCGGGCTGGCCATGCTGCGCGACTCCTCGGCCTGGATCGGCGTCCGCAAGGACAACGGCGCCACCCGGGTGTCGATGACCAATGGGCTGACCATGAACTCCAGCTGGGCCACCACCGGCACCGGCAGCGAGGCGGCCGGCGCGAGCGTGAGCGGCGGCAAGCTCTGGCTGCGGGTCAGCGCCGACATCCGGCCCGGCTCCGGGCGCACCGCCACGTTCTCCTACAGCACCAACGGCAGCACGTTCACCACCCTGGGCCCGGCGTTCACCCTCACCAACGCCTGGCAGTTCTTCATGGGCTACCGGTTCGGCCTGTTCAACTACGCCACCCAGGCCCTGGGCGGCGCGGTGACGGTCAACCGGTTCGACCTCAGCACCCCCTGACCCCGTTCCCCCCGAGGAGTTCGAGATGACAGTGGTTCCGCAGACCGCACCACCGCGCCGGCGCTTCAAGGGCGCGCTCGCCGCGCTGATCGTGATGGTCGGCGCGGGCAGCCTCGCCGTCACCGCGCTGCCGGCGTCCGCCGCGACGATCGACACCAGCGCCTCCTACGTGCTGGTCAACCGGACCAGCGGCAAGGCGCTGGACCTGTACAACATGGCCACCACGGACGGCGCGCGGATCACCCAGTGGACGCGCAACGACCAGGCGCAGCAGCAGTGGCAGTTCGTCGACTCCGGCGGCGGCTACTACCGGCTGAAGTCCAAGCACTCCGGCAAGGTCCTCGACGTCTACAACCTGTCGACCGCCGACGGCGGCGCGATCGTGCAGTGGACCGACAACAACACCACCAACCAGCAGTTCAGCGTGCAGGACGTCGACGGGTACATCCAGCTGATCAACCGGAACAGCGGCAAGGCCGTCGAGGTGCAGGGCGCGTCGACCGCGGACGGCGCGAACATCGTGCAGTACAGCGACTGGAACGGCGCCAACCAGCAGTGGCAGCTGGTCAAGCTCGGCGGCGGCTCGACGCCGAGCTCGCCGCCGCCGTCCGGTTCGTGCACGCTGCCGACGACCTACCGCTGGTCGTCGACCGGCTCGCTGGCGAACCCGCGGTCCGGCTGGGTGTCGCTGAAGGACTTCACCGTCGTGCCCTACAACGGCAAGCAGCTGGTCTACGCCACCACGCACGACACCGGGTCGAGCTGGGGCTCGATGAACTTCACCCCGTTCACCAACTGGTCGGACATGGCCTCGGCGAGCCAGAACGCGATGAGCCAGGGCACCGTGGCGCCGACGCTGTTCTACTTCGCGCCGAAGAACATCTGGGTGCTGACCTACCAGTGGGGTCCGACCGCGTTCAGCTACAAGACCTCCAGCGACCCGGCCAACCCCAACGGCTGGTCGTCGGCGCAGACCCTGTTCACCGGCAGCATCTCCGGTTCCGGCACCGGACCGATCGACCAGACGCTGATCGGCGACGGCACGAACATGTACCTGTTCTTCGCCGGTGACAACGGCAAGATCTACCGGGCCAGCATGCCGATCGGGAACTTCCCGGGCAGCTTCGGGTCGTCGTACACCACGATCATGAGTGACTCGACGAACAACCTGTTCGAAGCGCCGCAGGTCTACAAGGTGCAGGGCCAGAACCAGTACCTGATGATCGTCGAGGCGATCGGGTCCAACGGGCGCTACTTCCGCTCCTTCACCGCGAGCAGCCTGAGCGGGTCGTGGACGCCGCAGGCCGCCACCGAGAGCAACCCGTTCGCGGGCAAGGCCAACAGTGGCGCGACCTGGACCAACGACATCAGCCACGGCGAGCTGATCCGCACCAGCGCCGACCAGACCATGACGGTCGACCCGTGCAACCTGCAGCTGCTCTACCAGGGTCGTTCGCCGAGCTCCGGCGGTGACTACGGGCTGCTGCCGTACCGGCCGGGCCTGCTGACCCGGCAGCGCTGACCGGCTCGCTGAACCACCCCGGCGGGCCGCCCCTATCGGCCCGCCGGGGCCCATCCCCAAGGAGCGAACCATGACCCCGTTCCCGATCAGTCGCCGCGCCCTGTTGCAGGCCGCCGGCGCCGGCGCGGTGGCGACCACCCTCGGTGGCACCTCCCGCGCCGAGGCCGCCGTGGTGGCGCCCGTCCGCGCGGACCTCGGCGTCGCGGCCTACCCGTTCGGCCTCGGCCAGGTCCGGCTGACCGCCGGGCGCTGGCTGGACAACCAGGCCCGCACCGTGAACTACCTGCGGTTCGTCGACGCCGACCGGCTGCTCTACAACTTCCGGGTCAACCACGGCCGGTCCACCGCAGGTGCCGCCGCCAACGGCGGCTGGGACGCACCGAGCTTCCCTTTTCGTACGCACATGCAGGGGCACGTCCTGACCGCGTGGGCGCAGGCCTGGGCGGCCCTCGGTGACACCATCTGCCGCGACAAGGCCGTCTACCTGGTCGCCGGGCTGGCCGCCTGCCAGGCGTCGAACGGTTACCTCTCCGGATTCCCGGAGTCGGACTTCACCGCCCTGGAGGCCGGCACGCTGTCCAACGGCAACGTGCCCTACTACTGCGTGCACAAGACGCTCGCCGGGCTGCTCGACGTGTGGCGCCTGATCGGCGACACCACCGCCCGCGACGTGCTGCTGCGCCTCGCCGGGTGGGTCGACACCCGCACCGCGCGGCTGACCGGCACGCAGATGCAGACCGTGCTGCGCACCGAGTTCGGCGGGATGAACGAAGTGCTCGCCGACCTCTACCAGCAGACCGGCGACACCCGGTGGCTCACCGCCGCGCAGCGCTTCGACCACGCGGCCGTGTTCACCCCGCTGGCCGCCGGCGCCGACCAGCTCAACGGGCTGCACGCCAACACCCAGGTGCCCAAGTGGGTCGGCGCCGTCCGCGAGTACAAGGCGACCGGCACGACCCGTTACCGCGACATCGGGCTCAACGCCTGGGCCATCACCACCGGCGCGCACACGTACGCCATCGGCGGCAACAGCCAGGCCGAGCACTTCCGCGCCCCGAACGCGATCGCCGGATACCTGACCACCGACACGTGCGAGCACTGCAACACCTACAACATGCTCAAGCTGACCCGGGAGCTGTGGCTCACCGATCCGGACCGGTCGGCGTACTTCGACTTCTACGAGCGGGCGCTGCTCAACCACCTGATCGGCGCGCAGAACCCGGCCGACAGCCACGGGCACATCACCTACTTCACGCCGTTGAAGGCGGGCGGGCGCCGGGGCGTGGGGCCGGCCTGGGGCGGCGGCACCTGGTCGACCGACTACACCAGCTTCTGGTGCTGCCAGGGCACCGGTGTGGAGACCAACACCAAGCTGATGGACTCGATCTACTTCTCCGCCGGGACCACGCTGACGGTGAACCTGTTCACGCCGTCGGTGCTGACCTGGGCCGAGCGGGGCATCACGGTCACCCAGGCCACGTCGTACCCGGTCAGTGACACCACCACGCTGACGCTGGCCGGCCCGATGAGCGGATCGTGGAGCATCCGGGTCCGCATCCCCGGCTGGACCTCCGGCGCGACGCTCACGGTCAACGGCGTCACCCAGAACGTCGGCGCCGCCGCGGGCAGCTACGCCACCGTGACCCGGGTCTGGGCCGCGGGGGACGTGCTGACCGTCCGCCTGCCGATGCGTGTGATCATGCAACCGGCCGGTGACAACCCCGCGGTGCAGGCCATCACGTACGGCCCGGTGGTGCTGGCCGGCAACTACGGCAGCACGACACCGGCGGGCAACCCGGCACTGACCGTGTCGTCGATCGCCCGGACCGGCGCCGGCAGCCTGGCCTTCACCGCCACGGCCAACGGCGTCCCGGTCCAGCTGGGCCCGTTCCACGACGCGCACGGCTTCAACTACGCCGTCTACTGGAACACCGCCGGCTCCGGCGAGAGCACCTACCAGTTGGTGAACGCGGCCTCCGGGCTGGTCCTGGGTGTGCAGGACATGTCCACCGCGGACGGTGGCCCGGCCGTGGTCTGGGGCGACACCGGCACCGCCGACCACCGGTGGGCGCAGATCGCCGACGGTGGAGCGGTCCGGTTCCGCAACGTCAACAGCGGCAAGGTCCTCGGCGTCGAGAACATGGCGACCACGGACAACGCCCGGGTCCTGCAGTGGGCCGACAACGGCACCGCCGACCACCGCTGGACCCTGCTGGCCAACAGCGACGGCTCCTGTCGCATCCGCAACGTCAACAGCGGCAAGGTGCTCGCCGTGCTGAACGCCTCGAGCGCCTGGGGCAGCCCGGTGGTCCAGGAGTCCGACAACGGCAGTGCCGACAACAACTGGCGCCTGGTACGCGTCGCCTGATCGGAGGAATCGTGCACAGATCCAGAATCCTGGCCTCGGCCGGCGCCGCGCTGCTGGCCACGACGGCGGTGGTGGCGGCGAGGCCCGCCGACGCCGCGGCGGCCGGCTGCTCGGTGGGCTACACCGTGACGTCGTCCTGGCAGGGCGGGTTCGGCGCCAGCGTGGCGATCACCAACCTGGGTGATCAGGTGTCCGGCTGGACGCTCACCTGGTCGTACGGCGCCGGGCAGACGGTCACCCAGGCGTGGAACGCGACGGTGACGCAGAGCGGCTCGGCGGTGACCGCGACGAACGTGAGCTACAACGGCGCGATCACCACGAACGGCACGGTGTCGTTCGGCTTCAACGGCGCGTGGACCGGCAGCAACCCCGTACCCTCGAGTTTTGCTCTGAACGGGGTGACCTGCACCGGTGGGACCACGCCGGCCTCGCCGTCGCCGTCGTCCCCGTCGCCGTCCACCTCGCCCTCGACGCCGGGCGGCACGTGCCCGCTCCCGTCGAGCTACCGCTGGACCTCGACCGGCTCGCTGGCCGAACCGAAGTCCGGGTGGGTGTCGCTGAAGGACTTCACCAACGTCGTCTACAACGGCAAGCACCTGGTCTACGCGTCGAACGTCTCCGGCTCCGGGTACGGCTCGATGAACTTCACCCCGTTCACCAACTGGTCGGACATGGCCTCGGCGGGCCAGAACGCGATGAGTCAGGGCACCGTGGCGCCGACGCTGTTCTACTTCGCGCCGAAGAACGTCTGGATCCTGGCCTACCAGTGGGGTCCGACCGCGTTCAGCTACAAGACCTCCAGCGATCCGACCAACGCCAACGGCTGGTCGGCGGCGCAGACGCTGTTCACCGGATCGATCACCGGGTCCGGCACCGGCGTGATCGATCAGACGCTGATCGGTGACGGCACGAACATGTACCTGTTCTTCGCCGGGGACAACGGCAAGATCTATCGGGCCAGCATGCCGATCGGGAACTTCCCGGGCAGCTTCGGGTCGTCGTACACCACGATCATGAGCGACTCGACGAACAACCTGTTCGAAGCGGTCGAGGTCTACAAGGTGCAGGGCCAGAACCAGTACCTGATGATCGTCGAGGCGATCGGGAGTCAGGGCCGCTACTTCCGGTCGTTCACCGCGAGCAGCCTGGGCGGGTCGTGGACGCCGCAGGCCGCCACCGAGGGCAACCCGTTCGCGGGCAAGGCCAACAGTGGCGCGACCTGGACCAACGACATCAGCCACGGTGACCTGGTACGGAGCAACCCGGACCAGACCAAGACCGTCGACCCGTGCAACCTGCAACTGCTCTACCAGGGCAAGAACCCGAACGCCGGTGGCGCCTACGACCAGCTGCCGTGGCGGCCGGGCCTGCTCACCCTGCAGCGATAGCGGCTGCCACCGACGCCGCGGGCCGTTCCGTCGGGGAGACGGCCCGCGGCGTCGCTGTGCCCCGGTCCGAAACTCTCGAGATTATTATCGGTAGTTTTGGAAGCGACTTTCGCGGATTCAGCGTCGTTCTGAGGCCTGAAATGCCTGTTCAGCGTGTTGGTGGCCGTTCTGATACTTCCGGAGCGATTCCGGAAGTACTTGTTTCGCCGGTGTTACCGTGCCAGCATGACGAGGCATTGAAGTCCATCGCTTTCGATTCGGGCTCTGCGTTCTCTCGCTCTCCTTCACCCACACGGCGGCCACGGCTGTCGTCCGGGTGCTGCCCGGCGCCCGGACGCACGGCCGACACAGGGAGGCATTCATGGAAAGCAGATCTCGCGTCCGCACCCGGACGTTGCTGGCCGGCACCGCGGCCGCCGTCGCCGCGTTCAGCGCCCTGATGGTGATGCCGGACGCGAACGCCGCGGCGAGCACCCTGGGCGCCGCCGCCGCGCAGTCGGGCCGCTACTTCGGCACGGCGATCGCCGGCAGCCGGCTCAACGACTCGACCTACACCACGATCGCCGGGCGTGAGTTCAACATGATCACGGCCGAGAACGAGATGAAGCCGGACGCCACCGAACCCAACCGGGGCCAGTTCAGCTTCAGCGCCGGCGACCAGATCTACAACTGGGCGACCCAGCGCGGCCTGAAGGTGCGCGGGCACACCCTCGCCTGGCACTCGCAGCAGCCGGGCTGGATGCAGAGCCTCAGCGGCAGCACCCTGCGCCAGGCGATGATCGATCACATCAACGGGGTGATGGCCCACTACAAGGGCAAACTCGCCGCCTGGGACGTGGTCAACGAGGCGTTCAACGAGGACGGCAGCCGGCGCAACTCCAACCTGCAGGGCACCGGCAACGACTGGATCGAGGTCGCGTTCCGCACCGCCCGCGCCGCCGACCCGTCGGTCAAGCTCTGCTACAACGACTACAACATCGAGAACTGGTCCTACGGCAAGACGCAGGGCGTCTACAACATGATCCGCGACTTCAAGTCCCGCGGCGTGCCGATCGACTGCGTGGGCCTGCAGACCCACTTCACCGGCGGCAGCTCGCTGCCCGGCAACTTCTCGACCACGCTGCAGAGCTTCGCCGCCCTCGGCGTGGACGTGGCCCTGACCGAGGTCGACGTCACCAACGCGTCCACCTCGCAGTACGCCGGACTGACCCAGGCCTGCATGAACGTGCCCCGCTGCATCGGCATCACGGTGTGGGGTGTGCGCGACAGCGACTCGTGGCGTTCCGGCGAGAGCCCGCTGCTGTTCGACGGCAGCGGCAACAAGAAGGCCGCGTACACCTCGGTGCTCAACGCCCTCAACGCCGCCGGCCCCGGCACGTCCTCGCCGACACCCAGCGGTGGCACCGGGTCACCGTCACCGTCGACGTCGGCCACCCCGGGCACCGGGAGCCGGATTCTCGGCGCCCAGTCCGGCCGGTGCGTCGACGTGCCCAGCTCCTCGCAGACCGACGGCACGCGGGTCCAGCTCTACGACTGCAACGGCCAGACCAACCAGCGGTGGACGCTCACCTCGAGCAAGCAGCTGACCGTCTACGGCAGCAAGTGCCTGGACGCGGCCGGCTCCGGCAACGGCGCGGCCGTGCAGATCTACAGCTGCAACGGCCAGGCCAACCAGCAGTGGAACGTCAACAGCAACGGCACCATCACCGGTGTGCAGTCCGGGCGCTGCCTGGACGTCTGGGGCACCGGCAACGGCCAGCAGGTGCAGCTCTACGACTGCAGCGGGCAGGCCAACCAGCGATTCAGCCTCAGCTGACCCGCCCGCTCCTGACGCGCGGCGACCGGGTGACCGGCCGCCGCGCGTCAGGGTCAGTTCTGGTTGACGCTCATCTGGTTCGGCAGCGCGACGTACGGGAACGAGCTGCGGAAGCCGGCGCTGTTCGCGTCGACCCCGTCGCCCAGGGTCTTGACCGCTTCTGGCGGGTCGGGCAGCAGGATGCCCTCGGCGGCCTGCAGCGTCACGTCGATGACGTCGTCGGCGAGCCGGCGCCCGTTCGGGAAGCCGGCCAGGTCACCGCCGATCACGCCGAGCCGGTTCGGGTTCATGGCCGGTGCCACGGCCATGTTCAGGCGCAGCTGCTCGCTCGGCACGAACCACTTCTTGTTGACGTCCTTGTTCACCAGCTGCGAGTTGAGGTCGGCGTCGACCGGGCCCGGGCAGGCCTTGCAGACACCGGTCAGGAACACCTCGACCAGGTCGTTCCGCGGCGCGGCCGGGGCCGGGATGCCGTAGATCGCCTTGATCAGCTTCGGCACCTCCGGGTCGGTGACGTAATCGCCGAACTGCGCGTCGTCCTGAGGCTTGTCGGCGTTGAACCGGTTCTTCTTGCGCAGCGGCACCACCACCTCGTTCACCAGCGGCATGCCCAGCCGGGACACCTGCTGCAGCTTGCCGGGCTTGCCGTCCATGTCCGCGCCCATCCGCGACGTGGTGGTCCAGATGCCGACGACCGGGTTGCCGGTGGCGTCACCCTTGAGCGCCAGATCGGCCTTCGGCACCTGCAGCGCGATGGTGTTGACGTTGTAGCCCTTGAGGGTGTCCTGGCCGACCTTGCTCAGGTCGCCGCCGTAGAGCAGGTCGAAGACCCGCAGGTCGGCGAAGAACGCGTCGTCGGACTGCCCCGCGAACGACTTGGCGCCGTGCCCGGCGGACGTGACCGCCGCGTCGGACAGCGCCGCGTAGTCCGGCATCGACGCCACACCGGTGAACGACGGCGCGACCGGCCCGCCGTGCACGATCGTCCGGGTGCCGCCCGGGGTGATCCGCTGCAGGCTGTAGGTCTGCCGGACGTTGAGATCCGGATCGGTCAGCGACGAGACCGCACCGGTGTTGTACAGGAACGAGTTGGTGTTCTGGTACGTCGTGCTGAACGTCCACCGGTAGGTGATGTCCGGCTTGGCGTCACCGTTGTTGTCGATGTTGATGTCGTGCGCGGTCAGCGGCGCGAACGGATAGAAGTTCGGGCCGCCGTTCGGCTCCTCGAACGGCTGCCAGTTCGCGACCATCGTGACGGTGTCGGTCGCGTCCGGGCTGACGAACGCGTACAGGTCGGTGTTGTCCAGGCTGGGCGTGGTCGCGACCAGCGGCGCCTCACGGTGCGAGGACGCCTGGCCCTGGACCGGTGCCAGCGTGGCCACCAAGGCGGCCGAGACGCCGAGCGCCGAGACGGAGAGCATCCTCCGGCGCGAAGTGGTTGGGACGATTTTCATGATTCCCCCGGTATCAGGCGGGACGACGGCGTCGGTGCCACCGCCCCAACGTCTGTTCTTAGCCTCATTCCAGGTGCTGTCGCAGCTGAACAGGCTGCAATACTCGTGTCGTTAATGTCTGGAAGGCCGGAGTAGCGCACGATCAGGGGATGCGGAGACGATGGGCACGCCCGGCGCTGGTCACGGTCCTGGCGGCGGTGGCCCTGCTCGGCGCCGGCGCCGCCCTGGTGCCTGATCGTGAGCCGGCGCCCGGAGCGTCCACGGCCGTCGACCGGTCGCCGACGCGCGAGCTGGACGCCTACGTGGGCCGCACCGAGACCCACCTCGCCGAGGTGCCCGGCGACTGGCAGGGCTGGGCGGCGCTCGGCGCGGCCCGGATCCAGCTCGGCCGGATCACCTACGACCCGGCGCACTACCGGGCCGCCGAGACCGCGCTGCGCCGCTCCCGCGCGGTGCGCCCGGACGGCAACGCGGGGGCGCTCACCGGACTCGGCGCGCTGGCGGCGGCACGCCACGACTTCCGTTCCGCGCTGCGCTACGCGCGCCTGGCGGTCGCCGCCGACGACTACTCCGCCGACGCGTACGGGGTGCTCACCGACGCGAACGTGGAACTCGGCCGCTATCCCGAGGCCACCGCGGCGGTGCAGCGGATGCTCGACCTGCGCCCGGACACCGGGTCGTTCGCCCGCGCCTCCTACCTGTTCGAGCTGCGCGGCGACCAGGCCCGCGCGCTGGAGCTGATGACCCGGGCCCGCGAGGTCGCGACCTCACCCGACGAGATCACCTTCGCGCTGACCCACCTCGGCGAACTGGCCCTCGGGGCCGGCGACCTGGACACCGCCGCCGCCCACTTCGCCGAGGGGCTGGCCCGGGTGCCCGGGCAGCCGGCGCTGCTCGCCGACCGGGGCAAGGTGGCCGCCGCCCGTGGTGACCTGACCGCGGCGGTGAGCGACCTGCGGGCCGCCACCGCGACGCTGCCGACCGTCGACCACCTGATGACGCTCGCCGACACGCTCACCGCGGCCGGTCAGACCGAGGCGGCGGCACAGACCGAGGACCTGATCCGGGTCAGCGCCCGGCTGCCCGGGGCCGGCGCGGCGACCACCGACATCGACCTGATCCTGTTCGCCGCCGACCACGGCGACGCCCGCGGCGCGGTCACCCAGGGCAAGGCGTTGCTGGCCGCGCGGCCGGGTGTCACGGTGCAGACCGCGTACGCCTGGGCGCTGCACGCCGCCGGTGACGACCGGGCCGCGCTCGTCCACGCGAACCGGGGGCTGCGGCTGGGCACCCGGGACGCGCGGGCGTACTACTACCGCGCCGAGATCCGCCTGGCGCTGCACGACCGGGCCGGGGCGCGCGCCGACCTCACCCGGGCGCTGAACCTCAACCCGTATTTCTCGCTGCGGTACGGGGCTCGGGCCCGGACCGCCCTCACCGACCTGGGTGGCCCCGTATGATCCGCAGAGGCTTCGGCGTGGTGCTGCTCGGCGTGCTGGCGGCGCTGCTCACCGGCGTGCCGGCGCAGGCGCACCCGCTCGGCAACTTCACCACCAATCAGTACGCCGGTCTGCGGGTCGGCGCGGCCGGGGTGGACGTCGACTACGTGCTCGACCTGGCCGAGCTGCCCGCGTACCAGGCCCGCACCGTGGAGATCGACACTGACCGGGACGGGACCGGGTCCCCGGCCGAGAACGACGCCTACGCCACCCGGACCTGCGCGGCGGCGGCCGACGCGAGCGCGGTCACCGTCGGCGGGCAGAACCTGCGCCTGGCCGCCGCACCGGCCGGGCTGACGTTCCCGGCCGGCGCCGGCGGGCTCACCACGTTGCGCCTGCAGTGCGTGCTGCACGCCGACGCACGGATCACCGACGCGACGACGGTCGGCTTTCGCGCGGCGCTGTACCCCGACCGGATCGGCTGGCGTGAGGTCACCGCGGTCGGCGACCGGTACACCGTCGTCCGCTCCGACGTGCCGGCGGAGAGTGCCAGTGCGCGGCTCACCTCGTACCCCTCAGGTGTGGTCTCCTTGGATGTGCGGACCGCGACGTTCGGAGTGCGGCCCGGTGGACCGGCGGCCGTGGCGCCGTTCACCACGACCGGCGTGGCGCAGGCCCGCGGCGCCGACCGGTTCACGGTCTGGTTCACCGGCCTGATCGGGCATCCCGAGCTGACCCTGGGCGTCGGCGTGCTCGCGTTCCTGATCGCGCTGGTGCTCGGCGGCGCGCACGCCGTCGCGCCCGGGCACGGCAAGACCATCATGGCGGCCTACCTGGTCGGCGCGCGCGGACGGGCGGTGCACGCGGTGACGGTGGCCGGCGCGGTCGCGGTGACACACACGCTCGGGGTGCTCGCCCTCGGCGTCGTGTTCGCCACGTCGCTGCAGCTGGCCCCGGACACCATGTACGAGTGGCTGCGATTGATCAGCGGGGTGCTGGTCACGCTGGTCGGCGCACACCTGCTCTACCAGGCGGTCCGCCGGTTGCGCGCCCAGCCGGTCCACCATCACGATCACCACCACCATGATCAGCTGGTGCCTGCGGGGCACCATCATCACCACAGTCATGGGGGGCACACGCACACCCACCACGTGCCCGAGCCCGACGAGCCGCTGCGGATCCGTCCGCTGCTGGCCATGGGCTTCGCCGGCGGTCTGTCACCCAGCCCGTCCGCGGTGGTGGTCCTGCTCGGCGCGGCCGCGCTCGGCCGGGCCTGGTACGGCGTGCTGCTGGTGCTCGCCTACGGCATCGGCCTGGCCGCGACCCTCACCGGCGTCGGGTTCGCCCTGGCCCACTGGGGCGAGCGGCTGCGCCGGGCCGGTTCCGGCCGGTGGAGCGTCCTGCTGACCCGGCGGCTGCCGGTGGCCACGGCCGCGGTCATCGTGCTGGTCGGCCTCGGCATGACCCTGCTGGCGGCACCCGGCATGCTGCGCTGACGCCGGGCAACCTTTTCGGACCTCACGGCCACTAGGGGTATGACACCCGGCCCGGACGGCAACGATGCCCTCCGGGCCGTCATCCCCTGAGAACCGTGTTCGCGTGCCGGTGGACGTTCCCCCGTGCCGCGCGCGAACCCGTGAGGAGCATCCATGTCGTCAGTCACCGGGCGTCGTCCGTTGCGCCGGGCCGCGATCACCGCGGCCGCCGCGCTCACCCTGGTCGGAGCGGGTGTCGCCGCGATCGGCACCGCCGACGCCGCGACCGCCACCACCACCTACTACGTCGCGACCACCGGCAGTGACAGCGCCGCCGGCACGCTCGCGGCACCGTTCGCCACCATCCAGAAAGCGATCAGTCTGGTCGCCGCCGGTGGCACGATCGCGGTGCGCGGCGGGACCTACCCGCTGACCGCCAACATCCAGATCACCACGAGCGGTACGGCCGCCGCGCCGATCACGCTGACCCGCTACGGCAGCGAGAAGGTGGTCATCGACGGTGAGGCGCTGGCCTACACCCCGGGCGCGGTCGGGTCCACCATCCCGAGTGCGCAGCGCGGGGCGATCCACATGGAGGCGTCGTACTGGAAAATCGTCGGCCTGGAGATCGCGCACGGACCGTACGGGATCTACTGCAACAAGTGCACCGGCAACACGTTCGACCAGCTGATCACGCACGACAACTACGAGACCGGATTCCAGCTGCAGGGCGTCTCGGCGAACAACCTGATCCTGAACCTGGACAGCTACAACAACCGTGACCCGCGCAAGAACGGCGAGAGCGCGGACGGGCTCGGCGTCAAGGAGGGCAGCGGCACCGGCAACGTGGTGCGCGGCGCCAGGCTGTGGAACAACATCGACGACGGTTTCGACGCGTGGAGCTTCAGTTCCCCGATCACCCTCCAAGATTCGATTTCGTACGGCAACGGCTACAACCGGTGGAGCGTCCCGGACTTCTCCGGTGACGGCAACGGCTTCAAACTCGGCGGCAGCAGCGGCACCGGGCCGGCCGCGAGTCACGCCGTCACCAACAGCATGGCGTTCGGCAACGCCGCGCACGGGTTCACCGACAACGGCAACACCGGGGCGATCACGGTGGGCCGGTCGACCGCGTACCAGAACGCCAAGACCGGTTTCGACTTCGACGGCGGCTCGACCGCGAAACTGACCGGGAACCTCGCGGTCGGCAACACCACGGCTGTCGCCCTCGGCTCGTCCACCGCGTCCGGCAACTCGTGGAACATCGGCGGCACCTGGACACTGCTCAGCACCAGCCCGGCGACGATCACCGGCGCACGGACCTCGACCGGCGCGATCGCGTCCTCGACGTTCCTGGTCCCGGCGAACGGCGCCGCGGTCGGCGCGAGGATCTGACCGTCGCTCCGCCGATGCCCGACCGGATCCGGATGGCAGATCGCCGGAATTAGGCAGGCCAGGGTGGTTAGTCTCGGGCTGAAGGGGGAGGGGGAGTGGTGCCGAGGCCGGTCTGCTGCGATGCCGGCGGCCTGCTGATCTTCCGTAATCGGATCGCCCGCGACACCCCGCTCGGGAACACCCCGGCGCATGTCAGCGACCTGGGCGGCCTGCACGAGGACGATCCGCGGCATCCGCTGGCCCGGGCGCTGGCCGGTGCGGTCCTGGTGCACCGCGAGACGACGCTGCACCTGCCGGGCCGGTCCCCGCGCGCGGTGCTCGTCGACGCCCGGCCGCTGACCGGCGCGGACGGTGAGCTGGCCGACGGCACGACGCTGTTCGCCCCGGCGGCGCCCTAGCCCGGTCTCTCCAACGGGTGATTGTCCGGTTCGGACGGGTGGACGACGATGGCTTCCATGCGTCCACACCTGCGGCGACTCTCGGCGGTGACGCTGGTTCTCGGCCTCGGCGGCTGCAGCCTGGTGCACCCGCCGAAGCCCCTCGATGCCACGGCCACGCCGGCCGCACCGGCGAACACCGCGCCCGATCTCACGCCGACCGGCGAGCAGCTTCAGGATCTGCTGCTGACCGCCGGTGACCTGCCCGGGTACGGGCCGATGCCCGCCGGACCGGCCGGCTCCGGCGGGATCACCGACCTGGGCAGCGGCGCGCAGCAGTGCGGCGGGGCAGCGGCGGCCTCGGCTGCCCCGGTAGCGTCCGCGGCGCCGGCTGAGGCCGTACAAGTGATGTTGGCCAAGGGGATGACCGGACCGTTCGTCGCGGAAGCGATCGTGGCCCCCGGCGACCTCGCGGCCCGCACGATGGTCGCCGACCTGGCCGCCGCGCCGGTGGCGTGCCCCAACTTCTCCGGCGAGGCGGCCGGGACCGGCGTCACGGTCTCGATGAGCCAGCTGACCGTCGGGAAGTACGGCGACGCCTCCGCCGGCGTGCAGCTCACCGCGACCCCGGCCGGACTGCCGATGTCGATCCACGGCTACGTGATCTCGTTCGCGCACCGGGGGATCGCGGTGACCGTGATCGTGATGGGCCTCACCGAGATCGACAAGGCCGAGGCCGAGGCGGTCGTCAGATCGGCGGCGAACCGGGTCCAGCGGGCGTCGTAGTCAGGCAGTAGCGCAGCAGATTGGACACCGCCGCGGTGCCGGTGGCCAGCTGCCGCAGGGTGAACCCGTCCATCGCGGCCCGGCCCAGGCGCTGCATGACCAGGTCGTCGGCGGACATCCCGATCGCGGCCAGGGCGGCCAGCTGCCCCGCGGCGCCCGCGTCGGTCTGCGGCCCGTACCCGAAGGACGTCCCACCCGCGTACAGGCTCCGGCAGGCGTCGCCGCCGGACAGCGACCCCGGGCGGGCCCGGTCCTGCACCAGCTGGACGGCGGTGGTGTCGTAGTCCAGGCGCAGGTCGGCGGTGGTGACCGCGAACGACCACTCGCGCAGCCCGAGAACCGCGATGATCACGCCGGCCAGGGCGCCGGGCAGCAGCCCGGCCACGACCCGGCGCCGGCTCGGCAGGGACGCGTCGTCGGTGTGGGCCCGCCGCCATCGACGGCGGATCCGGGCGCCGAGCCAGGCGAGCGGGACCACGCCGATCAGCAGCGCGGCGTACAGCGCCAGGATCATCACGCCGAGCGCGGCGAACCGGGGCTGGTCGGTGGCCTCCCGGCCGGGCAGCCCGCCGAGCCCGGTGAGCAGGGTGACGAACGAGCGGTCCAGTCCGTCGAGCAGGACCACGGCCGCCAGCGACACCAGGAACAGGCTGCCGGCCAGCGCGGGCAGCACCGTGACGACGCCGGCCAGCAGCTGCCCGGTCCGTTGCCGGCTGGCGTAGGCGAGACCGGCGACCAGGCCACCGGCGAGGGCGGTGAGCAGCGCCGGGGCGTAGAGCAGATAGGACAGCGGCCAGAGCGCGGCCGGCGTGCCGTCCACCTGCGCCCGGCCGATCGCCGCGGCGATCGCGGTGTGGTCGGCGGCCAGCAGCAGCGTGTACGCGACGACGACCCCGCCCGCGACCAGGTGCACCAGACGCCAGGGGGTGCGCAGGTCCCCGGCGACGATCCCGGAGGTCCGGGACGCGACCACCGCGGCGGTGTAGAGCCCGGCGAGCCACACCACCAGCAGCGGCACCGGCTGGACCGCGGCGGTGGCCAGCCCGAAGACCACGGCCCGCCAGTGCGGATCGAGCTGGAAGACCTCGGCGATCCGGAACCAGAAGCCCAGCCACACCCCGGCGACCAGGACCGCCACCACCATGCCGCGGTGGTAGCCGGGGCGCGGGTGCAGCGTGGACGCCAGCCGGGGCGCGGCGGTGGTGAACGTCCAGCGCAGGAACAGCCAGGTGCCCGCGGCCAGCACCAGCGCGACCGCCAGCCCCGGGCCGGGGGAGCGGAGCATCGTCGGCGCCCACGCGGCCGCGCCGGGCTGGGCGGGCGCGATCAGGTCCCCGGCGAGCAGCCCGGCGGTGAACGTCACGGCGGCCAGGGCGGCCCGGGGCGACACGTCGTCGGAGGCGATCGACCGCAGCACGGAACGCCAGGTGGCGCGGGAGGGCCCGTCGGACGTGACCGGCCACAGCACGGAACGCCAGGTGGTGCGGCTCGACTCGACGGTGACCGTCCAGAGCGCGGAACGCCAGGTGGCGCCGGCCAGCGCGGCGGCGGCCAGCCCGCCGAAGAGGACGCCGCAGAGCAGGTCCTTGCCGAAGACACTCGACGGCCAGAGGATCGAGACGAAGTGGTAGCCGGGCCGGTAGGCCAGGCCGACGAGCATGCCCGCGGCGGCCGCGGTCGCGGCGCTGAGCCGGAAGAGCGCCCCGGAGTCCTGGAGAACACTGTCGCGCTGCTTCCGGCCGGGGTGGAAACGCTGATTCCAGAGACTGGTCGGGTCGCCGCGCCGGGCCAGGGCGTCCAGGAATTCCTTCGCGGGCCGGTGCGGGCCGACCGCGCGGTGGTCGGCGTAGAACTCCCGGGTCCGGATCACCTGGCAGCGCAGGACGTAGACCAGCAGCAGCAGCGAGGCGAGCCGCCAGCCGTAATAGCGCAGCCCGGCCGGGTCGGTCAGCGCGACGAGCAGCGTCGGCGCGGCGGCCAGCACGAGAAACGCCCGCCAGACCGCGGTGGTCAGCGCGGTGGCGTCCAGGTCGCGGTTCTGCAGGTGGCCGATCTCGTGGGCGAGGACCGCCGGACCGCAGGCATCGGTGTAGTCGGTGGACCCGATCACGATCGAGTATTCCAGCCGGTTGCCGAACGCCCTGGTCGCCCGGGGGCCGGCGGAATCGACGAAGGCACTGACCGAGGCGGGGACCCCGGCCGCGGCGAGGTCCTTGCGGACCCAGGACGCGTCGTCGAGCCGGGTCAGGCCGCGGCGGGTCCACCGCGGCGCGATCAGGTACTGCGCCAGGACACCGAGCAGCAGAACGGTGAGCAGCACCGCGACCGCGGCGGCCTCGCGCAGGCCGGCCCAGTCGGAGCAGCCGGTGTACCACTGTGACAGGGCGTCCGGGAGGACGTGGGGTGCGTCCTCGCGGGCCTGTTCGGCGCAGTACCGCCCGGCGTCGGCGATCGGCGTCAGGTGCCCGGCCAGCCACGAGTAGAGGTAGCAGGAGCTGGTGACGGTCGCGAGCACCAGCAGGCCGAACCGGCCCCCGGTCGCCGGCGGCAGGGTGAACGGGGTCATCTCTCGTCGATCTCGCGGGCTTGCGGGCACACCTCGGCGGCGAAGACGATCGCGAAGAGGTCCGCGGTCTCCTTGGAACCACCGGACCGCTCGACGATGCCGCGCCCGATCTCGGCCAGCAGCAGCGCGTCCTTCGCCGACACCGCCGGCATCTCGGTGGTGGCGGTCACGGTCCTGCCGGCGCGGTGCAGGGCACGGGCCGCCCGCCGCCGGCGCCACCAGCTCAGCCCGTTGCCGGCCTGGTCCCGGATCAGGTCCGACGCGGTGTCGGTGGCGACCGCCTGCAGCAGCACCAGCGCGGTCTGGACGATCAACGTCCCGCTCACCGCGTCGACACCGACCGGCGCGGCACCGCCCCCGCCCACCAGCACCGAGTTCACGACGCGGTTGCGGACGTGGTCCGAACCGAAGAACCCCTGTGCGACGATCCGCAGTTCGCCCACCTGATCCGGGGCGGTCTTGCGAACCACCCGCTCGGCCAGGTTCTCGATGGTAGCCATGGTGTCCGGATGTCCTTAGTGGTAGACGATCTTGGAATTGACGATCTTGGCGATGGTCTCGCCGATGACCCGGGCGGTCTCGTCCGGATTCATGCCGTCGACGAAGACCGGCTTGCCGTTCGGGAACGCGGTCGCCCAGCGCAGCGGCACGGTGATGTTCCGGTCGGGGACCAGCAGCCGCTGGAACTTGACGTCCGATCCGCGCAGCACGGTCCCGGACTCGGACGCGTCGGCCGGCAGGTCCTCCAGGTCGCCGTCGGAGAGCAGCACCAGCGCCGTCTTGCAGGAACTCGGCGGGAACGCCTTTATTGCCTCGAGGATCGGCAGGTACTTGGAACCGCCGGCCAGCGACACCACCGGTCCGATGCCGGTCAGCTGCTTCACGCTGGTCGGGGCCTGGCGGACGCCCGCCTCACCGGCGAAGTCGACGACCGCGATCTGGTCGCGTTTCTTGAGGTTGCGGCTGCTCCAGTCGACGAGCTGCTGCAGCGCGTTGTCGCGGGCCGCGGTGTAACCGGCCATCGAGTTGGACTGGTCGATCCCGAGGATCACCCGGGCGCAGGAGACGGTGCGGCCCGGTGCGAGCGTGGCCTGGGTCAGCTTCTTGACGGTGGGTGTCGGCGTCGGCTTCCGCGTCCGGGACGGCGACGGTGTCGGCGAACTTGTCACCGACGGTGTCGGTGTCGGCGAGCTCAGCACCGGCGACGGCGAGGGGACCACGACCGGCGGAGGTGGCTCGGCGATGACCGCGGCCGGTTCGTCATGGAGCAGCAGCCAGCCCAGCGGGAGCAACAGCAGCAGACAGAGCAGGATCAGGCCCGGCAGCTTGCGGTTGCGTCGCCCGGTCGGCCAGAGCTTGGCGGGCCGGTCCAGCGCCGGCCCGCGGAAGTAGTCCCTCACTCCGGGGCCTGCTGGTGTGTGGTTTCCGCGCCCTGGTCCAGCGCGGAGCGGAACTGCGCCTGCCGGGGCAGCCGCAGGTTCAGCCGCAACAGCTGCTCCCGGATGTGGTGCAGGTCGGCGCCGACCGACGGATGCCCCCGCGGCCGCCAGTTGTCCAGCGTGTCGATCGCGTCGTCGACCGTCCGCAGCGGCCCCAGCGTCAGCGCCCCGCCGAACATCGCCAGCTGCTGCGAGCTGGGCACCGCCATGTGGTCACCCGGGCCGTACGACTCCAGGCCGCCGGAGCGCTGGTGCGCGAGCCGGTCGGTGTCCAGCACCCGCCGGTCCGGCCGGTGCTCGGCCGCCGCCCGCTCATCGTTGATCATGGTGGCGCCGATCGCCACCACCCGTTCGCAGCGGTCCAGTTGCACCTGCACCTCGCTGCGCAGGTCGATCCAGGCCCGGACGTGCTCGGCGTTCGCCTTGATCGCGCCCTTGCGGACCTTGCGCAGCTCGGAGCGCCGTTCCACGGTCTGTGTGCGGATCTCCGAGGTCAGGAACAGCCGGGCGCCGATGTCACCGAGCAGCATCAGCCCGAAGATCAGCGCCATCGGGCCGGCCGGGACCGGCACCGCGCCGACCTGATCGTTCTCGGCCGAGAACCGGGCGTAGACCAGCCAGATCGTCGCGCTGACCGCGCCCGCGGCGACCAGCCCCGCGAAGATGGTGCCGATCCGTTCCCGGCGACCGGTGCCCGGGTAGGCCGACACCCAGCGGTGGCCGAGCGCGCCGACCACCCGCGCGGACAGGATCCCGGCGGTGGGCAGGAAGATCGCCAGCAGGGCGGCCGACACCTGACCGGCGTTGAAGCCCGGTTCCTGCGACTTGCTGAACACGCCGTACCAAAAAGCCACCTCGACCACCAGGAACACCGCCTCGGCGATGGTCAACGCCCGGTGACTGATCAACGGGCGGTGCGGGTCGTAGTCCTCGCGGAAACCGGTCGGGGTGGCCCGCAGGAACGGCGGCACCCGTTTCGTCTCGACCGGGGTCTCCGGCGGTGGCACGGCGCGATCCGCGGACTCCGAGCCCCAGTGCCCGGTCCAGCGCGGATCCTCCTGGGAGCCGAGCAGGCCGTCCCAGGCCAGCAGGTTGTTCTGCGCGGCGGTGACCAGTCTGTGCTGGAACCGGCGCAGGCGGTTCGCGCGCCGGTGGTCGTAGCCGGCGAGGGTTTGACTGACCTGGATCAGCACCGACTTCTCGGCGTTGGTGATGCCGTCGCCGACCAGTTCGCCGTACCCGGGCTTGGAACGTTCACGGTTGAAGGGGATGCGTCGTTGCTGTTCGACGTTGCCGAAGAGCACGCGCATCGCATCGGTGACGCGGCCCATCAGTGCAGGCAGCCCTTCGGACCGAGGTTGACCACGACACGGCGGTTCTTCGCGGCCGCGGCCCGGTCGTGCTTGCCGTTGCTGAACTCGGGCACGGCCGGCTTGGTCGCGCCGTAGCCCTTGGGCTGCAACCGGTTCGCGGCGATGGTCAGTTTGGTCAGCGCGGTGACGACCGCCTGCGCGCGATCCTGGGAGAGCTGCTTGCGGACCGCGGCGGTGTCGTAGGAGGCGGTGTGCCCCTCGACGATCGCGATCCAGTCCGGGTGCGCGGTCAGCGCGTCGGCGGCCTGTTTGGCGATCGGGTCGGCGTCGGCGTGCAGGTCGGCGCTGCCCGGCGAGAACAGCAGCGCGGACGGCACCACGATCTGCTCGCCGCAAGAGGTGGTGCTGCGCACGGTGTCCGGGATCGTCAGGTCGTCGGCGGGCAGCGGGCCGGTGATCGGCGCGGTCGTGCCACCGGTGCGCGGGTCGAAGACGGCCGTCGCGCCGGCCTTCTTCAGCACCGCGGTCCAGATCCCCTGCACCGCGGTGACCAGCGACTGCGGCAGCCCGCGGGTCGAGGTGCCGAGGCCGGACCAGACGATGCCGGTGCCGCGCAGCGACGGCGCCAGCGAACCGGAGGCGACCAGATCGGCGGCGATGTCGTCGGGAGCGTCGTCGAACCCGGTCCGATTCAGATCGAACTCGCCGGCGCTCGTCAGGCCGTCCGAGACGACGAGCAGCGCTGTCGGTTTCTCCCGGCTCGCGGTGGTCACCGCGGTCAGGATGTCGCTGCCCGGCGCGGTCGGCCGCGCCGCGGCCTCCCGCATCCATTCCCCGACGCACTGCAGGGCGATCTTGCGGGCGTTCTTGGCGGTGTCGGCTTCCTTCCCGGGGTACGGGTCGAGCGCCACCGTCCGGCTGATCCGCCCGGCCTTGCCGGCCCCGTCCACCGGTACGATCGCCAGCTGATCCCCGCGCTCCTGCGCCGTGGTGAGCGCCTCGAGTACGGCGCTGGGCACCGGCCCCTGCACGCCCGACGCGGTGTTGTCCACGACCAGCGCGACCGTCGCCGCGGAGACGTCCGGTGGGACCTCGGCGAGCTTGGCGCAGTCACCCGGCTTCGCGGCGCCGCCGGTGCTGCTGGAGGCCTCGGCGGTGCACCCGCTCAGCAGCAGCCCGGCGAGCAGCAGCGACAGGCCGGCGGTTGATTTATTGATGTCCACAGTCCCTTGTCCAATGCGCTCAAAACGGCTGGACCCGACTGTGTTCGCGGATGGTCACAAAAGCATCTCCCCGAGCCGGTCATCATCCGGCCGAGGGTTGATCTCATTCGATGGGGTTAGGCCGCTCCGGCGAAGGGGCGTCAGCCGTATGTGTCGCCGCCATGGGCCGGTTCGTCCGCAGCGCCCAGCGGTCCTTACAGATTAGACGATCAGCGATCTGGTCCTGCCAGCTCAGAGCCCTGATCCACACGATCGGGGTGCGCCACTGCCCGCAGGAAGCTCCGCGCAGCAGGCATCGGCGGGCGCGGTGGCGGCGAGGGGGCTCGGCGGGGCCCTGCTCGGCACCGGCGGGGCGGCCGGAGTCCGCGTTCGGCGTTGAAGGGGCGGCCGGAGTCCGCGGTGGGCCGGGTTCGGGGCGGTGGCGGTCCGCGGTCGGATCGTGCGTGCGTCCAGCGCCCCCAGGTGGGCGGTAGCCGCACGCGATCCGGCAATGCGGACTCTCACCGCCCCGCCCAGCAGCGACTCGCCGGCACCCCGGTCACCCGCACCGCCGCCCGGACCGCCCGCACGCTCCGCGTTCCCGGCTGGCGTGCAGGGGTGTCTCGAGGACGGGCAGGCACCCCTGAGGACCAGCCGGGAACACCGCGGCCGTCGTCGTTCACGCCTGCGGCGGGAGGCACCGGCACCGGCCGGGAATGCGAGCCGATACGCCCGAACCAGCTTTGATCATGGAGGTGACCGCCGCCAGGTGGAAGCCGCACGAGGGCCCTGGTAGGTGTGCGCGGCTGGCGGCAACGCGCCAGCCGGCCCGGGTGTGCGAAACCCGGGCCGGCCGTGGGCGGTCACCTGCCGTCGAGGGCCAGGTTCAGCGTGAGGACGTTGACGCCCGGCTCGCCCAGGAAGCCGAGGGCGCGGCCGGTGGTGTGCTCGGCGATCAGATCGCGGACCCGCTCGAGCGGGACACCTCGCTCGCGGGCGACCCTCGGGGCCTGCAGGGTGGCGTACGCCGGACTGATCTGCGGGTCGAGGCCGCTGCCACTGGCGGTGACCGCGTCGGCGGGCACCACCGGACGGGCCGGCGCGGTGCCGCGGATCGGCGTGATGACCCCGCCGAGCGCCCGGTAGTCGGTTTCCGGCTGCGCCGGTTCGACGGTCACGCCGGCGTAGCTGGCGACGAACGGCGTACCGGTCTGGTTGACCGCGACCACCCGGGTGACCGGGCCGGTGAAGCCGTCGCGGTAGAAGACCGCGAGGACCGCGCCGACGCCGTCGGTGGTGCAGTAGGGGCGGCTGCCGTCGACACCTTCGAGCTTGCCGACCGCCAGGCTGCGCGTGCAGACCTGGGTGAGCAGGCTCGGCGACGCCGTGTCCGGGTCGTCGGACAGGGTGTCGACGACACTTTCCGGGCCGAGGTTGCTGGCCGAGGTCGAGGTCGGGTCGTAGCCGTCACCGGCCGCCGACGGCCGGCTCTGGAAGTACCGGGGGACCGGGTTGCCGTCGGCGTCGGTGAACGACTGGCCGATCAGGGAGCTGCCGACGGTCTGGTTGCTGACCGTGAGGAGCGAGCCGGCCGCCTTGTCGGACAGCCCGGGGACCTTGCCGAGGCCGACGAAGAGCAGCGGGTAGGCGAGGCCGAGCAGGACGGTGAAGACGAGCAGCGCACGCAGCGCGGCCAGGTGCTGGGCCAGCCAGGAAGGAAGTCGCATGTCGATCAGATCCCGGGGATGAGCTGGATGAGCAGGTCGATGAGCTTGATGCCGAGGAACGGCGCGATGACGCCGCCCAGGCCGTAGACCAGCAGGTTGCGGCGCAGCAGCGAGCTGGCCGACGACGGCCGGTACCGGACGCCGCGCAGGGCGAGCGGGATCAGCACGACGATGATGATCGCGTTGAAGATGACCGCGGACAGGATCGCGGAGCCCGGCGAGTGCAGCCGCATGACGTTGAGCGTGTCCAGGCCCGGGTAGACCGCGGCGAACATGGCCGGGATGATCGCGAAGTACTTGGCGATGTCGTTGGCGATGCTGAACGTGGTCAGCGCCCCGCGGGTGATCAGCAGCTGCTTGCCGATCTCCACGATCTCGATCAGCTTGGTCGGGTCGGAGTCCAGGTCGACCATGTTGCCGGCCTCTTTCGCCGCCGACGTGCCCGTGTTCATCGCGACACCGACGTCGGCCTGGGCGAGGGCGGGCGCGTCGTTCGTGCCGTCGCCGGTCATCGCGACCAGCCGCCCGCCCGCCTGTTCCTTGCGGATCAGCGCGAGTTTGTCCTCCGGGGTGGCCTCGGCCAGGAAGTCGTCGACGCCGGCCTCGGCGGCGATCGCCGCGGCGGTCCGCGGATTGTCGCCGGTGATCATCACGGTCCGGATACCCATCCGGCGCATCTCCTCGAACCGCGCCTTCATCCCGGACTTGACCACGTCCTTGAGGTGGATCACGCCGAGAACCCGATCGTTTTCGGCCACCACGAGCGGGGTGCCACCGGAGGCGCTGATCTGGTCGACGATCGCGTCCACCTCGTCGGTCCGGGTGCCGGCCCACTTCAGCACCGCCGCGGCCGCACCCTTGCGGATCGTCCGGCCGGGCAGGTCCACCCCGCTCATCCGGGTCTGCGCGGTGAACGGCACCCAGACCGCGCCGGCCATCAGGCCCGGTTCCCGTTCCCGCAGCCCGTGCTCGTTCTTGGCGAGGACCACGATCGACCGCCCTTCGGGCGTCTCATCGGCAAGGCTGCTGAGCTGCGCGGCGTCCGCCAGGGCTCGCGGATCAACCCCATTGACGGGTACGAACGCAGCCGCCTGACGGTTCCCCAGCGTGATCGTCCCGGTCTTGTCCAGCAGCAGGGTGCTCACGTCGCCGGCGGCCTCCACGGCCCGCCCGCTCATCGCGAGCACGTTGCGCTGCACCAGACGGTCCATCCCGGCGATGCCGATCGCGGAGAGCAGCGCCCCGATCGTGGTCGGGATCAGGCAGACCAGCAGCGACACGAGAACGATGCCGGTCACGCCGTTGCCGTCGATCGCGGCGGTGTCCGGCGCCGCCGCGTTGTACGCCTTCGCGAAGATGGCCAGGGGCTGCAACGTGACCACGGCCAGCAGGAAGATGATGGTCAGCGCGGCGAGAAGGATGTTCAGCGCGATCTCGTTCGGGGTCTTCTGCCGGTTGGCGCCCTCGACCAGTGCGATCATCCGGTCCACGAAGCTCTCACCCGGCCGCTGGGTGATCTTCACGACGATCCGGTCGGAGAGCACCTTGGTGCCGCCGGTGACCGCCGAGCGGTCCCCGCCGGACTCCCGGATCACCGGCGCGGACTCGCCGGTGATCGCCGACTCGTCGACGCTGGCGATGCCCTCGATCACGTCGCCGTCACCGGGGATGATCTGCCCGGCCTCGACCACCACGACGTCACCGAGCTGGAGCTGCGTGGCCGGCACGGTCCGCCCGTCCGGCAGGTACGCCACGGTGTCCTGTTTGGCGGCTCGCAGCGCGGCGGCCTGTGCCTTGCCGCGGCCCTCGGCGACCGCCTCGGCCAGGTTCGCGAAGACGACGGTCAGCCACAGCCAGACCGTGATCGACCAGGCGAACACGGTCGGCTCGGCGATCGACAGCACGGTGGTGAAGACCGCGCCGACCTCGACGATCACCATCACCGGGTTGCGCCACAGCGTCCGGGGGTCGAGCTTCGCGAGGGCCTGGGGCAGCGACTTCCACAGCTGCTGGGGGTCGAGCAGGCCGGCCTTGACCGGGGTGGCCGGGGGAGCGGCGTCGACCTCGACGAGGTCGTCCAGGGTGGTGGTCATGGCAGTGCTTCTTTCGGGTGTGGTCATGACAGGCCTTCAGCCAGCGGGCCGAGCGCGAGGGCCGGGAGGAAGGTGAGAGCGACCAGGACGACGGTCACGCCGACGACCATGCCGACGAACAGCGGCTGGTGGGTGGGCAGCGTGCCCTCGGACTCCGGTGCCGGGCGCTGTCTGGCCAGGGAGCCGGCCAGCGCGAGCACCAGGATCAGCGGCAGGAAGCGCCCGAGCAGCATGGCCAGCCCGGTGGCGATGTCCCACCACGGCGTGTTCACGGTGATGCCGCCGAACGCGGAACCGTTGTTGTTGGCGGCACTGGTGAACGCGTAGAGCACCTCGGAGAGCCCGTGCGGGCCGGTGTTCAGCGCCGTGCCGTTGTTGCCGGTCGCGAACGCCGCCGCGGTGCCGCCCAGCACCAGCGCCGGGGTGACCAGGAAGTAGAGCGACGCCAGCTTGATCTCCCGGGCGCCGATCTTCTTGCCCAGGTACTCCGGCGTCCGGCCGACCATCAGCCCGGCCACGAACACCGTGATCATCGCCAGGATGAGCAGGCCGTACAGCCCGGAGCCGGTGCCACCGGGGGCGACCTCGCCGAGCATCATGTTGACCATCGGCATCATCCCGCCGAGCGACGTGTAGGAGTCGTGGAACGAATTGACCGCGCCGGTCGAGGTGAGCGTGGTGGCCGCGGCGAACGTCGCCGAGTTCGGGATGCCGAACCGGGTCTCCTTGCCCTCCATCGCCGCGCCGACCGCTTGCGGGACCGTGCCCGAGCCGTGCAGCTCCAGCCCGACGGTCAGGGCGATCGAGCCGATCGCGAGGACGGCCATCACCGCGGCGATGGCGTACCCCTGACGGTTTTGATTGATCATCCGGCCGAAGACCCGGGGGAGGCTGAACGGGATCAGGAAGATCAGGAAGATCTCCAGCCAGTTGGTCCAGGCGCTCGGGTTCTCGAACGGGTGGGCGGAGTTGACGTTGTAGAAGCCGCCGCCGTTGGTGCCGAGTTCCTTGATCGCCTCCTGCGAGGCGACCGGCCCGCCGGTGATGTGCTGGGTGGCACCGGTCAGCGTGGTGACGTCGGTGCCGCCGGAGAGGTTCTGCACCATCCCGCCGACCATGAAGATCAGCGTGGCGAGCAGGCAGATCGGCAGCAGGATCCGCACGGTGATCCGGGTCAGGTCGACCCAGAAGTTGCCGAGGGTCGCACTCGTGCTCGCCGCTTTGTTGGCGGCGAACCCGCGGATCAGGGCGACGGCGACCGCGATGCCGACGGCGGCCGAGACGAAGTTCTGCACCGCCAGGCCGGCCATCTGCACCAGGTGGCCCATCGTGGACTCACCCGAATAGGCCTGCCAGTTGGTGTTGGTCACGAAACTGACCGCGGTGTTCCAGGCGATGTGCGTGGTCACCGGGTCCATGCCCAGCGCCAGCCACAGCTTGTCCTGGAACCGCAGCAGGCCGTAGAGGAACAGGATCGAGACCGCGGAGAACGCGAGCACCGATCGGGCGTAGACACCCCAGGTCTGCTCGACCGCAGGGTCGACACCCACCGCCCGGTAGACACCGCGTTCCACGACGTTGCTTTTCTGGTACGTCACGACGCGGAACATGTAGTCGCCGAACAGGCGGTAGACCACGACGAGCGCGACCACCAGCGAGACGACGAAGAGCCAGCCGGCCATCAGAACTTCTCCGGGAACAGCAGGGCGACCACCAGGAAGGCGGCCAGCACGACGGCCAGGATCACACCGATCAGGTTGACGGCGCTCATCAGCGTTCGACCGCCCGAATCAGCACGGTCAGTGCCGCGAACAGCACCACCGTGAGCACGACGAAGCCGAGATCAGCCACGAGAAACTCCAGAGACGAGGGGGTTGTTTTGCCTTCGTCCGGAAGTGAATCGCCTCCCGCCGCCGGTAGCCCCGGTTGTTGACGCGACTGCTACAGGCCTGCGGGGCTTCTTGACGCTTTGTTAACGCGTAGGCTTCGCGGTATGACTACCGGGTCGGCTTCACGCCACGCACGGATGGGTGACCCGGTGCTCCTCTGAGCGCCGTGCGGGCCGGTCAAGGCTCGCGTGCTCCGCCTCCGTCGTGTTGATCACAGGATTGACGTGTCAACGACGACCGGAGGAATTCATGCACACTTCGACGCTGTACATCCCCACCGCGGACGGCCGCGCTGACGCGTTCGCCGCGGTCCCGGACGGTGACCGGCGGTATCCGGGCGTACTGATGTATCCGGACGGTTTCGGCATCCGGCCGGTGCTGCGCGAGATGGCCTGTGAGCTGGCCGGTCACGGCTACTACGTGCTCGTGCCCAACGTCTTCTACCGGCACGGTCCGACGCCGGTGGTCGACCTGCCCGCCTACATCGGAGCGGAGGCCAGGCCCGCCGTCTTCGCCCAGCTGATGCCGTTGATCGAGGCGCACACCGCCGACCGCACGGTCCGCGACGCCGACGCCTACCTGCGCTTTCTCGCGGCCCGGCCCGAGGTCGGCGGCGACGCCGTCGCGGTGACCGGCTACTGCATCGGCGGCCTGCTTGCCGTGCGCACCGCCGCGGCACACCCGGGCACGGTAGCGGCCCTCGCCGCGTTCCACGCCCCCGTCGGCGCCGCCGGGCCCGACGTGCTCGCCAAGATCACTGCCGAGGTCTATTTCGGTCACGCCGCGACCGATGTGACACCTGAGGCGCTCGGCGAGCTCCATCGGACCTTGGACGCCGCCGGAGTCGGCCATCTCTCCGAGATCTATCCCGGCACGGTGCACGGTTTCACCATGGCCGACACCGACGCCTTCGATCCCGCCGCGCTCCAAGCCCACTGGGACCGGCTTCTCGCTCTGCTGGACCGCAGCCTAGGGTCGCGGGAGTGGTGATGAGCGAGCGGGACGTCGTGGGCGTGATCGCGTCGGACCCGGCGGCGATGAGCGTGCTCCGGGCGGCGGCCAAGCTCGGGCTGCCGGACTGGTGGATCGGCGCCGGCTTCGTCCGCAACCGGGTCTGGGACGCGATCAGCGATCGGCCGGCCCTGCCGGAGCGCGACGTTGACGTCGCCTACTTCGACCCGGAGAAACCAGACCCCCGCGAGGACACCAGCGCCGAGGCCCGCGCCCTGGCGATCCTGCCCGGGGTGCCCTGGGAGATCCGCAACCAGGCCCGGATGCACGTGCGCAACGGCGACGAGCCGTACACGTCCACCCTGGACGCGATCTCCCATTGGCCGGAGACGGCGACCTGCCTCGCGGTGACGCTACGGTCCGATGCCGTCCACCTGGTGTCCTGCCACGGTCTGGACGACCTGGTGGGAATGGTGGTCCGCCCGTCACCGACCTTCGACAACCCCGCGGGCCGGGCGACGGTGCATGCCCGGGTGGCGGCCAAGCGCTGGCTCACCCGATGGCCCGGCTTGCGGTTGGAGTTGTAGCGAGACTCTTCCGGGTGGATGACTTGGGCATCGGTATGGTGATCGACATGCTCGAGGGTCTCGACGAACTGGCCGCCGGCGATCGCCACCGAGGGTGGGATTTCGTTCGAACGCTGGCTGCGGCGTTCGACCGTCCCGTCGTCGAGGGCGACGGTGTCGACCCGGCCTTGATGCAGGTGGGCGAGAATCGGATCGGCTTCGCGCTGCCGGCCGCACTGCGTGAGGCTTATCTGCTGTTCGGTCGCCGACGGGATCTCACTGCCGCTCAGGACAGCTTGGTATCGCCACAGAGTCTTGACGTCGACCCTGATGGTGTCCTGGTGTTTCGGGTGGAGGCGCAGAGCTGCGCGTCGTGGGGCGTTCCTGGCCGGGCCATCGGTCAGGACGATCCCGCGGTCGTGGTGAACGTCGGGGACGGCTGGGTGCCCTTCGCGGATCGGCTCTCGGTGGCGTTGGTCGAGATGGTGATGTCGGAGGCGATGTTCTCGGCCGACGAGCACCACGTCGACAACCGGGAGCTGGACGACACGGCTGCCGCGGTGGTCGAGGCCGCGTTCGAACGCCTGCCGCTGCCGGTTCTTCCCTTCTGGGCCGGGATGGACGGGCCGGGAATCCGCTGGTTCGCCGGTCCCGATGTGCTGTTGCGAAGCGACGGTGGCACGTGGCTGTGGGTCCATGGCCGGACCCCGGAAGCGGTCCAAGCGGTGCGGGAGCGGTTGCCCGGCGAATGGCTGATGGTCCCGGAAGACGAATGCGAAGACTGAGTTCCCGGCCGGGAGGGTGAGGCGGCCGACGGAGGTGTGCGGTTCACCGATCCACCTCCGCTTTCACTGTCAACGGGTCGAAGTCCTCGCGGTGCCTGTGCAGCCGGGTGGACAACACCACGATCAAGGGCCAGCACGACTGTGCGCCGGCGGCCATGCGCTCGGCCAGGCCGACCCGGGCGCCGGTGCCGAGGGTCACGGTGAACCATCCGACCAGGCCGAGCAGCACCAGCGCCGCGGCGAACGACACCGCGGGCCGTAGCGCCACCGGGCCGCGGCCGCGTCGCCAGGCGAGCGCCGGCCATATCGACAGGGCGCCGAACGCGGCACCCGCCACCACGGCGTGCGCCGCCGACGTACCCACGACCGGCAGCGGGAACGCCGCCACCAGCATCGTCGCCACCCCGCCGAGGGCGAGCACGATCCGCCCCGCGACGGCGGCCGGAGTCAGGCCCAGTGCGGTCACCACGTGACAGACCCCGACGCAGAGCAGGGCCACGGTCATCAGCCACCGGTCGGTGGCGCCCAGGGCCGCGAGGGCACTGATCGTGTCCACCGTGCTGTCGAACCCGGCGGGTTGCCGCTGCGCCGCGAGCGTCCAGCCGCCGATCAGGGCGACCGGCGCCACCGCCGATGACACCAGCGCATACGTTTTCACGAGCCCCAGTGTGCCCGGTCGTGCAGCACCGTTTTCTCGGGCACGGCCGGGGCGGGTCTGCTGCCTCGTACCCAAAATGGTTTTCAGATGGCGGTCTCGCCCGCTTGTCGTGATTCCTGCGGTTCGGCTGCCCAGCTCGCCAGTAAAGGCAGCACCCGGGCCGTGGGGGAGTCGGGTTCGACGGTGTAGACGACCAGGCGTTGTTCCGTATCGTGCGGGCCGACCACCGACTCGATGCCGAACGTGAGCGGGCCGGCGGTCGGGTGGGTCAGGTGCTTGGTCAGCGAGGTGCGGAAGGTGACCCGCTGGTCGTCCCACCACCGGGCGACGTCGGGATCGCTGCGGCGCAGCTCCTCCACCAGGTCGGTGAGGCGACGGTCGTCGGGGTGCCGGCCCACCTCGTAGCGCAGCGCCCCGACGGCGGGTGCCGCGAAGTCGGCCCAGTTCACTATCCGGACCCGTGCGTCGGGATCCAGGAAGAGCCAGCGGGCGAACGACGCCCCCGGCTCCAGCGCGGGTCCCAGCACCGCACGCAACAGCCCGTTGCCGGCCAGCACCTGCGATCGGCGTCCCAGCAGCAACACCGGGACGTGGCCGAGCGCACCCATCAGGCGCAGCATCCCCGGATCAGGCCGTTGCGCGGTCTCCGGCCCGGCCCAGCGCCGGTGCGAGGTCGGTGCGGCCAGATCCCGCAGGTGCTGGCGTTCGACCTCGTCGAGTTGCAGCGCCCGGGACAACGCCTGCACCACCTGGTCGGTGACGGTGGGCTGGCGACCCTGCTCCAGGCGGCTGTAGTGGTCCGGGCTCAACCCGGCGAGCACGGCGAGCTCCTCCTTGCGCAGACCCGGCACCCGCCGGGGGCCAGGGAAGGCCGTGATGCCGGCCTGGGCAGGGGTCAGGCGGTCGCGCCGGGAGCGCAGGAAAGCCCCGAGGGCAGCACGGTCAGCGGGCACCCAATCAGAGTAGAAGCAGACCCGCGCCCGAACCTGGTCGCGTGGTGACCAGGCAGGACGCGCCCTGGTCCGTGCTGCGTCCTTGGGGTGAAGTGATGACCATGACCTCCACGGACACTCGCACCATTCTCATCACCGGCTCCACCAGCGGCATCGGTGCCGCCACCGCGCGGACCCTGGCCGCGCAGGGATGGCGCGTCGTCGTCTCCGGCCGGAACTCGACCCGCGGCGCGGCCGTCGTCGCCGACATCGAAACCTCCGGCGGACATGCCGTGTTTGTCCCCGCCGACCTGACCGGCCCACCCGAGGCGCTGCGGGACTTCGCCCGCGCCGCCGTCGAGGCCGCCGGCGGGCGACTCGACGCGGTGGTCCACAACGCCGCGCTGTGCCCGGCCGTCGACACGGTGAGCCTCACCGATGCCGACCTGGAGGCCACCCTCGCGGTGAACGTCCGCGCGCCCCACGTGCTGACCGCCGCGCTGGCCCCGGCGATGGCCGAACGTGGCCACGGCGCGATCGTGGTCATCGGCTCGTGGATGGCGCACGTCGGACACGCCTTCGTCGGGCTGTACTCCGCGACCAAGGCTGCTGAGATCCAGCTGGCCCGCAGCTGGGCAGCGGAGTTCGGTCCTCGCGGTGTGCGGGTCAACACGGTCTCTCCGGGGGCGACCCGGACCCCGATCAACGCCTCCGACGGCGACGTCATCGCCCACATGACCGCCGGCATCCCGGCCGGCCGCCCCGGCACCCCGGAGGAGATCGCCGACGCGGTGGCCTGGGTGCTTTCCGAGCGCGCCGGCTACCTCCACGGCGCCGAGATCGCCGTCGACGGCGGCATCACAGCGGCCCGCTCCGCGTGAGCCCAGCGATCCGAGCCCGCGCCCGGCTTACGGGCGTGTAGGTCGGTCGGCCGCCTCTTTCGCCTTCTTGGCGAGTGACTGCTGGTAGAGGTCGGCGTAGGTGGGGGAGTCCTTGATCAGGCCGTCGGTGAAGGCGGCGACGTCCGGGCCGATCAGGTCGAGGACTCCGGTGCCGGCCGCGGCGCCCTCCTCGAAGAAGTCGAGGATCCCGGCGAACAGGCGGCCGTCGACCAGGTCGACCGGTCCGACTTTGAACAGGTACTTCTGCATCTCCTGGTAGACGATCCGGTAGTCCGGCGGGAGCGCCTTGATCCGGGCCACGTGTGCGCGCCAGTGCTTCTTGCCCTCGAGGATGTCGTGAATGCCCATCTCAGCCTCCCAGCCTGCTCAGTTTCCTGGCGACGGTGCGGTTCAACTGCTCGCGCCACTTGTCGCGGTAGGTGCGGGCGCCCTCGCCGCCGGCCAGCGCCGCGCAGAAGCCCGGGATGTCGTCGCCGAGCACCTCGTCGACGCGCTGCCCGTCGGCTGACGCCTCTTCGAGCAGACCGAGGGCGGCGTCGAGGATGGGCATCTGGTTGCGGCCGCTGAAGCTTCCGTACGCAAAGGTGTTGCTCTTGATCTGTGCCCACGCGGCCTGAAAGTCGGCCGGCAGCGCCGCGGCCCGGGTCTCGAAGGCCGTTGCTTGCCTGGTCAGGTCACTGCCGGTGATGGTCTCCCAGAAGCTCATCTGCCCTCCCTCAACTTGTCGATGCGTGCCGAGACGTATGACCATTTCGCCCAGAACGTCGCGAGCTCGGCGCGCCCCGCGTCGTTGAGCGCGTAGAACTTGCGCGGCGGGCCCACCCCGGACGGTCTCTTGGTCACCTGGACGAGCCCGTTGCGCTCCAGCCGCACCAGGATGGTGTAGACCGTGCCCTCGATGACGTCGGTGAAGCCGAGCTCGTTCAGCCGGCGGGTGATCGCGTAACCGTAGGTCTCCTCGCCGCCGATGATCTCCAGCACGCAGCCTTCGAGGGTGCCCTTCAACATCTCGGTCAGGTCTTCCATCGCGCCCCTCCTGGTACTGCGTAGCACCGAGTACCACTAGAACGTACCACCGAGTACCGCTAATCAGTAGTACCGAGTAGTGGCCCGTCTCATCCGGCCCGCCACTGCGACGGTGTCAGGCCGTACTCGGTGCGGAAGCGCTTGATGAAATAGCTGACGTCGGGATAGCCGACCCGGCGGCTGATCGCCGCCACCGTCAGATCAGTCTCGGACAGCAGGGCGCGGGCTTCCTGGAGCCGGCGCTGGGTGATCCACTGATGGACGGTGCGGCCGGTCCGGCGGCGGACCACCGTGGTCAGGTGGTTCGCGGTCAACGCCACCTCGGCGGCGACGGCGGCCAGTGAGATGCCCTCGTGATAGCGCTGCTCGATGACGTCGAACACCGCGGCGAGCAGTGGCTCGTCCGACGAGCGGAGCTGGTCGGCGACGTCGGCCGACAGTCGGGCCAGGCCGACCAGCAGCAGCGTGAGGTGGGCGAGCGAGGCCTCCCGGTGGCCGTCACGGCGGGTGCGCAGCTCGAGGTCGAGGTCCGCGAAACGCGCCATCCACGCGGCGCGGTCGCCGGGCGGGATCCGCAGCCGCTGCGCCCGGTCGGCACCCCGGGCGAACGGGAACAGCAGCGGATGCGAGCGCCAGGACGCGTACGCGCCGGAGCGCACCATGTCGGCCGGGAACCACACCACCCAGCCATCCTCGGCGACCTGATCCGTCGCGGTCACGTCGACGACCTGGCCCGGGGCGAACACGAACAGGTCCCCGTCGCTGATCGACCACCGGCGACCGTCGACCCGCACGGTCGCGGCGGCGCGGTGGGCTGAGGATACGACCGAGCATCGTCGGATCCCAGGAGACGAGACATGACTGAGCAGGCGTATCTGCCCGCCATGGGCCTGCGGTGGCTGCTGCCCCTCTACGACCCGTTCTGCCGGCTCGCCGGCGTCCGCCGGGTGCACCGGCAACTGCTGGAACGCGCCGATCCGCAGCCCGGCCAGCGGGTGCTGGAGATCGGCTGCGGGACCGGAACGCTGCTGACCACCCTCGTACAGGAAAGGTCTGATCTTGAAGTGATCGGCATCGACCCGGACCTCGGGTCGCTGCGGCGGGCCCGGCGCAAGGCCGCCAGAGGCAGACTTCCCATTCGGTACGAACACGCCTACGCCGGCCGCCTGCCGCTACCTGACGCGAGCGTCGACCGGGTGCTGTCCTCGCTGATGCTGCACCACCTGGATGCCGGGGAACACGCCCGTGCGCTGCGCGAAGTCCGGCGAGTGCTGCGCCCCGGCGGCGAACTGCACGTCCTCGACGTGGTCGGCGAGCACGCGCCCCGGCCGTCCGGGCTCGCCGCGACCGACCCGGATCACGTGCTGGCCGCCATGTTCGACGCCGGGCTGACCCGTCCGGCCGAGAACGGCCGTGGCCGGGCCCGGTTCGGTCGCGTCGTCTTCTACCGGGCCACGAACTGACCCGGTCACCCGGTGATGCATGCTGGACGGGCGCGACGACGAATGAGGTGTGCGAGATGGCTACAGAGAAGGCGATTCTGGCCGGCGGCTGTTTCTGGGGGATGCAGGACCTGATCCGCCGGCGTCCCGGGGTGGTGTCGACCCGGGTCGGTTACACCGGCGGGGCGGTGGCGAACGCCACGTACCGCAACCACGAGGGGCATGCGGAGGCCATCGAGATCACGTTCGATCCGGCGGTCACGTCGTACCGTGAGATCTTGGAATTTTTCTTCCAGATCCACGACCCGAGCACCGTGAACCGGCAGGGCAACGACATCGGCACCAGTTACCGGTCGGCGATCTTCTTCGAGAGCGACGAGCAGAAGAGCGTCGCCGAGGACACCATCGCCGACGTGGACGCGTCGGGGCTGTGGCCGGGCAAGGTGGTCACCGAGGTGACCGCGGCCGGCGCCTTCTGGGAGGCCGAGCCGGAGCACCAGGACTACCTGGAGCGCATCCCGAACGGCTACACCTGCCACTTCCCCCGCCCGGACTGGAAGCTGCCGCGCCGCTCCCAGTGAGGCGCGGGTCGGCTGTCACCATTGGACAGTGGACGAGCGAACCGGAGCCCTGACCACCTCCGACGGGCGCGTGCTGGCCTGGCTGGACGGTGGTGACCCGGCCGGATATCCGGTCATCGGCCTGCACGGCACCCCGGGGTGCCGCTTCAGCCGCTGGCCGGACGACGCGCTCTACGCCGCGGCCGGCGTCCGGTATGTCACCACCGACCGGGCCGGCTACGGCCGCTCCACCCGCCGTCGTGGCCGGTCGGTGGCGGACGAGGCCACGGACGTGCTGGCGTCGCGGACGCGCTGGGTTTCGAGCGGTTCGCGATCGTCGGTGGTTCCGGTGGCGGCCCGCACGCCCTGGCCTGTGCCGCGCTGCTCGGCGGCCGGGTCGAGCGGGTCGCCTGCCAGTCCTCCCTGGCGCCGCTTGCGGAGCCGGCCCGGCTTGCGGGACCGGCGCAGAGCGGCGGGCGCGGTCTTGCCCGCGCCGAGTGGCTGGCCGGCATGGAGCCGGAGATCGCCGACGAGCTCACCTGGGCCACCGATCCGTCGGTGCCGGACCCTCTGCTCGGTGCGCCGGCCACCCGAGTCATCACCGTCGAGCACGGCTGGGCGCCCCACCTGCTGCACGCGGGACTCAACGTGCACGTCCTCGGCGAGGCAAGCTTCACCCTGCTCGATGCCGCCGCGGGGTACTGGGTCAGCGAACAGGACGTCCGGGTCGAGGCCGTGCACCGCGTCGAGAACTGCTTCACGGCCTTGGCGGAGCACGCCGTGGAGCTCCGCTTGACCCCGTCCCTATGGCCCTACGTCGACGCCGTGGTCGCCGCGAAACCCGAGTTCAGCGCCATCCGGCTCCGCAACGCCCTACCCCGCGTCGGCCTGTAGCCGGCGCATCGACCGGATCGCCGAGCGGATCTCCTGCAGATAGCGATCCGCGCCGGTCGCGCCCGCCGCCTGCGGCAGCGTCGCCCGGCTCACGTCCAACCCCACCGTCTCCACCTGGCAGTCGTAGGGCACCGCCAGCGTCCGGATCGCGTCGCAGTGCTGGAACGGCACATAGATCGGCGACGTCACCACCAGCACCCGCGCACCGGCGCGCACCTCCGCCTCCCGAGCCCAGAACCGATAGGTGTCCGCGGTGTTGGCCCGCCGCACCCCCGGCTCGCTCGACGGCGCCGCCAGTACCCGCAACCGCAAATCACGCCGGCCACGGAGGCGGTGCACCGTCCACGACTCGAAACTGGCCGCCCCAGCCGAGCTGCGCCGCTCACTCGTCGACGCGGCGAACTCCTTGCGGAACCCCGCCTCGAGGGCGTCCACCTCGTAGCCGGCCCCGCCCGGCAACAGCTCCTGCTCCGCGTCACCGAGCGGCCGGAAGCTGCCCAGCCCGGTCACGTCCGGCACCGCGACCCCGTCCGCGAGGATCCGCGCCGCATGCTCCGCGCGCTGCAGACACGTGCGGGCCAGACCCCCGAGCACCAGCAAATGGTCATACTCGGTCAGCCGCGGCGGCACCGACTCGATGAAACCCAGCGCTCCCGCCGCATTCAGCACCAGGTCATGCCGGGCCGGAGTGAATGAGGGCGCCGTCACCTGATGCCGTTCCACCCCGAGCGCCTTGCGGAAATCCCAGTGCTCGGCCGAGAAGTCGTCAAGCCACGCCAGCAGGTCCCCGCTCGCCGGAAGAGCGCCACCGTACTCCGCGACCAGGTCTTGCATCGGCGCCGAGGCCGCCCACCGGTATATCCGATCGCCGAGATCGGGCCCATAGGAAGGCAGCGGAACGGAAAGATAGGCAGCGGTCCCAGCACGCGCGATTCCCACAACTCACCATACTGGTCCGGCCGCTGTCCGCTTCCGGTCAACCCTTTCCGGTACGCATAGGGAGCGCCCGCCCGCAGGCCACGAGCCGAGTCCCGCCCGTGAGGCCCCGCGCCACCGCAGCCACCCCGGACCGCAGCGCGCCTCCGGCCCTCGGCTGGTTCTCCGGGGTGTCTCAACCGCTCGGAGGCACCCCTGGGAGCCAGCCGGGACCCGGAGGCGCGCTGCGGTCCGAGGCGGGGCGGCCTCGCGTGGGGGTGAGCGCTGGGCGAGTGGGGGGCGGGTCGTGGTTTCGATCGGACACACTGGGGACGGATGAAGGGAGTGACACGTTGTCGAACGTGGAACTGATCGTGACGGCGCTGAGCGCGGGAGCGGCGGCCGGACTCACCGACACCGCCTCCACCGCGGTGAAGGACGGGTATGCGGCGTTGAAGCGGACGCTGTGGCCGTGGGTGCGCGGCGACGCGCGTCAGGCGCTGGAGACCGACGTGATCGACGGCGAGGTCCTCGAGGCCGAGCTTGTCGCGTCGGGCGCCGACGTCGACGAGCAGGTGCTGGCCGCCGCGCAGCACCTGCTGCAGGTGGTCGACCCGGCGAACGCCACCAAGTACCGGATCCAGATCACCGACGCCAAGGGTGTCCAGGTCGGCGACCACAACACCCAGACCAACACCTTCTGATCGTACGGCCGCCGATCACGCCGGGACCGGGTCGGCGGCCAGCTCCACCTGCCAGTGCGGCGGCACCAGCAGCACCGGGCAGCGGCGCTCGTGCGCGCCGGTCCGGGCGGCCGGCCCGCGGAGCAGGTCGGTCAGTTCACCGCGGCCACCGGTCCCGGCGATCAGCAGCCGGCCGCGCCGGGACGCCCGGTCCAGGGTGTACGGCACGTCCAGGTCCGGTACGACCAGCGGCTCGGCGCTCACCTGCGGCAGCCGTCGTGACCACCCGGCGAGCGCCGCGATCAGCGACTCGGCGGCCACCCGGCGTTCCAGGTCGCCGACCACCGGGAGCGGGTGCCGGTCGCGCCGTTCGGGTGGTCGCTGCCACGCGCGCACCGCGACCAGATCCGCGCCGGAGAGCGCGGCCTGGACGAACGCGTACCCGAGGGCGGGTTCGGCCGGGCGCCCGGAGACGCCGACGACGATCGGGCCGGGCATGCCGGCGTGGCCCCGGTGCACGAGCAGCGGGCTGGCGCTGGTGCGGGCGAGCAGCCGGGCGGTGGTGCCCCAGTCCGAGCGGCCGAGCTTGGCGTCCCGGTGTCCGATCACGATCAGCCCGGCCTCGGCGGAGCACTCGGCGAGCGACTCGGCGGCGACCCCGGTCCGCAGCGCGGTGTCGACGACCAGCCCGGGCGCGATCGCGGCGGCACGACGGGCGGCGCCGGCCAGCAGCTGCCGCCCCTCCACCAGGTCACCGCCCGTGCGGCCGGGGCGGAACCGGCCCCGGTACCGGCCGGGCCAGACGTGCACGATGAGCAGCCGGGCCGAGCGGCGGACCGCCTCGGCGACTGCCAGATCGACGGTGATCGAACTCGTCGTGGTGCCGTCGACGCCGACGACGACCGTGCGCTGATCTCCCATGACCGTACGTTATGGAAGATCCCGGCGGACCGGCACGGCCCGTGGTCCGGCGCACCCGGGCCGATGGGCCTACGACAGGTCGAGCCGGGCCACCGAAACCACCTGGCCACCACGGACGGTGACCAGCGCCGGCCACGGTGACGTCTCCCCGGACGTCGTGGAGAACTCGCCGAAACCGACCTGGCAGGTCCCCGCGTGCGTCGCCGGGTCCACGCACTTCGCGGGGCTGCTGCGATAGTCGAGGTACTGCGGTTTCGCGCTGATCGGCAGGCTGACCCGCATGGCGCTGAGCACCGGCACGAACGGCTTGGCGCACTTCGGCGAACCGGCGTCCACCGCGAACTGCCGGCAGTACTCCGCGCCGGTCAGGTACTCGGCGGGCTCCACGATGGCGGTGTGGCCGGCGTCGTGCAGCAGCCACATCCCGGCGGTGAACTGGGCGTCGCCGGTGGTGAACGCGGGCACGGCCGGCACGTCGGGCACCGCGCCGGACCGCAGCTGGACGTCGGTGAACGTGACCCTGGCCCGGGCGTTGGCGCCGGCCACCGCGCCGAGCAGCACCCGGCCACTCAACAGGGCGGTCTCGGTCAGCTCACCGCGCAGGGCCGGCCCGCCGTCGATCGTGACGGTCGCCTCCCGGTCACCGGTGACCACCTGGATCCGGTGCGCGACACCGGTCGTTGTCACCCGATCCGCGGTGGCGATCAGATCCTGGTCGCCACCGATCGAGCTGGCCAGCCGTACCGTGCCGGCGCAGACCTCCACCTGGTACGCGTCGGCGAAGTGCGCGTCCTCCTGGTCCGGGGTGTTGGTGCCCCGGAACCAGACCGCCGCGCACGAGCCGGCGTCGGCCAGCACCGCGCTGACCGTGATGCTCTGACTGGCCGGGAACACCGTCTGGTCGTAGTCGCCGCACACCATCACCGACGCGGCCGCGGCGGTCACCCGCAGCCCGCGCTGATAGGTGCACGAGCCGGTGTCGCCCCGCGCCGCGGAGAACAGCGCGTCGGAGCGCAACGAGTCGAAGAGGACCGGGCCGGTGGGTGCGGCGGGAACGGAGGAGACGGCGCTGGGCGCTGCTTCCGTCGTACCGTCAACCGGTTGTTGATCGCGCAGAGCGAGACCGGCGGCAGCCCCCGCGACCACCGCGATCGCCGCCCCGATCGCGACGATCCGGCGCCGGCGCGCGGGCCGGAAGCGGCGCGGCCCGGTCTGGTAGCGGCCGGACTGCTGCGCGGCCTCGGCCTCGCGCCGCAGCTCAGCGGGGAGCGGGGGAGTGCTCGGGCCGCCGGTGACCAGCAGCCGGTCGAGCAGTTCCGGCGCGGTCGGCCGGTTCTCCGGCGCCTTCTCCAGTGCGGCGCCGACCAGCTCGGCCAGGTACGGCGGCAGGTCACCGATCCGCGGCGGCTGGGTGAGGATCCGCGCGGCGGTCACCGCGGGGGTGTCGCCGCCGAACGGGGTACGGCCGGTGCCCGCGTACGTCACCACCGCACCCCACGCGAACACGTCCACCGCCGCGGTCAGCAGCCGGTCGGTCTCCGGGTCGAGCCGCTCCGGCGCCATGTACGCCAGCGTCCCGACGACCTCCTCGGCCTTGGTGTGGAAACTCGTCGGTTCGAGGGGCCGGGCGATACCGAAATCGATCACTTTGGGGATGCCCAGCGCGAACAGCACGTTGCGCGGCTTGAGATCCCGGTGGATCACCCCGACGCCGTGGATGGCGGCGAGCGCCGACGCGACACCGACCGCGACACCGTGCAGGCTGCCGCCGGCCAAGGGACCGTTCTCGGTCACTACCTCGTTGAGGCTGGGCCCGTCCACGTACTCGACGACCAGGTACGGCGTCTCGTGGTCCGGATCGGCGTCGAGGACCTCGGCGGTGCAGAACGGCGGCACCTCCCGCGCCCGGTTGACCTCACTGCGGAACCGGGCACGGAATTGCTGGTCATGGGCGTACTCCGGGCGGATGACCTTGACGGCGACCAGGCGTCCGCCGGGGTCCTGGGCCAGGTAGACCGACCCCATGCCGCCCTCACCGAGGCGGGAGAGCGTCCGGTACCGCCCGATGAACTCGGGGTCGGTGGAACGAAGTCGGTCAGCCACGGGGTGCAAAACTACACGCCAAGATCCGGTGGATCGATGATCGGGGCGAAGCAGTCGGTTACCAGACTGTCCGGTACCTCGGCGAGGGTGGCCGGCTGCCAGCGCGGCCGCCGGTCCTTGTCGATGATCTGCGCGCGGATGCCCTCGGCCAGGTCGGGCAGCCGCAGCATCGCCGCCGACAGCCGGTACTCCTGGTCCAGCGCGGCGCCCAGATCGGGCAGCGTCGCGGCGCTGCGGAGCGACCGCAGCGTGATCGTCAGCGCGGTGGGTGACCTGGTCAGGATCTCCTTGGCCGCGGCCTGCGCACCGGGTTCCGGATGGCCGGCGAGCCGCTCGACGATCGCGCTCACCGAGTCACCGAGGTAACACTCGTCGATCCACGTGCGCGCGGCGGCGAACTCGCCGGGCGGTGGCGTTTCCCCCTCGACGGCCGCACCGGCGGCGAGCGTCTCCACCATCTCCGGCAGTCGTGCGGCCGGCACAAAGTGATCAGCGAGCCCGGCCGCGATGCCATCCGCCGCGCCGACCGGTGACCCGGTCAGCGCCAGGTGCGTGCCGAGCTCACCCGGCGCGTGCGAGAGCAGCCACGAGCCGCCGACGTCCGGGTGCATCCCGATGCCGACCTCCGGCATCGCCAGCCGGGACCGCTCGGTGACCACCCGCACCGCGGCGTGCGCGGACACCCCGATACCGCCACCCATCACCAGGCCGTCCATCAGGGCGACGATCTTTTTCGGGTACGCCGCGATCGCCGCGTTGAGCCGGTACTCGTCGGCCCAGAACCCGAGCGACGCGCTCCCACCGGCGACCGCGTCCGCATGGATCGCCCGGATGTCGCCACCGGCGCAGAGCCCCCGCTCCCCGGCCCCACTGATCAGCACGGTCCGGATCTGATCGTCGCTCGCCCAGTCCGCGAGGACCTGCCGCATGATCGCGACCATCTCCGGGGTGAGCGCGTTGATCGCCGCCGGCCGGTTGAGAACGATCTGCCCGAGGTGCCCGGTCACCCGGGTGAGTACGACGCTCATCAGACGATCTTCCCCCAGTGCCGGGCAGAATCGGTCAGCTGGTGGCCTGCAGCAGCGGGGTCAGCGCGCTCAGGACCTTCTGCATCGCCGGGGTCCCCGGGTTGCAGTCGTCGGCCGAGCCTCTCCAGGACGGCGTGCGGATCTCGTACTGGAACGCGTCGGCGCAGGCCCGCGGGTCCGCCGGCGCGTCGGCGGGCGCGTCGAGGGCCGGGTCGCTGAGCGCCTTGCGCAGCGCGGCGAGCTGGGTCGTAGTGAGCTGCACCGGCTTCCCGGCCCGGCCCTTGCGGGTCACGGTCGCCGTGCCGTCAGCGTCGATGTGCAGCCGCTCGTCCAGCCCCGCGAAGCCCCCGGACCGCGAGAAGTCCAACGGAAGAACCGCCTCGGCAGTGCCCGCCGCCGAACTGGTGACCGGGCTGGCACTGGGGCTGCCGCCCGTGCTGGCACTCGGGCTGGCGCTGGCGTCAGGGCTGCTGGCACTCGGTGAAGCGCTGAGGCCGCCGCTGGGCGCGACGCTGGTCCCGCCGGTGGACGCCGCGGGGGAGGAGTTGCACCCGCTCATCCCAAAAATCCCGACAACCAGCACAAAACTCGCCGCAAAGGTCCTGATCATGCCCATCTGACGCGCGGCACGCGCCCCCGGTTCCCGACGTCCGCTGTCCGCTTCCGGCCAACCCTTTTCCCGTACGAATACCGAGCGCCCCGCCGCAGGCTACTAGCCACGCCCCGGGCTGATCTCGCGCGACATCCGCCCCGCTCACGACCGCCGCGCGCCCCAAGCCCCCGGCTGGCGCTGGCGGTTGCCTCCCGTCCATCGAGGCAGCCGTCAGCGCCAGCCGGGGCCGGGCAGCGGCGCAGGTCACGGCTCCGGCTGGTGTTCACGGCTGTCTCGCGGCGGCCGAGGCAGCCGCCAGCGCCAGCCGGAGCCAGGCAGCGGCGCAGTTCCCGGCTCCGGCTGGTGTTCACGGCTGTCTCGCGGCGGCCGAGGCGGCCGCCAGCGCCAGCCGGGACCGTGGGGGCGGCCGGCGGTCGTCGGGTTGCGGTGGCCGGCTGGTTGTGAGGGGTGTCTCAGGGGTGCGGAGGCACCCCTGAGAGCCAGCCGACGCGCCGGAGCGCGGGGCGGTCTGGAGCGGCTGCGGTGCCGCGCGAGACCAGCCCGGGGCGTGGCTTGTAGCCTGCGGCGGGGCGCTCGGTATTCGTACTATATGGGGTTTATTTGGGTTAAGTGCAGGGCGCTGACCAGGGTCTTGAGTTCGGGGATCTTCTCGGCCTCGGTGAGGGACTCCTCGAGGACGCGGTCGTGGGTGGGGCGGGCGAGCGTGAGCAACTGCAGGCCGGCCGGGGTCAGCTCGGTGTAGATGCCGCGGCGGTCGTCGGCGCAGAGGATGCGGGTGAGCAGGCCGCGATCTTCGAGGCGGGTGACCAGGCGGGTGGTGGCGCTGCTGGAGAGGGCGGCGGCGCGGGCCAGCTGCTGCATGCGCATGTGCCAGCCGTCCTGGCGGCTGAGCGCGTCGAGCACCGTGAATTCGACGACCGACAACTTGTGCGCGGCCTGCAGTTCCTTCTCCAGCCCGGTTTCGATCAGGCCGTGCAGGGCGGCGAGCCGGCGCCATCCCTGCGTGCGGATCTCCACCGCGTCGTTGCTGATCCCCATGGTCGTGCCCTTCCGCTGTCGCTGAGAGGCACGGTACACCGCCTTGCGCCGGTATAGCGCGTCTGCAACTATCGTTCTCGTTGCATGTGCAACTAGTGCACACGCTGGTTATTGCACGCGCTGGAGGAGACTGAGTTGCCCATCGCCCTGTACGCGCTCGCCATCGGCGGCTTCGGGATCGGCCTGACCGAATTCGTCATCGCCGGCCTGCTGCCCGAGGTGGCCGCGGACTTCCACGTCACCGAGGCCGTCGCCGGTGGCCTGATCTCCGGGTACGCCCTGGCGGTCGCGGTCGGCGCGATCGCACTCACCGCCGCGCTGGGCCGGGTCGACCGCCGGCACGCCCTGCTCGGACTGATGGTCCTGTTCATCGCGGGCAACGTGCTGTCCGCGATCGCCCCGAACTACGCCCTGATGATGCTGGGCCGGATCCTCGCGGCGCTGTGCCACGGCGCGTTCTTCGGCATCGGCTCGGTGGTCGCCGCCGACCTGGTGCCCGCGGAGAAGAAGGCCGCCGCTATCTCGATCATGTTCGGCGGGCTGACCGTGGCGAACGTGCTCGGCGTGCCGCTGGGGACCTTCCTCGGCCAGGCCGCCGGGTGGCGCTCGACGTTCTGGGCGATCGCGGTCATCGGGGTGCTGGCGCTGGCCGGTATCGCGGCGTTGACACCGGCGACTCCGGCGAGGGCCGGCGGCAGCCTGCTCGGTGAGTTCCGGGTGTTCGCCAACCGCCAGGTCTGGCTGTCGATCGTGGTCACCATCCTCGGGTACGGCGGGATGTTCGGCGCGTTCAGCTACATGGCCTACACGCTGACCGGTGTGAGCGGCTTCTCCGCCGGGGCGGTGCCGTGGCTGCTCATCGTGTTCGGGCTCGGGCTGTTCTTCGGCAACATCGCCGGGGGCCGGGCCGCGGACCGGAACCTGCCGGTGACGCTGATCGTGCTGCTGGCCGGGTTGAGCGGGGTGCTGGCGGTGTTCGCGCTGACCGCGGGCAATCAGATCGCCGCGGTGGCGGGGCTGCTGCTGATGGGCGGGTTCGGTTTCGCGACGGTGCCGGGGCTGCAGATGCGCATTCTCGGTCACGCGGAGCAGGCGCCTACGCTGGCTTCGGGGGCGAACATCGCGGCTTTCAACGTGGGGAACGCGTTCGGGGCATGGCTGGGCGGGCTGACGATCAGTGCCGGGCTGGGGTATCGGGCGCCGCTGTGGGCCGGTGCCGCGGTGACGGTCGGCGCGTTGCTCGTCTACCTGCTGGCGACCCGTCTGCCGGGTGGAGAGTTCGCTGCCCGGCGTCCACTGGCCGCTGCGGCTCACTGATTTCCAATTCTGAATCGAGGACACGATGAACACCATCACGCTCAACAACGGTGTCGAGATCCCGCAGCTCGGCTACGGCGTCTTCCAGATCCCGGACGCGGCGACCGAGGCGGCTGTCACCACCGCCCTCGACGCTGGGTACCGCAGCATCGACACGGCGGCCGTCTACGGCAACGAGACCGGTGTCGGCCGTGCGCTGGCCGCTTCTGATCTGGCCCGCGACGACCTGTTCATCACCACTAAGCTGTGGATCGCCGACCTCGGCCGGGCCTCGGCCCGCGACGCCCTGAACGCCAGCCTGGACCGGCTCGGCCTCGACCGGGTCGACCTGTACCTGATCCACTGGCCGGCGCCGGCCACCGACGCCTATCTGGAGGCGTGGCAGGGCCTCGAGGACCTGCTCGCGGAGGGGTTGACCCGGGCGATCGGCGTCTCCAACTTCCTGCCGGAGCACCTGGACCGAGTGATCGCCCTGGGCGGCACGGTTCCGGCGGTCAACCAGATCGAGTTGCATCCGGCGCTGCAGAACCGGGATTCCGCCGCGGCCAACGCCAAGCACGGGATCGCTACGGAGGCGTGGAGTCCGCTGGCGCAGGGCGCGGTTCTCGAGGACGCGGCGGTGGTGGCCGCCGCCTCGGCGCACGGGGTGAGCCCGGCGCAGGTGGTGCTGCGGTGGCACCTGCAGCAGGGCCGCATCGTGATCCCGAAGTCGGTGACACCGGCCCGGATCGCCGCGAACCTGGACGTGTTCGGGTTCGATCTGAGCGTTGAGGAGCTGGCCGCGATCGACGGGTTGGAGCGGGACGGGCGCACCGGCCCGCACCCGGCGACCTTCAACGGCTGACACCGGCCGCTCGCGAGGTCACTGGCCTCTCAGCATGTCGATGTAGATCGCCTGGTAGTGGTCGAGCAGCGGCCCGATGTCCGTGGCGTGCTCGTCAAGCAGGTCGAACACCTGACGGTAGCTGTCCACGTCCTTCTGGCCGCGGGAGGTGAGGCCGGTGTTGTACAGGTCGACCACCACCAGGTTGTCGTCGATGAGCGTGAATCCGTGCAGCAGCGGGATGTCGGCCGGCGCGGCGGGGCATGGTGCGGCTGACTCGGCCGCTTCGTCGCGGCCGCTGAGGCGGTAAGTCGCCTGGTGGCGGCGGTCTGGCTTGATCGAGTGTGCGAGAGTGCTCCCGGCTTGAGAACGACGTGACGGGGGAGACGGACCATGGACGAGACGGCACCGGAGCAGCAGCCCGAGGACCTGGCGAGCAGCGGTGGCGGGCCGGTGCCCGTCGGCGCGACCACCGCGGTCATCGGCCTGTTCGGGGCAGTGGTGACGGTCGGCGGGCTGTGGCTCGCGGAGCGGCGCGCGGACACGGCCGTGACCGAGGTGCTCGCCGGGGTGACTGTCGGCCTGGGCGTGCTCGCGGTGGCGGCTGCCGTGTTCGGCGCCGTGCGCGCCCTCATCGCGCGGCCGCGCGCGGCGGGCACCGTCGTGGCCGCTGTGCTCAGCGTGCTCGGGCTGGTCCTGGGCGCGGTGACCGGCCTGGTCACCGCCTACGACGAGCCGGGGACACCGCGATACCCGCAGGCGAACGTCCAGCTGTCCCGAGCGTCCGGTGACTGGTTGCTCACGGTCCAGGTGAGCACCCCCGGGTTGTCCGCCGGCGACGTGATGGACGTGCAACTGCTCCGCAACGACGGCGGCAGTGGCGACTTCAGCATCGGCCGGTCCCTGACTTCGGCCGACGGCCGCGGCGTCGCCACGGCGACCCTGGTCACCAGCGATGTCAGCGATGGAGAGGTGAAGCTGGTGGTACTCGTCCCCGGCAGGGACTGCACGCGGCTGATGCCCCTCCTCAACGCCACCCGCATCGTGTCCTTCGACTGCAAGGCCCGATGACCTGGCACTAGCCTTTGACGAACATGTTCGCTACGATCGTGTTATGAGTCCTCGACGAGTGCCGGTGAGCCGGCGGGATCGGCCGGCCAAGGCGCCGCTCAGCCGGGCCGGCGCGGTGGCGGTCGGCTTGCGGATCATGCGCGAGGAGGGGCTGGAGCGGCTGACCATGCGGCGGCTCGCGGCCGAGCTCGACACCGGGCCCTCGTCGCTGTACGTCTACGTGCAGAACATGGCCGAGTTGCACGGCGCGATCCTCGACGAGCTGCTCGCCGGGCTCGAGCTGCCGGCCACGAGCGCGGACAGCTGGCGTGACGACGTGATCGCGCTGATGAGCGGCTACACCCGGCTGCTGATGGCCTATCCGAGCCTGGCGCGCTCGGTGCTCACGCTGCGGCCGTCCGGCCCGCACTACGTACGGTTCATCGACGCGCTGCTCGGCCTGCTGCACGCCGGCGGGGTGCCGGTCGGGCAGGCGGCCTGGGGTGTCGACCTGCTGCTGCAGCACGGCACCGCGATCGCTGCGGAGCAGGGCACCCGGGGCGAGTCGGTGGACGCCGGCGACGAGCATCAGCTGCTGGTGATGGAGCTGCGGGAGGCTGCCGAGGCGGAGTTCCCGAACATCGCCCGCGTGCGGGAGGAGCTGTTCTCCGGCACGGGGGAGGAGCGTTTCGCGTGGACGTTCGGTGTCTTGATCGCGGGTATTTCGGCGGTGCCGGTCGGCTGACCGTGCGTACCAAAAATGGCTTTTTTTGCTTGTGAAGAACATGTTCGTCAGGAACGTGTTCTAAGCTGCTGAACTGGGAGGACACCATGAAAACACCTGTCACGATCGTCGGCGGCGGCCTCGGCGGGCTGACCCTGGCCCGCGTGCTGCACGTCCACGGTATCCCGGCCACCATCTACGAGCTGGACGCTTCGCCCGAGGCGCGGACGCAGGGCGGCATGCTCGACATCCACGACTACAACGGCCAGGTCGCGATCCGGGCGGCCGGGTTGTTCGACGAGTTCCAGAAGATCATCCACCCGGGTGGTGAGGCGACCCGGATCCTCGACAAACACGGCACGGTGCACACCGACGAGGCCGATGAGGGCGACGGCACCCGGCCCGAGGTCGATCGCGGGCAGCTGCGCCGGATGCTGCTCGACTCGCTGCCGGACGACACGATCCGCTGGGGTAGCAAGGTCACCGCGGTGCGCGGAGTGGGTGAGGGGCGGCACGAGCTGACTTTCGCGGATGGTTCGACGCACACGACCGGGCTGCTGGTCGGGGCGGACGGCGCCTGGTCACGGATCCGGCCGCTGCTGTCCGCCGCGACACCGGCCTACGCCGGGATGTCGTTCGTCGAGGTCGACCTGCACGACGCGGACGTCCGTCACCCTGGTCCTTCTCGGACATTGGGCGCCGGGATGCTGTTCGCCCTCGGCCCGGGAAACGGTTTTCTCGCGCACCGCGAAACCGGCGGCAGCCTGCACATCTACATCGCGTTGGAGAAGCCCGCAGAATGGGTGGAGAGCATCGACTTCACCGATACCGCGAAGGCCAAAGCGCTCCTTGTCGACGAATTCCACGACTGGGCCCCGGAATTCCACGCGCTGATCACCGAGGCGGACGGTGCGCTGATCCCGCGCACCATCCACGCGCTGCCGATCGAGCACCGCTGGGACCGGGTGCCCGGGGTGACCCTGCTCGGGGACGCCGCGCACGTGATGTCGCCGTTCGCGGGTGAGGGTGCGAATCTCGCGATGCTCGACGGGGCTGAGCTGGGCGAGGCACTCGCGGCCCATCCGGGGGACACCGAGAAGGCGCTTCATGCGTACGAGATGAAGCTCTTCCCGCGCAGTGCCGAAGCGGCGGCGGAAGCGGCCCGGAATCTGGAGTTGTGCTTCGACGCCGATGCCCCGCAGAGTCTGCTGGACCAGTTCGCGGCGTATGAAAACGGTCAGCCCGGATGAATCGGTGACCGCGGCGCGGTCAATGGGTAAGGTGGCCGGATGGCTGTCGCTCGATTCGCGTCCGTGGTGTTCGACTGCAAGGACCCGGAGGAGTTGTCGGCGTTCTGGGCCGCGATGGTCGGCGGTGAGGTGGCCGTGACCGGGGAGGATTTTGTCGCGGTGCGCACGAGCCGAGGCTGGTTCGCGGCTATGCGGGTGCCGGATCATCAGCCGCCCACCTGGGGTGATGCCGACGTACCCAAGCAGATGCACATCGATCTGTCGGTCGACGACCTCGACGAGGCCGAGGCTGAGGCGATTCGCCTGGGAGCGCGATTGGTCTCCGACCAGCCGGCTCCGGACCGCTATCGGATCTTCCTGGATCCGGCCGGCCACCCTTTCTGCCTCTCGATCCAGATACCTGACGTCGCGTAGCGGTCTTGAATCAGGTGGCCTCAAGGTGTCTGGACTCGGCGGGCCCGACTGATGTGCCGTTCTTGTCGAGGGCCTGGAACTCGAGCTGCACGGGTTCGTGCTCCCACCGGTCCGGGATCATCACCAGGTCGGCGTGGACGGGAAACGGGCCGAACTGCGAGCCGCCCGGCGCCGTCACCAGCACGGCGTCGGCGGCTTGCCGGGGTGGCGCGATGACCAGCGTGGCCATGCCCCGCGCGGTCCGCCATGCGGAGTCGGTCGCGTCCCAGCAGTTGCCGGAGACGGCTGACTCGTGGCGTCCGTCCTGGTCGACCTCTTCCTGAACGAAGCACATCGCGGTGCCCTCGTGGTGCTCCCACAGCCGGACGGAACCGCCGTCGATGTCGACGGTGGACAGAATGGAATAGCCGACCGGAACTGACCAGGAGGACTTCTCTTCACTCACCGGGGGATCCGGTTGCAGGCTACTGAAGAGCGCGTAGCCGGCGACGGCGACGACCGCGCCGAGAAGGGCGCGGGAGTGCAGCGTCATGTGAAGAGGACGAGCGCGAGCGCGGTGGCCTTGTGCAGTTTCATGGTCAGAGCAGTATGCCGAGTACGCTCGCCCAGTACAAGATCAAGTTCTCGGGTTCCGGCTGGTCAGGCGGGGATGATCTCGCCGCCGGGCTGGACGGCGACGGTGACTCCGAACGTCGCGGTCAGTGCTCTGCCGAGTTCGGCGTCCGCGGTGGGGCGGGGGTGCCGGTGCTCGCCGTACACAATGATGCCGTCGAAATCGGCAGTGAGCCCGCCGACCGAGTTGATCCGGAAGTCCGTCAGCGGTCCCGTGCCGGCGAGGTCGAGGATCGCGTCCTGCGTCCTGACCAGGTCGGCCATGCTGAATGTGCGCTGCTCCACGGTGAGGGCGATGCCCATCTGGCGCGCTCTGTCCTTGATCAGTTGCTGGGTGTAGTTGGCGGCGCCGTGCCAGAGCAGCACCGTCGAGCCGGCGTCCGGGTTGTTCACGGACTCGATGTAGCCGCTGGTCTCGATCCCGGGCCGGGTGATGATCCAGGTCTTCAGGTCGCCGAGCAGGTTCTGCCGGCGCCAGAGCTCCTGGTCCTCGGCACCCAGCGCCCGCAGGCCGACCTCCGCGGCCGGCGTGGCGGGGCCGTCGTCGGCGACCGCCGCTCGTGCGCCGCCGAGCCCGGCAAGGGCCACGAGCAGCACGGCGGCGGTTTTCCTCGGGAACGCCACGCGTCTCTCCTCGATAACGGGTCTACCAGGCCGGCAGCAGCGTACTCATGCTCTCGCCGCGGCGGAAATGCCGGCGACGGCAGCGACCTCGCCGACTACCGTCGTCGCTGATGACGCCCGACGAACCGCCGCTTCTCCCCAGCCGATGGCCGATCCTCACCGCGCAGATCGTGGCCGCGCTTCGCGACGAGGGCGAAAACGGTCTGGCCGAGCAGGTCGCCACCCTCCGCGTCCTGCAGATCTGCGACTGCGACGACGACTTCTGCCAGAGTTTCTACACGCAGCCACCGCCGGACGGTGCCTACGGCCCGGACCACCGCAACGTCGCGCTCATCCCGAGTTGGTCAGGCATGCTCGTCCTCGACGTCGTCCGCGACGTGATCATGTTCGTGGAGGTCCTCTACCGCCCACCGCACGACTGACCGTGGGCCAAACCAAAAATGAAAGAACACTCTTTTTGTACGACGGGGAGCGCGCCCGATCAGCCCCTGATGATCGCCATCAGCCCCGCGGCGAACGGGGCCGGGTCCACGTCCCCGCGGATCGCCAGCTGCTGGCTGTAGGCGGCGCAGAGCGCCACGAAAGCCTCGGCGATCTGCCCCGCCTGCGCACGTCGCGCATCCGGCACCAACTCGGCGATCGCGGCCCGCATGGCGGCCAGTTGCCGCTGCACCACCGCTGCCAGCTGCGGTGACACCGCCGCCTCGGCATAGATCTGCGCGACCAGCCGGGCGTGGTTGTTCTCCCGTGCCCGCGCACGCACGTGCTCGAGGAACCCCGACACGGCCTCGGCGGTGAGTGCCTTCGGCAGCGCGTCGGTGCCCTGTTCGCAGACCGCGACGACGATCTCGTCCTTGCTGGTGAAGTACCGGTAGATGGCGCCGTTGGAGAGCCCGGACTCGGCGATGATGTCGGTCATCGACGTGTGTGCGAAGCCGTGGCTGGCGAACCGGGACCGGGCCGCGTCCACGATCTGCTGCCGGCGGGCGTCGAGGTGAGCCTGGCTGACCCTGGGCATAAAAGAGTGACCTCTCTTTTTTAGGTGCTACCGTCGGAGCCTACCCGATCTTCAGGAGTCGCCATGCGTTACCAGACCTTCGGCCGGCTGACCGGACTGCGCGTGTCGGAGTACGCGCTCGGCACGGCCACCTTCAGCACGGCGAACGCCGCGGCCGCCCAGCAGATCTTCGAGACCTTCGCCGACGCCGGCGGCACCACGTTCGACACGTCGAACATCTACCAGGACGGTCAGGCCGAGACCGTGCTCGGCGGGCTGCTCGGCCCGCGGCGCGACGACTTCGTGGTGATCACCAAGTACAGCGGGACCCGGCAGACCGAGCCCCGCCCCGGCACCACCGGCAACAGCCGCAAGATCATGGTCCGGTCGCTCGAGGCGAGCCTGCGCCGGCTGAACACCGACTACGTCGACGTCTTCATGCCGCACTTCCCGGACGGCGTCACACCGATCGAGGAGATCCTGGCCGGTTTCGACGACCTGATCCGGTCCGGCAAGATCCGGCACGGTGGCCTGTCCAACTTCCCGGCCTGGCGGGTCGCCGGCGCCGCCGTCCGGGCCGACCTGCGCGGGCTGGCCCCGCTGGTCGGCATCCAGACCGAGTACAGCCTGGCCGAACGCTCCGCCGACCGGGAGCTGCTGCCGATGGCGCAGGCCCACGGGCTGGGCGTGGTGCTGTACTCGCCGCTGGCCGGGGGACTGCTCACCGGCAAGTACCGCCAGGGGGAGCAGGGCCGGCTGAGCGCCCGCGGCGACGCGATCGAGGGCACCACGCAACGCACCGCGGTCGTCGACGCGGTGCTGGCGATCGCCGACGAGCTCGGTGTCAGCGCGGTGCAGGTCTCCCTGGCGTGGCTGCGCCGCCGGTCCGCACGGGCCGCCACGGCGCTGGTCCCGATCGCCGGCCCACGCACCCTCGCCCAGCTGCAGGAATACCTGCAATCGCTGCACCTCGACCTCGACGACAAGCACTACCGCCTGCTGGACGAGGTCAGCGCGGTCCGGCTGGGCACCCCGCACGAGGACGTCGCTGCCGCCCTGAGCCACGGCGCCGACGGCGACCGCAGCCTGCTGGAAACCCCGCTGGTTCCGGTGCGCTGAAATCGGTTCCAGCAGGCGTACCGATAGTCCTATGCTGCCCCGATGCCGCACGTGATGCTCCATGCGCTTGAGCAGCAGCTCGCCGGTCGGGAACCCGCCATCATCGCCGCACTGACCGACGCGGTGGTTTCCGTGTACGGCGAGTGGGCCCGCCCGTCGGTGGACGTCCGGCTGGTCGGGATCCCGGCCGGGCGCTGGGCGCGCGGGGGAGTGCCGATCGAGACGGCCGCGCCCTCGCTCACCTTCGGCATGCGGGAGGAGGTGTTCGCCCGTGACGACGCGGCCCGGGTCGTCGCGCAGCTCGTCACCGCGTTCACCGAGGCGGTCACCACGGTGTTCGGCGCCGAGCACCGCGACGACGTCCTCGTCGAACTGGTCGGCCAGCCCACGTCACGCTCCGGCCTGGGCGGCACCGTCATCGGCGGGTAGCGCGCTCCAGTCCGGTTTGCCGCCGGCCGCGGTCGAGGTGACGTCGGGGCCGATCAGGAGGAAGTGGGCCTCGTCGCCGTCGACGCGGGGGCAGTGTTCGACGCCGCGGGGGATGACCAGCAGGTCGCCGGGCGTCAACGGGACGTCGCCGTCGCGCAGTTGGATCGTCATCCGGCCGTACAAAAGCACAAAGGTCTCGTCTTGATCGTCGTGGGAATGCCAATGCGTGGAGCGGGTTCCCTTGGCGACCTTGAGCAGGTTGCCGTTGGCCGCGGCGAGCACCCGCTGGGACCAGAACTCGGTGAGGCCGGCCGCTTCGTCGGCCAGGGCGAACTTCGTGAGCATGCACCGATCCTGACCGGGGAACGACCGGCCCGGCACTGGTAGAAATGACCAATGCCGCAAGGATCCTCACACCGGGTTGTCCTCGTCGTCGACGAACAGTCCAACCCGTTCGAGATCGGCTGCGCGTGCGAGATATTCGGCGGTCCGCTGCGGCCCGAGATCGGGTTTTTACTGTACGACCTGAAGGTCGTCGCTCCCCGCGCATCGACGCCCATGCGTGACGCCCTGTTCAGCATCGGCGCGGTGGGGCGGCTCGACGAGATCGACGAAGCGGACACCGTGATCGTGCCGAACCGGCCGTACGTCGAAACGCCCTCCCGCCCTGCCCTGCTCGCGGCCCTGCGCCGCGCGCACCAGCGCGGCGCCCGGATGGTCGGTCTGTGCACGGGCGCGTTCACCCTGGCCGAGGCCGGCCTGCTCGACGGTCGCCGGGCCACCGTGCACTGGAACCTGGCGGACGAGTTCCGGGCGCGTTTCCCGGCGGTGCGGCTGGAACCCGACGTGCTGTTCGTCGACGACGGTGATGTGCTGACCTCGGCGGGCAGCGCCGCGGCGCTCGACCTGGGGCTGCACATCGTCCGGCGCGACCACGGCGCGGAGATCGCCAACCACGTCAGCCGCCGCCTGGTCTTCGCCGCCTACCGCGACGGCGGCCAGCGCCAGTTCGTGGAACGCCCGATGCCGCCGGCCGCCGACCAGTCCCTCGCGCCGATGATGGCCTGGGCCCAGCAGCGCCTGGACGAGCCGCTGACCGTGGCGGACCTCGCGCGGCAGTGCGGGATGAGCGTGGGCAGCCTGCACCGGCGGTTCCGTGCCGAGATCGGCACCACTCCGCTGGCCTGGCTGACCGTGGAGCGCGTCACGCTGGCCTGCCGCCTGATCGAGCAGGGCGGTCACGGCCTGGAAACCGTCGCGCGCCGCGCCGGGCTGGGCACCGGCGCGAACATGCGCGCCCTGTTCCAGCGGCACGTGGGCGTGAGCCCGGCGGATTATCGGCGGCGCTTCTATGGCCCGGCACAGTTGCCCAGCGACCTGGATGCAACGGACAGGACCAGCTGAACCCGCCACCCGCCCGAGTGCGCCCGGCTGGTTCTGGCGGCCGTTATGCGGGTGTCATTCGGGCCGCTGTGCCCAGCCGGGTGCGCCCGGCTGGTTCTGGCGGCCGTTATGCGGGTGTCATAAGGGCCGCTGTGTCCAGCCGGGCGGCCCCGATCAGCGAGCCTGATCGACGAAGCCGAGGCGGCGGTTCATCGCGATGGCGGTGTGGTTCTCCGGGTGGTGGAAGGCGACGAGTCGCTGGCATCCTGCGGCGCGGGCGAAGCGGATCGCGAGCAGTTTCAGCGCGAGGGACAGGCCCTTGCCGCGGTGCGGGGCGAGCACGCCGGTCATCTCCGAGAACGCTTCGTCCTGGTGGACGGACGTGGCGGACATGCCGATCCAGCTCGTAGAGCGCCCGGCGGTCGCCCAGCTCGGCCATCGTCGAGAAGCGGATGTCCGCGGATCGGGCGCGGTGCAGGTAGGGCTCGAAGCTCGTGTCGTCGAACCGTGTGATGTCCAGTTCAAGCTTGACCCAGTCGACCATGGGAACGAACTCTACCGATGTCGATGGCCTGGTCGAGCTGCCGCATCGTCTCGGCCGGCAGCGTGGTCACGCGCTCGGTCAGGGCGCCGGGTTCGACGGTCAGTTCCCAGGTGCAGAAGATGTGGCCGTTGCGGGGGAGCGCCACCCGCACCACGCCGACCTGGTGGAGGGTCTCACTCAGGTCGATGGGCACCTCGATGCCGACGAGTGGGCCGGTGTCCGCGACCGGTCGGGCCCCGGCCGCCTGCTCCGGGGTGAGGATGACGAAGCCCCGCTTCTGTTCCGCGGTGGCGGCTGCGACGATCTGCACCGCGTCCCCGTGGTCGGAGATCAGCACGACCGGCCACTCGGTGTCGAGCGGTGTCCACCAGACCTCGCCGCGTTTCACGCCGTCTCCCCACCCGGTCGGTCCGCCGGAGCATAGCGGGCCACTCCGGTAGCTTGGCGCGATGCGTTCCGGATTTGATACGGCGGGGGCGTTGGGCAGCGGCGATCCCGGCGAGTTCCTGCGCTTGCTCGGCGCGGCGTGGGAGGTGCCGGGCGTGGCCGAGCTGCTCCACACGTACGAAAACCGCAGTGACGTCGCGGCCCTCGGTCTGGAGGTGGACGACGGCATGGTGATCTTCCATGCGGCGGACCCGGCGGTCGCCGAGGCGGTCTGGGGTTTTCCGGTGGGTGCCGGCGATCCGGACCCGCCCACGTTCGTCGACAACGGGGCGGGCTGGCGGCCCTACCTCGATCATCTGTCGCTGACCTGCGTGGACATTGCGCTGACCGCGGTCATCGACGGCGGCGAGTGGTACAACGCGGCCGAGTTGCCGGCCGATCTGGTGCCGTCGGTGGCGGCGAACTTCGACCGCGTGCCGCTGCCGGACCTGCCGATGTGGATCGACGTCGAGGAGTCACCGGTCCGGTGGTACTCGCGGCCGGGCCTGCTGCTGCGCACGCACGGTGACGACGGTGCGTGGCTCTGGGTGCGCGCGCTGACCCGGACCGGGCTCGAGTCCGTCTACCGCGCGCTACCCGGCGTGACCTGGAGTCAGTGACGGTCAGTGTCGGAAGCCGTTGACCAGGTTCGTCATGCCGGCGGCGAGCCGGTTCAGGTCGGCGGCCGTGCGCTGGGTGGTGTGGCCAGATCCGTCTTGGCCTGCGTATACGGGTCGAGGTAGCTCTGCTCCCCGGTGATCAGGAACCCGCGCTGGCCGGTCTCGGCGTCCTTGAGGCTGCTGGACACCGCCTCGACCCCGGGGTGCTGAGCCCGGCAAAGTTGGCAACGATTTTCATTACGAAAACGCGTGTTTCGCTTGCACGTCTCCTCGGCCGTCACTAGCTTCTCGGTAATGAAAATCGCTTTCACTGGCAAGGGCGGCAGTGGCAAGAGCACCCTGGCCGCGCTCTTCGTCGGACACCTGCGCGCCACCGGCCGCCGGGTCCTGGCGATCGACGCCGACGTCAACGTGCACCTCGCCCCGCTGCTCGGGGTCACCGCCGACCGGGGGGCCGCGCTGTCACATCCGGACAACGCCACGTCCGTGCGCCGCCACCTGATGGGCACCAACACCCTGGTCGGCGCAGTCGAGCACTTCGTCGCCACCACCCCGCCCGGTCCCGGCTCGCGCCTGGTCACCCTGGATCCCGCCGACCCGGTGCTGGCCGGGCACGGTGTGGCGCTCGACGAGCGCACCCACGTCATGCACGTGGGCACCTACGAGCCGGAGGACATCGGCGGCGGCTGCTACCACGGCCACCTGGCCATCCTGGAGAACCTGCTATCGCACCTGCGGGCGCAGCCCGGCGACTGGGTGGTCTGTGACATGGTGGCCGGCACCGACGCGTTCGCCAACTCGCTGCATGCCCAGTTCGACGCGATCGTGGTGGTCGTCGAACCCACGCCGGAATCGGTCACGGTGGCCCGCCGCTATCGGGAGCTGGCGGCCGCGGCAGGCGTCGAGGACCTGCTGATCCTGGTCGGCAACAAGGTGGTCGACGAGGTCGACGTCGACTACCTGCGCCGCGAGTTGGGCGCTGAGCCGCTCGCGGTGCTGCCGGCCCAGGCCGGCCTGCGACGGGCCCGGCAGGACGGGCGGTGCCCGCGGACCGAGGACCTCGAGGACGTCGGTCCGCTGCGGACCATCGCCGACGCGGTCCGGCCGGTGTCCGTGCCCCGGCGCGACGCCTACCTGCGCGAACTACACCTGAAGCTGGCGCAGAAGGACTGGGTGCGCAGCGTGCACGGCGACGTGGCCGGTCAGGCGGTCTGACCGGTCTGGCGGTCTGGCGGGTCTGGCGGTCTGTTTGGTCTGGTCGGGGAGCAGCCGGTCGATCCGGTGGTCGATGGTGGCCGGTCAGGCGGTCTGGTCGGGGAACAGCCGGTCGATCTGGTAGTCGATGGTGGCCAGGGCCTCCTCGGGGGTCCGGCCACCCACCAGCACGATCGAGGAGAGCCCGGCGGCCAGCGCGGCCAGCCCGCGGGCCTCGAGGTCGGGGTCGATCGCGGCGGGCACCAGATCGCGTGCCTGACCCGCGCGCAGTTGACCCGCGATCAGGTTCTCCAGCATGTGCTGCGGGTTGTCGGCGTCGGCGGCCGTCAGGGTGGCGTCGGTCAGCGCAGCGGCGTAGTAGGCAGCGTGCACCCGGCTCAGCAGCAGACTGTCCGGATCGGTCGGCAGCAGCTCGTGCAGGCAGATCCGGACCACCTCGACCGGCTCCGGCGTGCGCCCCAGCTCACCGAACCGGCTGCGCATCCGCTCACCGGCGGTGACCGCGGCGAGCTCGAACGCGTACACCAGCATCTGGTGTTTGGTCGTGAAGTAATACTGCACGAGCCGCATCGACACCTCGGACTCCGCCGCGACCTCGCGCAACGTGGCCGCGGGCAGCCCGCGCTCGGCGGCGATCCGCCACACTCCCGCGGCGATCTGCCGCCGTCGTACTTCATGATCCACCCGCTTCGGCATCGCACCACTGTGCCATCTCCGGTTATGATACATCTGCATCATAAAAAATCCTCACCCGGAGGTGCAAGTGCGCAGGCTCAGCTGGAGTGTGTTGGCACTGGCCGCGATGCTGGTGGTGCCCGCTGTCCCGGCCGCGGCCGCCGGTCCGATCGTGCGGACCGACCAGGGCCAGATCAAAGGCACAGTCAAAACCGGATTTCGTACGTTCGAGGCGGTCCCGTACGCCGCACCCCCGACCGGCGAACGCCGCTGGCGGGCCCCGCAACCGGTGACCGCCTGGCACGGCGTGCGCGACGCGACCGCACCGCACGAGCGCTGCGCGCAGAACCCGGTCTTCGGCGCGCCCACCGGCGACGAGGACTGTCTCTATCTCAACGTCACCGCGCCGACGACGCCCGGCCCGCACCCGGTGCTGGTGTTCCTGCACGGCGGCAGCTTCCAGAACGGCTCGGCCACCGATTACGACCCGGCCCGTCTGGCCACCCGCGGCGACCTCGTCGTGATCACCGTCAACTACCGGCTGGGCGTCCTCGGCTATTTCGGACTGCCCGGGCTCGCCGGCTCCGGCACGTTCGGCCTGCAGGACCAGCAGGCGGCGCTGCGCTGGGTGCGGCACAACGCGGCCGCGTTCGGCGGCGACCCGCGCAACGTCACCCTCGACGGCGAGTCGGCCGGCGCGGAGAGCGTCTGCGCGCAGCTCACCTCGCCGACCGCCCGTGGGCTCTTCGACAAGGCGATCATGCAGTCCGGGTCGTGCCTGGACAGCTGGCCCGACGGGTTGTTCCTGCCCAGCATGGGTGCCGGGGTGCCGTTCACGTCCCGGGCGACCGTCGAGCGCAACGGTTCCGCGTTCGCCGCCACGCTCGGTTGCCCGCCGGCGCAGGCGGTCGCGTGCCTGCGTGACAAGGACCCGCTCGCGCTGCTCGGCGCGACGAGGGCCTTCACCACTCCCGCCTACGGCACGGCCCTGCTGCCAGACTCACCGGCCGCGGCGCTGCGGGCAGGCAAGGCGGCCCGGGTGCCGGTGCTCAGCGGCACCAACCTCGACGAGCACCGCGCGTTCACCGGCGTGCAGGAGCTGTGGCTGGGCGTGCCGCTCACTGCGGCCGATTACGCGGCGATGCTGGATTCCGCGTTCGGTGACCGGGCCGCCGACGTCGCCGCTCGATATCCGGCCGGGTCGTATGAAACACCGGGTCTGGCCTGGGCTGCGCTCGCCACCGACCGGATCTGGGCGTGCCCGTCGCTGGCCACCCGGCGCCTGCTCGCCCGGCACGCGCCGACCTTCGGCTACGAGTTCGCCGAACGGCACAGTCCGGCGGTGTCCGACACGTATCCGTGGGGCGCCGCACACGGCTACGAGCTGCCATATCTCTTCGACGTGGCCGGCTTCACCACGGTCGGCGACGTCCAGGCGAATCTGGCCGACGACATGATCGACGCCTGGTCCCGGTTCGCGACGACCGGGCGTCCGGGGTGGGCAGCGCTGCCCGCACACCAGGCGTTCGCCGCCGACCACACCGCAGGCGTCAACCTGGCGGCCGAACACCAGTGCGGCTTCTGGTCCGGCATCTGACGTCCTGCGATGCGGGTTCCGTCGGCGGCGTTGCCGGACCTGCTCGCTGTCGCCGCGGGCGCGTCGCTGCAGCGCCCCGGACCGCAGTGCAGCGGCCAGGTCCCGCACGTCGACGAAGTCCCGGGCGCGGTGGTTTTCGCGTCGGGCCGGTCGCCGCTGGACCGGTTGGCGGTCGCATGCGGGGCGTCGCCGCTGGACCGGTTGGCGTTCGCATGCGGGGCGTCGCCGCTGGATCCGATGAACGTCGTCTCGGGAGGGAGGGCGGGGTCAGATCCAGTGGATCGGGTTGTCGGTGGACAGGGCTGCGGCGCACAGTCGGCGCAGCATGCCCAGCAGGTGGTCGAAGTCCGCCGCCGACCGTGGTCTGACCTGGATCGTGAGCCGCTGCGGCGGGGTCGGCAGGTAATTGGCGATCGGTGTCATCGCCAGCCGCACGCTCTGCCCCTCGCCGGTGAGTTCCAGCTCGCCGCCGGGCAGGACCCGCTGCTCGAAACGGGCCGCCCGGAACAGCGTGCCGGGTAGCTCCGTCGTCCTGTCGAGGACGAAGAAGCCGGCCGGATCGACCCCGATGTGGTGGTCCCGGCCCCAGATGAACACGCCGCCGTGGCTGGCGACGTAGGAATGCAGCGCGTCCCCGGAGGCCTCGTCGACCAGGACGACCTCGTCGGCCAGCCGCGCGCCGTTCTCGAAGTGATCCAATTCGGCCAGCACCCGGGGCACCTCGTCAGCGGGGATCCAGCCGTCGTTGGTCTCCGGCAGGTATCTGAGCAGCACCGGGAAGTCCGCCGCACCCGCCGCCCGCAGGGCCTGCTGGAAGATCCGGATGCCGGCCCAGGACCCGATCTCCTCGCGGTGGATTTGCATGTCGTCGTGCGGGCAGCCGTGCTCCAGCCAGTGCTCGACGTGGCCGTGCGCGTTCGCGGTCTCCCGGCTCCAAGGCTCCAGCAGACCGAGCCGGCCGTCCTCGTCGAAACCGACCGGGCCGACCGGCGGCGCCGGCGCCAGTCCGTCCTTCCAGCAGCGGCAATGCACGTACGCGCTGACTCCCACGATCGACAACCTATCCGGCGTTGTCACAAACGGCGGTCCCGCCCGGTCTGCCTGGTGTGCACATCCCCGTCATGCTCCTTCTCCCCGTCGGCGTGCTGATTTGATCACCGTGCCTGGCCGGTGCGAACCCGCAGGCTGCGGCAGCGCCGTCGCGCCGGCTGGACTACGCCGCCGCAGTCCTCGTCACGGTGGCGATCAGCGCGCTCGACGGGATCCTGCTCGCCGTGCACCGGATCGCGGCGTCGCGGGGTGTCGGCCACGACACTCGGGACCTGGCCGAGGACGAAGCCTTGATGTAGGACCGGTACATCGAACTCTACGAAGCCGTCGTCAATGCGAGGAGCTGTCATGACCGAACCGACCTTTGTGATCGTGGGCGCCAGCCTGGCCGGGGCCAAGGCCGCCGAGACGCTGCGTGAGGAGGGCTTCACCGGCCGGATCGTGCTGCTCGGCGACGACCACCGCCGGCCGTACGAGCGGCCGCCGCTGTCCAAGGATCTGCTGCTGGGCAAAACGGAGGCCGGCGTCCCGTACGTGCACGAGGCCGGCTGGTACGCCGAGCACGACGTCGATCTGCGCGTGGGGACCCGGGTCACCCACGTCGATCGGGAGCGGAAGACCGTGCGGACCGCTGCGGGGGAGGAGATCGGCTATCACCGACTGCTGCTGGCCACCGGCTCGCGGCCCCGTGACCTGCCGGTGCCCGGCGTGGAGCTGGGCAACGTGCTCACCCTGCGTACCCTCGATGATTCTGACCGGCTCGCCGAGATCTTGACCGATGGCGCCCGGCTGACCATCGTCGGCTCCGGCTGGATCGGCCTCGAGATCGCCGCGGCGGCACGCGGCCGGGGCGTCGCGGTGACCGTCGTGACCCCGGAATCCGCGCCGCTGCAGCACGTGCTCGGCGACGAGCTGGCGGCGGTGTTCGGGTCCTTGCACCGCAAGCACGGGGTGGACTTCCGCTATCGGACCCACGTCGCCGAACTGCGTGGTGACGGCGACGTCACGCAGGTCGTGCTCGACGACGGCACCGTCCTGGACACCGACTACGTCCTGATCGCCGTCGGCGCGGAACCGAACGTGGAACTGGCCGAGCAGGCCGGCCTGGCTGTCGACGGCGGGGTGCTCGTCGACGCACAGCATCGCACCAGCGACGCGGACGTCTTCGCGGCCGGCGACATCGCGAACATCGACCATCCGCTGCTGGGACATCGCGTCCGGGTCGAGCATTGGGCCAACGCGCTGCAGTCCGGTCCCGCGGCGGCCCGAGCGATGCTGGACCGGGGCACGCCCTGGGACCACCTGCCGTATTTCTTCACCGACCAGTACGAGCTCGGCATGGAATACGCCGGCTGGGTGCCGCCGGGCGTGCCGGCCGAGCTGGTGGTCCGGGGAAGCCTTGACGCTCTCGAGGCCGTCGTCTTCTGGACCGTCGAGGGCCGGGTGGCCGCCGGCATGAACATCAACGTCTGGGAGGTCACCGATCAGATCCAGGATTTGGTACGGGCGGGGTTGGCCGGGCAGCGGATCGATCTGGCCAGGTTGGCCGATGCGGCGGTCGAGCTACCGGAGCTGCTGAAATAACCACCAGCGTGCCCGTGCTCGGGGTTGATGGTTTGTCCGATCAGGCGGTGATTGGTGCTGATCATGCCGAATTACTGGTTCAGACGTGAGTGGTGGCCGAGAGTGAGGAGATAGTGAACCCGGCCGGCCCCGTGGAGTGGCTCGATGTCGCACGATTCTCGTCAGCAGCACGGCTCGGTCCGGACTGCCCGACCTCGCCGGCCGGTCCGGGCCGCCCGACCTGTGTCGCCGCTCAAGGTGTCGCTGGCGGTCGTGGTGTCGCTCGTCGTGGTGGTCGCGCTGTTCGCGGCCGGCATCGCCGCCGAGCAGTACAGCCACACGCAGTCGACCGCCGCCACGGCCACCACCAGCCCGCCGGCGAAGGTCGTCCCGGCCGGGCCCGGCTTCGGCGATGCGGTCCGCGACGGCAAGTTCCAGTTCGTGGTCTCCGCGATGGACTGCTCCCGGACGAGCATCGGTGTCGAGCGCCTCAAACGCACCGCCGCAGGCAAGTTCTGCGTGATCAGCCTGTCGGTGCGCGACATCGGCGACGGCACGAAATACTTCATCGGCTACCCCCAGAAGGCGCGGGACGCGTCTGGCGGCGAATACCGGATCGACGAGCTGGCCAGCCTCTACGCCAATCACGGCACTGACGCGTTCTTGAAGAAGCTTGCCCCGGGCAATAAAGCGACAAGCAGCCTCGTCTTCGACGTCCCGAGGGGGGTCACGCTGGCCACCCTGGAACTCCACGACTCGCCGTTCTCCGGCGGCGTAGAGGTCACGCTCAGATAGGCGGCCAGCTCTCCGCGATGGTCGGTCGGCGGCGCCGGGTCACGCTGTTGGGCAAGGTCTTCTCCTTCGGGTCGGCCCTTGTCGGGTGGTCGGTCGGCGGCGCCGGGTCACGCTGTTGTTGGCCAGGGACTTCTCCTTCGGGCCGGCCCTTGTCGGGTGGTTGGTTGGCGGCGCCAGGTGACGCCGTGCAGGTCCGCGGTCATCTTCTTGGTAGTCGGACTTCACCGGTGGTACCGGCATTGCCATGTCATGCCGCTGCAGATCGGTGGTCGGCTCCGCTCGGGTCGGTGGTGGTCAGGGGCGCAAGTAGTGCAGGACGGCGAGCACCCGGCGGTGATCGCCGCCCGAGGCGGGCAGGTCGAGCTTGGTGAAGATGCTGGTGATGTGTTTCTCGACCGTGCCGTAGGCGAGCGTGAGTTGCTCGGCGATCGCCGTGTTCGATCGGCCCTGGGCCATCAGCGTCAGCACGTCGCGTTCACGGGTGGTCAGGGCGGCCAGGTGGCCGGCGTGGTGACCGGCATTGAACATCTGGGTGACCACGTCGGGGTCGAGCACCGTGCCGCCGGCGGCGACTCGGGTCAGGGCGTCGATGAAGTCGCTGACGTCGGCGACCCGGTCCTTCAGCAGGTAGCCCACCTTCTGGGCGCCGCCGGCGAGTAGGTCGGCGGCGTAGCGGGTCTCGACATACTGCGAGAAGACCAGCACTCCGGTCGCCGGGTGATCGCGGCGGATGGTGATCGCCGCGCGCAGCCCCTCGTCGGTGTGGGTCGGCGGCATACGGATGTCGACGATCGCGATGTCGGGCCGGTGCTCGGTGACCGCGGCGAGCAGCGCCTCGGCGTCGGCGACGGCGGCGGGCACCTCGTGTCCCCGGCCGGTCAGGATCTGGGTCAGGCCGTCGCGCAGCATGACGGCGTCCTCGGCGATCACGATCCGCATGGCAGCTCCACGGTCACGACCGTAGGCCCTCCGTCGGGACTGTCCACGTCCAAGCGGCCATCGACGGTTCGGACCCGATCGGCCAGCCCGATCAGCCCGCTGCGGGGCCGGGCACCGCCCGTCCCGTTGTCGGTGACGGTCAGGCGCAGCAGGTCGCCGCGGTGCTCGACGTCGAGCGTGGCGCACCGGGCACCGCTGTGCTTGACGACGTTGGTGAGCAGCTCCGCCACGCAGAAGTAGGCGATGAGCCGGACCTCCGCCGACGGCTGCCGGGTGAGGGCGCCGGTCAGCTCGACCGGAATCGGGCTGCGGGCGGCGAGAGTGCTCAGGGCGGTGTCGAGCCCGCTGTCGAGGATCGGCGGGTGGATGCCGCGGGCCACGTCACGCAGCTCGACGAGAGCGGCTTTCGCCTCTTGATGGGCTTGGCTGACCAGGTCACGCGCTGCGGGATCGGCGTCGGTCTGCGCGAGGTGTTCCTTGGCGGCACCGATCTTCATGGCCAGGGTGACCAGCCGGGCCTGGGTGCCGTCGTGCAGGTCGCGCTCGATGCGCCGCAGCGCCGCAGCGGCGTCCTGCACCGCGAACGCCCGGCTGCGCTCCAGCTCACGGACCCGCTCGCGGAGCTTGCCCGGCCCGAGCAGGCCGGCGATGGCGACGCGGTCGAGCACCAGCACGGTGCGCAGGACCCTGGGGGCGGCCAGCAGCATCGCCGCACCGACCACGGCGACCATGAGAGCCCGGGACCAGGTGTCGAGGAAGACGTCGCCGGGCAGCTGCAGGCCCTCGTGCCCCTCCTGGGGCGGGATGAGCCGCCACCAGGCGGGGTAGGTTGCCGCGGCGAGACCGTAGCCGTAGAAGAACAGTGCGATCGCCGCGGTGAGCACCGCGATCGGCGCCTTGATCAGCAGGTAGACCGCGGCCTGCCAGCCGGCCCGGTCGGTCAGGCCGATCGTGACCCAGTCGAGGAAGCCGGTGCCGGCCGCCGGCGCGACCGGCCCGGCGGCCGTCATCTCCAGCAGCCGCTGGGCGAGCGCGTGGTGCAGCGTGCCCAGGAGCCGGGCGCCCCGCACGGCGGCGGCCAGCAGCGGGAGCCCGACCACGGTGAGCGCTAGCGCGGAGCCCGCCACGATCGTGACGGCCACGTAGGCCAGGCCGAACAGGCCCAGGGGGAGGCCGACCAGGGCGTAGAGCAATCGCTTCGTGCCGCGCATGGGATCCAGGATGGACCGTCGCCGGCCGGGCGGGACAGCCGGTGGGCCCCCGTCCTGACCCCCGGGTTGTCCCCGGGGTGAAGTCGGGGGAGTACCTGGTCGATTAGCCGTCGCCACGCCGGAAGAGTGATGCCGACACACCGAGCCGAGGAGCGAACATGGCGAAGAAGAAGACGGCGCTGACGGCGATCTGCGCCGGGACGGTGCTCATCGGCCTGGTGACGGCCGGCGGCACCGCCGCCAACGCCAAGGCCCGGACCCCGGGGCCGCCCACCGGGGTGCGGGAGGCGCTGCAGGAAGCGGTGGCGGCCGGCAACCCCGCCGTCCTCTCCTACGTGCGCACCGGCACCCGAAGCTGGCACCTGGCCGCCGGGATCGCTGACCTGGCCGCCGGGCGGCCCGCGCAGCCCGACGATCACTGGCGGATCTTCAGCAACACCAAGTCGTTCGTCTCCACCGTGCTGCTCCAGCTGGTCGGCGAGCGGCGGTTGAGCCTCGACGACAGCGTGGAGCGCTGGCTGCCCGGGATGCTGGACGGGCGCAAGGTCAGCGTGCGGCAGCTGCTGAACCACACCAGCGGCATCTACAACCCCGACAACGGCACCGACCGGGGCGGCCAGCAGCCGCGGGACGTGATCGCCGCGGCGTTGGCGCACCCGCCGCTGTCCGAGCCGGGACAGCAGTGGGCCTACTCGGACACCAACTACCTGCTCGCCGGCCTGGTGATCGAAGCGGTGACCCACCACCGTGCCGACCAGGAGATCCGCCGCCGGATCATCGTCCCGCTCGGGTTGTCGCACACCTCGTTCCCGCTCGACGACCCGGCGATCCCCGGTCCGTACCTGCACGGATACGACATGAGCGGGCGCGACGTCACCGGCTTCAACCCCTCCGGTGAGTGGACGGCCGGCGCGATGGTCTCCACCACCGCCGACCTGGCTCGCTTCGACAGTGCGCTGTTCAGGGGCCGGCTGTTGCGTCCGGCCCAGCAGCGCGAGTTGCTGACCACCGCGCTCGACAGCGACTACGGGCTGGGCGTGCAACGGCTCACGATCCCCTGCGAGGACAACGAGGTGACGGTGTGGGAGACCGACGGCAGTGGCCCGGGATTCACCAGTCTTTCGATGACCACGGCGGATGCCACCCGGCAGTTCGTGCTCGTGGCCACGGTCTTCGACCTGGGTCGCGGCCAGCGCAAGAATCCAGCGGAACTACCGTTCCCGGATGCCCGCCCCGCCTATACCACGCTGATCACCAGCGTGCTCTGCCCGTGATTCCCGGTCGGGGCGAGCCGGCTTCGGGGTCAGGCGTCGACCGGGACGGCGTTCGCGGAGTGCCGGGCCGAGTAGGAGCGGCCCGAGTAATCGCTCAGCCACTGGTCGAAGTCCTCGGCCGGCATCGGGCGGGCGAAGTGGTATCCCTGGGCGACGTCGCAGCCGAGTTCGCGCAGGGCGGCCACCGCGGCCAGGTCCTCGACGCCCTCGGCGACGACCGACAGGCCCAGGTTGTGGCCGAGCGTGATCGCGGTGCGGACCAGCACGGCGTCGCCGTGGCTGTCGCCCATCGCCTGGACGAACGACTTGTCGATCTTCAGTTCGTCGACCGGGAGGCGTTGCAGGTAGGTCATCGACGAGTGACCGGTGCCGAAGTCGTCGATCGACAGGCTGATGCCGCCGCTGCGCAGTTCGCGCAGCACGGCCAGGGCCTTCTCCGGGTCGGTCATCACCATGCTCTCGGTGATCTCGAACTTGAGCAGCGCGACCGGCAGGCCGACCCGGTGCAGCAGGTCGAAGACCTGAGCCGGGAAGTGCGGGTCGAGCAGGCAGCGGGTGGACAGGTTGACCGCGACCGGGATCGGCATGCCGCGGTCCGACCAGTCCTTCGCCTGGCGTACGGCGATGTCCAGGACGTGGCTGGTCAGCGGACGGATCAGGCTCGTCGACTCGGCCATCGGGATGAACTGGTCCGGCGCGACCCGGCCCAGGCGCGGGTGCTGCCAGCGGATCAGCGCCTCGACGCCGGTGACCCGGCCGCCGGCCAGGTCGATCTTGGGCTGGTAGTGCAGCGAGAGCTGGTCGTCGGCACCGATCGCGCGGCGCAGGTCGCCGAGCAGTTCGAGGCGGTTGGCGGCGTTGGTGTCGTTCGACGCGTCGTACTGCTGGACCGTACTGGCCTGCTCGCGGGCCAGGTGCAGGGCCGCGTCGGCGTGCCGGAGCAGGGCGTCGGCCTCGGTGCCGTGCTCCGGTGCGGCGGCCAGCCCGGCGTTCGCCTCGACGTCGAGCTGGAAGTCGTCGATCAGGAAGGTGTGGTGCAGCGCGGCCAGCAGCTTATCGGCGGTCTCCCGGGCCGGCTCCAGGTCGACGCCGGGCAGCAGCACGGCGAAGTCGTCGGCGCCGATCCGGGCGACCGTGGCACCGGTCGGGGCGGCTTCCGAGAGCCGTTCCGCGACCTGGATGAGCAGCAGGTCTCCGTGCCGGTGCCCGAGCACGTCGTTGACGTTCCGGAAGCCCTGCAAGTTGATGATCAGCGCGGCGGCGGGGCGGCCGTTGCGCAGGGCGACCTCGGTGCGCTCGACGAACAGCGCCCGGTTCGGCAGGCCGGTGAGCGGGTCGTGGGTGGCGGCCCGGCGCACCGAGCGGGTGTGACTGCGCCAGCTCACACCGGACACCAGGATGGTCAGCAGCGCGCCCAGCAGCAGCGCGAGCGAGTTGACGCTCAGGCCACGGGACCAGCCGAGCCCGAACGCGGTGGCGGACACTGCGACGTACCAGTCGTTGGCGTTGTTGGTGGCGGTGGGGAGCCGCTGGTAGGCCACCCGCCGGTCGCCCAGCGTGGTGATACCGGCGAGCTTGCCACCTTCCTTCAACGGGATGAACGAGTCGTCGTCATTGCCGGTGATCGTCGTCGCGGTCCGGGAGTCGACAAGCACCCCGCCGGTGCTCGCGTCGATGATCGAGGCGACCCGGCCACTGGTCGCCGGCAGCCGCAGGCTGTCCAGGGCGATCTCGAAGTGCACCATGCCGGTGTGCCCGGCCGCCGACACCACGATCGAGTTGGAGATGACCGCGTTGTGGGTGTCCGGCGACTGGTAGGCCTTGGTCTGGTAGTCCCGCTCCGGCCCGAGGGCGAGTGTCGGGGCGAAGTAGGACATCTTCGTCTCGTCCGGGCGCAGGTTCTTCGTCGCGACCGGCAGGCCGTTGTCGATCCGGGCGATCTGGGAGCCGTCGCGGTCGACGAAGCACGCCTCACCGACCCGGCCCGGGTACAACTGCTCCAGGTACGCGAGCGCGTCGTTGACCCGCTCCAGCAGTGGCCCGCCGGTGGCGATCTTCTCTGCCGTGGTGCCGGGCGCCTGGTAGAAGTCGATGAAGACCGGGTTGTCGGCGAGCACCTCGGCGATCGCCCGGGACTGCGCGAAATAGTTGCGCACGGTGGCGACCTGCTGCTGCAGGGCGAGATCGAGGGCGTGGTCCTGCGAGGTGACCTGCTTGTCCCGGGTCGCCAGCACGCTGGTGAACACGCTCATCACCAGCACCAGCAGACCGGCGAGGAAGGCCGCGGCGCGCGCGTGACGGACTATCGCCGACCGGCCGATCATCATCCTCCTCAGAACCGATCCCTGTGCCACCATGCCGGTGATCGACCATCGGCGGGCGGTTCTGAGATTTCTCGGGACTAGGCCTGCTTCTGAGGGATACACGGCCCGCAACTCGTCCCTGCCGGGACGAGCTTTTCGATCATGGTCAAAGGGCTTATCGGCGGTTAAGGCCGAGGCCTGAACCCCAGGTGAGCAATTCCGGGTCGGCGAGGGAGGAGTAACTCCGGTGCACGTCGAGAGTCGTGCCCGGCAGTGACGGGACGCCGATGACGTAGAGGCCGGCGGCGCGGGCCGAGGCCACCCCGGTGCCGGAGTCCTCGAAGGCGACGCTGCGCGCCGGATCCACCCCGAGGCCGGCGCACGCCGCCAGGTAGAGGTCCGGTGCGGGCTTGGGCCGTGCGACGTCCTCGACCGCGTAGACGTGCGAGAACAGCTCGGCCAGCCCGGACTTGGCCAGGGCGGTGTCGACGAAGGCGCGGTTGCTGTTGCTGGCTACGGCGATGGGCACCCGGCCGCGTAGCGCGGTCACCAGGTCGCGGGCGCCCGGGAGCGCGTCGGCGCCGGCGGCGAGTTCGAGGGCGACCAGGTCGTGGAGCCGGGCGGCCAGGGCGGGACCTTCGCCGGGCAGGTCGAAGTAGGTGGCTATCGCCTCGGCGGCGGTCTCCAGGGTCCGGCCGATGAGCAGCTTCTTCTGCTCCAGCCCGAAGCCGTGGCCGTGCTCGGCGAACAGTGCCGTCTCGGCCCGGGTCCAGCACGTCTCGGTGTCGACGAGCAGCCCGTCACAGTCGAAGACCACGGCCGCGACATCCTCAGGAAGATCCACGCGCCTCACTGTAGGCGGCGCCGTGCAGCGAACGCCGCGCTCCACGCCGAGCGCGATGCCCGCCGAACCCGGCTGGCCGCCAGGGGTGTCTCGGACCCTTTCAGGCACCCCTGACAACCAGCCGGCGCTCGTGAGCTGGTTGCCAGGGGTGTCTCCGGAGGCTTGAGGCACCCCTGACAACCAGCCAGTGGTGTGAGCGGGGCAGCTGGCATTTTGTGGGCTGGTTGCCAGGGGTGTCTTCGGGGCTTTGAGGGACCCCTGACAACCAGCCGGGGGACGGGGGCGCGTGGCGGCCGAGACTGGGTGCTGGGTGCTGGGTGCTGGGTGCGGGG